>JADLCF010000128.1 GCA_020847315.1 Bryobacterales bacterium | reverse complement strand
TGGCCCGGCGCATGAGCCGGGAGGGCAACGACGTTGTCGTCGTGGAAGCCGACGCGAGGCGCTGCGAGTATCTCGAAGAAGCGCTCGACGCCACCATTGTGCGCGGCAATGCGGCCAGCAGCCGGACACTGCACCGCGCCGGCCTCACGCAGGCCGACATGCTCATCGCGGTTACCAACTCCGATGAAGTGAATTTCCTGGCTTGCCTGATCGCCCAGAACGAACGCTCCGCGAAAATCCGCATCGCGCGCATGCGCACGCCGGAAGTGGCCTACTGGCGCCACATGGCGGAGAATCTCGGCCTTGAGATCGACCTGATCATCCACCCGGAATCGGAAGTGGCGGAGCGCATCCTGCGCGTGCTCTCGAGCCCCGGTGTCTCCGATATTTTCGATTTCGCCAATGGCTCCGTGCGCCTGTTCGGCCTCACCATCCAGCCCGATAGCTGGGTGGCGGGCAAGACCCTGCGCGAGTTGGACGCGGCTGGCCCGCCGCGCAATTCCATCATTGCGATGGTCTTTCGCAATCAGCAGGTGATCATCCCGCGAGGCGGCGATACGTTGGAGGTCGAAGACCACGTCTACGTTTGCTGCAACCGGGACGAAGAGGACGAAGCGATGCGGTTCATGGGGCTTCCCGGCCACACGAATCTCGAAAGCGTCTTCATCCTGGGAGGGCGGCAGATCAGCATCCAGATCGCGCAGGATCTCGAGAGGCGGAACGTGCAGGTTAAGCTCTTCGAACACAACCTGGAGCGCTGCAACCTGCTCACGGAACTGCTCGACAAGACGCTCATCGTGAACGCGGACGGCACCGAGGAATCGATCCTGCTCGAAGAGAACATCAAGGGCGTCAGCGCTTTTCTGAGCCTGACTTCCGACGATGAAGACAACCTGATCGCATCTCTGCTTGCCCGCAAACTGGGCGCGCACAAGGTGGTGACGCTGCTCAACCGCCTGAACTATCTTGCGATGGCCCAGCGCCTTGGGATCAATACGTCGATCAGCCCGCGCACGGTTGCCGTCGATCAGATCTTGCAGTTCGTTCGCAAGGGCCGCGTGCTCTCCGTAACCACGTTCCGGGAGGAGGAGGCGGAGGCGATCGAACTGCTTGCGACGGAGGATTCCCGCTACGCCGGGAAACGGCTCAGGGACCTCAAGTTTCCGGACGGCAGCATCGTGGGCGCCATCGCCAAGCCGAGCGGGGAAGTGCTGGTTCCACGCGGCTCGTCGATGATCGAAGCCGGGGACCGCGTGATCTTCTTTGCCCTCGAATCCGCCGTGCCGAAGCTGGAGCAAGCCTTTTTTCGAGATCACGAGGGGAGGGCGCGGTATTGATCCGCTACGGGGTCCTCGGGTTCATTTCCGGGCAGTTCCTGATCCTCTTCGCGATCTCCATGCTGCTGCCCATCGCCGTGGGGCTAAGCTACCAGGATGAAGGGCTCGCGGTGCTCAGCTACACGGCGCTGGGCTGCGTGCTTTCGGGCTTGCTGCTGATGCGCGTCTGCCCCCGCTCACAAGCCGATCTCACCCTGCGGGAGGGGATCATGCTGGTGGTGATGCTGTGGACCGGCGTGATGATCGTGGGGGCGATTCCGTTCATCTTTTCCCCGTGGTTCCCCACCGCGATCGATGCGATTTTCGAAGCGACCGCCGGATTCACCACCACCGGGGGAACCGTGCTTCCCGATGTCGAAGTCCTGCCCCGCAGCATTCAAATGTGGCGCTGCTTCAGCCATTGGCTGGGGGGCGTGGGGATTATCCTGCTGGCAATCGCCATCCTGCCCTTGCTCGGCATCGGCAGCATGGCGCTTTACAAGGCGCAGGCGGGCGCGATGAAATCCGAGCGGCTCAAGCCTCGCGTGATCGAGACGGCCCGCGCTCTCTGGAAGTTCTACGTCGCCGCCACTCTCATTCAATACGCCGCGCTTCGATTTGCCGGCATGGATTGGTTCGACTCGCTCTGCCATACGTTCTCCACGATGGGAACGGGAGGATTTTCGACGCGAACCGCTTCGGTCGGCTACTACAACAGCGCGCCGATCGAATACATCATCGTGCTGTTCATGATCATCGCCGGGCTAAACTTCACGGTTCATTACCGGGCAGTTCGCGACCGCTCGATCCTCACCTACTTTCGCGATATCGAGTTCCGTGTGTTCCTCTCCATCATCGCCGTGGCCACGTTTCTCACCACGATCTCGCTGCTTGAGAATCAGCGGTACGGATTGGAACTTGCCTTCCGCCGCGCCCTGTTCCAGGTGGCATCCATGGCATCGACCACGGGCTTTGCCACGGACAATTACGAGCTTTGGGCACCGCTTCCCCAGATGCTGCTTTTCGTCGTGGGCGCGCTCGGCGCGAACACGGGCAGCACCGCGGGCGGCATCAAGAGTTTTCGCTTTTACGTGATCTTGCTATCACTGAAGCGCGAGTTCAAGAAGATGGTGGAGCGCCGCGCGGTGTTCGCGATCCGCATCGGCGGCCAAGTGTTGAGCGAAGCGCAGGTACACAGCGCGCTCAGCTTCGTTCTGATGGTGGTGATGTTCCTCGCGGTGGCCTCATGCATGCTGGCCGCGCTGGGCGTGGATATGCTCACTTCCGTCACCACGGCGGCTTCCTGCATGTTCAGCGTGGGGCCCGCGTTCGGCACCGTTGGCCCGGCGGAGAACTATGCGCACCTGCCGGGGATGGCGAAGTTGATTCTCTCGATCTGCATGCTGGCGGGGCGCGTGGAGTTTTTCACTCTTCTGCTCGTCTTCGCGCCTGCTTTTTGGCGCAAGTAGGGCGGGACGCCAGGGCTAAGGAAGCAATTCGAGATACAGATACCAGACACCCACGGGCGCTTTCTCTCCTTCCGCATTCACGCCTTCAAACCAGGCTTCCGCATCGCCCAAGCCGGCGGGAATCGCGAGATTGGAGAACTCGCAGGCGCGTTCCCCGGCGGCGAGCGGCATGCCGGCATCGACGCCGTTCAGGCGGAAGCGGGCCGTGCGGACCGAATCGGTCGGCAGGCCTTCGAGCCGCGCGCGATAGTTGCCGCCCCGGCGCACATCCACCTCCCAATACCCCAGAACGCCGGTCTCCTCTGCGTAGCCGGCGCGCGGCCCACGCCAATCCTGCCGGGTCAGCCGCACGGGGTTCTCCTCCGGGGCGCCCACATAGATCCTCGGCGGCGCATAGCCGCGCGTGGCGGAAACCGAGGCAAACCAGTTGTCGTATCGCCTTCTGAGTTCGGCTGCGATCTGCGGCAGTTTTCCGGAAAGGTCCGTGGTTTCACCTGGATCATTTGTGAGATCGAAGAGTTCAAAACCGTTCGTGAGATCGCGCTGGAGCACCAGCTTGTAGCGCTCCGTGACGACGGCGGCGGATTCGCGGGGGATGGGCTGGTCGCCGCGGTGCCACTGCGTAAAGAAGGTGCGTCCGGCCCAGCCGCCGGTGCGCCCGTCGAGCAGCGGCGCCAGGCTCCTGCCGTCGATCCGTGGGGCATGCGGCGGCTTCACGCCGGCGTATTCGCAGATGGTGGGGAGCAGATCGATGTGCGCTGCCAGGCGTTCGCAATGGCTGCCGGGCGCAATGCGCCCCGGCCAGCGCACGAAGAGGGGCACCCGGATGCCGCCTTCATACACGCTGCCTTTGAAGCCGCGCAGCCCGGCATTGAATCGTTTCGGCCCGCCCGCGCCATTGTCGGTAAGGAAGAACACGACGGTATCGCGGTCAAGATCCAACTGGGCCAGTTTCGCTAGTAGCTTGCCGAGATTGTCATCAATGTTCTTCACCATGGCGTAGAGCTTCGCCTCGCCATCGCTGAGCCCCGTGCCGTGAAAGGGAGCCACCCACTCCTCCGGCACTTCCAGTGGGGTATGCGGCGTGTTTGTGGCGACGTAGCAGAAGAAAGGCTCGTCGCGGTGCGCTTCAATAAAACGCATCGCGGCGTTGGCGAAAATGTCGGTGCAGTAGCCTTCGAAGCGCTTCTCGGCGCCATTTTCGAGCAGCATGGGATTGAGGTAGCGGTTCCCCGGAGGGTCAGAGGGTTGGCCGATGCCGCCGCCGTTATGCACCAGCGAAGTCTCAAAGCCCTGGTCTTTCGGGCGCAGGGGAAAGTTATCGCCCAGGTGCCACTTGCCGAAGATTCCCGTGCGATAGCCGCCGCCGCGCAGCAGTTCCGCGACCGTGACCTCATCGGGATACATCATGGCGCGGCCCTTAAAGGTGTCCACGACGCCGGTCCGGTAATTGTAGCGGCCGGTCATCAGGCTGGCGCGCGTAGGGGCGCAGACCGGAGACACGTGGAAGTTGTCGAAGCGCATGCCTTCTTCGGCAACGCGATCCATGTTCGGCGTCTCGAGGATGGTATTTCCACCGGCGGAGAGATCGCCCCACCCCTGGTCATCGGTCATCACAAGCAGGATGTTCGGCCGGCGCGCCTGCTTCCCGCATCCGGCCATGGCCGTGGCCGCGGCGGCGGAAGCGGCAGCCAGAAACGAGCGGCGGCCGAAGCGCTTTGCGCAGCCAGCTTCCGATTGCCGGGCGGGAAGTGGGCTTGAGCCCGATGAACCTGCGTGCATGGCGTTCTCCCGTGAGAGCATCGATCGCCATGCGGGAAGAATCGCAAGAACACTCGCCGCATGGCCCGTGTGGATTATATCCGAACCGGGGCAAACGTTCCGAATTGGAGAGGATCCTGGGAAGGCGCCGGCGTGGGAGGAGGCTAGGAATTCACCAGCCGGATCGGCATGCGCTCGCGGGCGATGACTTTCCCGATGCGGTGGAATCCCCGATGGCGGACCATCGCTTCCGGCGTATCGTCGCTATCGATCGCAACCAGAAGACCTCCGGAAGTTTGCGGATCGTAGAGCAGCGCCTCGAGATCCGGGTGGATGTCCGCGGCGTACTCCACGGCGCAACCGGCAAACTCGCGGTTGTTCTTGAGGCCGCCGGCATGGGCCTTTTCGTGCGAATATGTCAGCGCTCCGGAGAGCAGCGGCACGGCGGATGCATTGACGACGACGGTAATCTCGTCACCGGCGCTGAGTTCCTTGAGGTGGCCCAGAAGCCCAAAGCCCGTGATGTCCGTGCAGGCATGCACGTTCAAGCCATCGAGCGCATCCGCGGCGGCTTTATTGAGTTCCAGCATGGAAGCGATGGAGGCCGCGATATCGCTTGCAGCGGCTCCGCCCTGCTTGGCGGCGGTGGCGATGACGCCGGTGCCGATCGGTTTCGAGAGCAGCAGCGTATCGCCCGGACGCGCGCCTACATTGCGCCAGAAACGCTTCGGGTGCGCAACGCCGGTGACGGCATAGCCGAACTTCATCTCTTCGTCGTTCACGCTGTGCCCGCCGATCACGGAACAAGCAGCCTCTCGCATTTTCTCCGCGCCGCCCTGCAGGACTTCCAAGAGCAGGTCCGGATCTCCCTTGCCGGGAAAGCCGACGATGGAAACTGCCGAGATGGGCTTGCCGCCCATGGCATAGACGTCGCTCAAGGCATTGGCCGCGGCGATGGCGCCATAGGTGTAAGGGTCGTCCACGATGGGCGTGAAGAAATCCACGGTCTGGATGAGGGCACAATCCTCCGTTAGCTTGTAGACGCCGGCATCATCCGACGTCTCAAACCCGGCAAGCACTCTCGGATTCCTCCACACCGACAGGCGCGGAAGCACGCTATCCAAAAACTTTGGATTCAGCTTGGACGCTCAACCGGCCGCTTTCGCGTTCGCGGCCAGCCGGTACACAGTTTCTCTCGACATACAGGAATCAACGCTTCCGCGTGGCGGGAGGATGGCGCTCGCCTCGCGCTCGCGGAAAGCTAATCCTTAGTGTAGTGCTTTGCCGGGCGCTTCGTCCGGGGGCTGCACGCCGGCCTCTCCGCTGCGTAATTCGAGGATCACCTCGCGCACCACATTCTTGAGCGTTGCGCGGTCCACTGGAAGGCTTCCGGCTCCCGCGATTTCCCTGGCCGCGGCTCCGCCCAATTCGATCGTGCGGTGGGGGAAGGGCATCTCGATTCCAAGCTCGTCGAACCGCTTCTTGATGCGCCGGTTGAGTTCGCGGCCCACGGACCATTGCTGAATCGGCCGCGTCTTGATGCGCATTTTGAGGATCACCGCGCTATCGCCGAACTTGTCGATGCCCAGCACTTCGAGCGGCTCCAGGATGATCGCGCTGAACTCCGGCTCCGAGCGCAGTTGTGCGGCCAATTCCCGCACCACCTCGGCTACCCTGTCCGTATCTTCCTTGTAAGCCACTCCCAGATCCCAGACGTAGTAGGAAAAATCCTGGGTCAGGTTGGAGAGCTTCGTGATGGCGCCATTGGGGAAGATGTGAACGGTTCCTTCCATGCTTCGCAACCGGGTGGTGCGGAGATTGATTTCTTCCACCTGTCCGCCGGTTCCATTGATCTCGGCCACGTCACCCACGCGAATCTGATCTTCGAGCAGCAGGAAGACGCCGCTCACCACGTCCCGCACCAGGTTCTGCGCGCCGAAGCTCACGGCCAGGCCGGCCACGCCCGCCGTGGCAAGGATCGGAGCGATGTCGAAGCCCGCCTGCTGCAAGGCGGTGATCGTGGCGATCACCCAAATGAGCGAGATCAGCGTGCGCCGGAAGAGCGCGGAGAGCGTGTTGGCGCGCTTGAGGAACTCCCCAGCATCCTGATGTGTGCGATCCATTGCCTTCACCATGTGCGCGCGGATTTTGGGCACGAAGCGGTTGATGACGATGGTGGCCATCCAGGCCAGAAAAATCACGATCAGGACGCGGATGGCGGATGCGGAATAGACGAGCACGCGCTGTGGGGAGAGAGCCTGCTCCCAGAAATGCGGTGTGAGAATATCGAGGAACTGGAACAAGAAGAAATACAAAGTCAAGATACGAATCCTTTCCTTGGGTTGCGGGTGAACGAAATCCGGATGAGCGCCGCGGGCGGAGTCCGCGTAAGCGAGGATTGAATTGAAACGCCGGGGCGGCGGGAAGCGATCATGCGCGTATTTGCCCGCCTCTATTTATCGTAACCGCTCCGGTTGGGCGGCGTTGCTTCGCTCCGTGGCGCGCTAACGGTCTGACGTGGAGGTGACGATGACGCCGCGGCGATTCAACACGATTCGCTGGCCGCGCCATTCGACGGTGTTGCCGGCGAATCCGCAGATCCAGATGGCAAATGCCCATAGATCGCGAAAGGGCTGCAAGAGAAGAAGACCAAACGGAATCCGATCCTCCAGCACCACTCTGGCCAGCCACGCGCCCGCCGCGATCCGCAAGCCCAGGAGCAGCAGGCCGTAAGGCCAGAACGGGTTCGCCAGAAGCAGCGCCGCCCACAGGGAAGCGCTGGTAACGGGCAAACCGACATAGCCATCGGGGCGGGACGCGCGAATGGTGCGCGCCCAGCGCAGTTGATGCCGCCAAATCTCCCGCCAACTCTCCGCGGACAGGGAGGTCTCCACCGG
>JADLCF010000127.1 GCA_020847315.1 Bryobacterales bacterium | reverse complement strand
TGCTGCTGCGTCATGCAGTGCAGCGTGCCCAAGCCCAGCACGAGATCCCGGCAATAGATGGGGATGACGCTGCGTTCCGGCATCAGGCGCGCAAGCGTATTCAAGGCCACGCGGTCGGCGGGGTCGTTGAAGACCGGCACAAGCACGATGCCGTTCGCGATGTAGAAATTGGCGTAACTCGCGGGCAGGCGGTAGTCCTCAAAGAGTACCGGCTCGGGCATCGGCAGCTTCACCACTTCAAGCGCCTTGCCCTTTGCATCGGTCATGCCGCGCAGCAGTTTGTAGTTCTCGCGGAGCGGCGCATAGTTGGCGTCTTGTCGATTCGTCTCGCTTGCCACGGCCACCGTATTGGCGTTCACAAACCGGGCAAGGTCGTCCACGTGGCCGTGCGTATCGTCGCCCGCGACGCCGTTGTGCAGCCATAGAGTCTTCTCAACGCCGAGATAGTCGCGGAACACGGCTTCGTAGCCTTCGCGCGTCAAGCCTGGGTTGCGCTGTTGCACGGTGCTGAGCAGGCATTCTTCCGTGGTCAGCAGCAGCCCCGCGCCGTTCACGTCGATGCTGCCGCCTTCGAGCACGATGCGCTTCCCGCCGAACTTCGGCTGCCGGCGTTTCAGGCGCAGCTTCTTCGCCACCAGAGCGGGGACCGCATCGTCGTTGCGCCAGTTTGGATACTTCGCCCAGCCGTTGAAGCGGAAGTCGAGGATGCCTGTCTCTCCCGGCCCGCGCTTGACGAAAATCGGGCAGTAATCGCGCGTCCAACTGCGATCCGTCGGTGCTTCGAAGAACTCCACGCTCGCCATGCGCGCGCCGGACTTGTCGCAGCAGCGTTCAGCCTCCCGCCGCGCCTTTTCGTCGCGCACCAGAATACGCACCATCTCCACCTTCGAGAGGTGGCGGACGATGTCGCCGTAGATCCAGGGGATGGGTGCGAACTTTCCCGGCCAATCCGTGCGTTCGTGCGGCCACGCGAGCCACGTCGCCTGATGCGGCTCCCACTCGGCGGGCATGCGGTAGCCCTGTGATGAAGGGGTTGCGGTGGTGTCGATAGCCATGCTGAGGAGTTCCTTAGTCGATCCATCGCCCGAGGATGGGCGCATACGTGTCGATGCGGCGGTCTCGCAGGAAGGGCCAGTGGCGGCGCACCTCTTCCTGGTGGCTCGGGTTGATGGTGGCAATGAGGATTTCCTCCCGGTCCGTGGATGCGCGGGCCAGCACGCGCCCGAACGGGTCCGACACGAACGACGATCCCCAGAACTCCAGGCCTGCGGATCCCGAACCCTCGAAGCCGGTGCGGTTCACGGCCGCGACATAGATGCCGTTGGCGATGGCATGGCCGCGCTGAATGGTGGCCCAGGCGTCGCGCTGCGCCTCTCCGAACTCTGCCTTCTCATGAGGGTGCCAGCCGATGGCGGTGGGGTAGAACAGGACGCTCGCGCCGGAGAGGGAAGCGAGGCGGGCCGCTTCGGGATACCACTGATCCCAGCAGACCAGCACCGCTATGCGTCCGAACTTCGTATCAAAGTGCCGGAAGCCAAGGTCGCCGGGCGTGAAGTAGAACTTCTCGTAGTAGAGCGGGTCGTCCGGGATGTGCGTCTTGCGGTAGATGCCGAGCAGAGCGCCATCGGCGTCGATCACCGCGGCGGTGTTGTGATACAGGCCGGCAGCGCGGCGCTCAAACAGAGACGCTACCACGGCCACGTTGCATTCCTTTGCCACCTTGCATATCGCTTCGGTGCTCTCGCCGGGAATCGGCTCGGCCAGATCAAACGTTTCGGCGTCTTCCTGCCAGCAGAAGTATTGGGACTTGAACAACTCCTGCAGACAGACCACCTGGGCGCCCAGGCTCGCGGCCTCGCGGATCTTCTCCACCGCCTTCGCGAGGTTCGCGGACGGGTCAGTGGAGCAGGTCATCTGGACTAATCCGATGTGGAAGGACGAAGCGCGCGCAGCGGTCATATTAGTATTGTCCTATATGCTTCGCCGTTCTCTCTTCCGCGTGCTCCTCGTGTGTGCTTTCGCCGTGAATCTGCTCTACGGGCAATTCACGAGCCCAGAGGCGTTTTTCGGTTTCAAGCCGGGCGCGGACTATAAGCTCGCCACCTACGATGAGATCCTCGCCTACTTCCAGAAGCTGGATGCCGAGAGCGACCGGATCCACCTCACCGAGATCGGGAAATCGAGCGAAGGCCGGCCCGTGGCGCTGGCCTATATCTCGAGCCCGGCGAATCTTGCAAATCTCGAAGCGATTCGGACGAACCAGAAACGCATGGCGTTGGGGGAGGCGGATGAGGCGGAGGCGCGCGCTATCGCCGCGAACGCCCCGGCGGTCGTGTGGATCGATACCGCGATGCATTCCACGGAGACCATGCCCGGGCAGGTGACGCCACTTCTTGCCTATGAACTGGCTTCCGGCAATAGCCGCGAGATCACGCGCATTCTCGATCACGTGGTGCTGTTGCTTGTGCCCACCATGAATCCGGATGGCATGCAGCATGTGAATGAGTGGTATCGCAAGAACGTGGGTACGGAATTCGAGTTGGCGCCGTTTCCCGGTCTTTATCAGCGCTATGCCGGGCATGACAACAACCGCGACTGGTACATGCTGAATCTGGAGGAAACACGAAACGCGGCGAAGGTGCTTTTCGAGGAGTGGTTCCCCCACATCGTGTATAACCAGCACCAATCGCCGCCCTTTCCGGCGCGGATTTTCATTCCGCCGTACGCCGAGCCAATGAACCCGAACATCCCTCCGGCGGTGATGGAAGGCATCAACCGGATCGGCCTCGCCATGCGGGAGCGGCTGGCGGCGGAAGGCAGGACGGGCGCCATTTCCTACGTGGGCTTCGATGGCTGGTGGAACGGCGGCTTACGCAGCACGCCCGCCTTCCACAACATGCACGGGATACTCACGGAGTCGGCGGGCTTTCTCTACGCGACCCCGTTTGATTATGACCCCGCGCAACTGCCGAAGACCTTTCCGAACGGCGCGCCCACGGAGAAGCCCAGCATCTTCTACACTGCGCCGTGGAAGGGCGGGCGCTGGAGCAACGCGGATGGCGTGGCCTACAACCTCAGCACGAGTCTCGCGGTGCTCAGCCTGGCGGCGAGCACGCCGGAACACTGGAGCCTGAAAGCGTGGAGGATGGCGAAAGACCAGGTCGCCGAGGGAGAGAAGGGTTCGCCCTATGCGTATGTCATCCCAGCCTCGCAGTGGGATCCTTCGAGCGCGCGGGAACTCGTGCGCCGCTTGCAGTTGAACGGCATCGCCGTGGAGCAGGCGTCGGACGCCTTCACCGCGGATGGCAAGCCGTTTCCCGCAGGAAGCTATATCGTGCGCGCCGCGCAGCCCTTTCGCGGCTATCTGATGGATTTGCTCGAACCGCACAAGTACCCGGAGATTCGCCTAAACGGGGGTCCGGTGAAGGAGCCCTATGACTCCTCCGGCTACACGCTCTCCATGCAGATGGGCGTGGATGTCGCGCGGGTGAATGATCGCTTTCAATCACGGAGCGCCGTGCTGCCGCGCATCGATGCGCCGGAGCCCACGTGGGATCGCAAGCAGAACGTCAGCTTCCTGGCCATCTCCGATGCGCTCAAGCAGGGTGAGCCCGTCGGCATGGCCGCCGATGGAGGGTGGGTGAGAGATAGCGCCGCCGGGAGTGCGGCATACCGGCTGCGCGCCCCTCGCGTGGGCGTCTATGAGCCGTATCGGAGCGATATGGATGGGGGCTGGACCCAATGGCTGCTCGATTACTACCGTGTCCCCTACCAACCCGCAAGGAACGAAGCCCTGCGCGCCGGGAACTTGCGAGAGCGCTTTGACGCCATCATCATCGCTTCGCAAACCGTAAACGCAATTCTGCATGGGTATCCGGCGGGCTTGCCCACGCTTTCGAGCCGGGGCGCTTCGAGCGAAGCGATGGCCGCCAAGAGCCTGCAGCGTCCGGAATACTCGGGTGGCATCGGGCTGGAAGGCGTATTGGCGTTGCGCGCCTTCGTCGAACAGGGTGGCACGCTGCTGGCATTCGGTGAAGCAACGAATCTCCCCATTGACCTGTTCCCGCTGCCCGTGGCCAACACGGCCTCTCGCGGCTCCTTCAAAGCGCCGGGCGCCGTGCTGCGCATTCGCGTGGCCGGCGGCAATCTGCTGGGCGCGGGAATGCCCGTGGAGACGAATGCCTTCGTGGATGGGGGCTATGCGTTCGAAAGCCGCAATCTCAAGGGCGCGCGAACGCCGGCGGAAGTCCGCACGATAGCCTCCTATGCGGAAAAGGATCTGCTCGCGAGTGGATGGATGAGCGGCGAAGGCGCCATTAAGGGCAAGGACGCCGTCACCGAGGTGACGTTCGGAAAGGGGCGCGTGCTGCTGTTCGGCATTCGTCCGCAGTTTCGCGGCCAGACCTTTGCCACATTCAAGCTGGTGCTGAACGCGCTCTATCTGGCCGCGGCGGAGAAGCGGTAGGCGGGCGATGCATGGGGCATCCCCTACATGTACATTCCGCCGTTGACCGCGATCACCTGGCCCGTGATGTAGGCCGCGGCGTCGCTCGCAAGGAAGTTCACGACTCCCGCAATTTCCGCCGGTTCGCCGAAACGCTTGGCGGGAATCAGCGAGAGCATTTTCTCTTTCACCTGGTCGTTCAGCACGGCGGTCATATCCGTCGAGATGAAGCCGGGCGCGATGGCGTTGACCGTGATATTGCGCCCTGCCAACTCCTGTGCAAGAGTCTTCGTAAGCCCGATCATCCCCGCCTTGGAAGCCGCGTAATTCGCCTGCCCCGCGTTGCCCATCTGGCCGACTACGGAAGTGAGGTTGATGATGCGGCCCCAGCGCTCCCTGATCATGCCCTGCATGAGGGCCTGGGTAACCAGAAACGTGCCGGTCAGGTTCACGCGCAGCACTTCTTCCCAATCCTCGGTCTTCATGCGCATGGCCAGCATGTCCTTCGTGATGCCGGCGTTGTTCACCAGAATGTCCACTCTGCCCACCTCCGCGAGCACGGCCTTGCAGCTTTCCCGGATATTCTCCGCGCTGGCCAGGTCGAGCGCAATCACGGTCGCCGCGCCGCCCTTCGCGCGAATCTCCTGGGCGGCCTCTTCCAGTTTCTCCATCTGGCGGGCGGCCAGCACCACGTGATGTCCGCCCTCGGCGAGCGAGAGCGCGCAGGCGCGGCCGATTCCGCGGCTGGCTCCGGTGACGAGGGCAATTCGTTGGCTCATGGTGATTCCTTCCTTGCCGCACGCCTCTAAAAAGAGCGTGGAGGCCCCAAATGAATCATCATAGTAGACGATAGCCCGCCGCGTTCAATTTTCGCGGCGGAGAATTGCTTGAGGCGATATGCATGGCGTTTGATGATCTGCAGGATTTTGTGAGCGCTCTCGACAGGAAGAAAGAACTCAGGCGCATTCCGTTCGAGGTGGACCCCTATCTGGAGATCACGGAATTTGCCGATCGCGCCGTGAAGTCGAATGGCCCGGCATTGCTATTTGAGAAGCCGAAAGGCTCCAATGTGCCGCTGCTGATCAACGCTTTCGCGAGCGACCGGCGGATGGCCATGGCGCTGGGTGTCGAGAATATCGAGGAGATCGCGGACCGCATCACGGAGTTGAAGGAACTCAAGAAGCCGCAAGGCTTGATGGGCGCCGTGAAGATGCTTCCCAAGCTTGGCGAACTCACGAACGTCTTTCCAAAGACGGTTTCCGACGGCGCCTGCAAAGAAGTCATTCGCCACGATGGATTTTCTCTGAACGAATTCCCTATCCTGCACTGCTGGCCACAGGACGGGGGGCGCTTCATCACGCTGCCGCTCGTGTTCTCCGTGAGCCGCCGCACGGGCAAGCCCAATTGCGGCATGTACCGCATGCAGGTCTTCGACGAACGCACCTGCGGCATGCACTGGCAGACGCACAAGCAGGGCGCGGACCACTACCGCCAACTCAAGGCCGAGGGGAAGGATATGCGGATGCCCATCTCCGTCGCAATTGGCGCGGACCCGGCCGTCACCTTTTCCGCCATCGCGCCGCTGCCCCCTGAAATCGACGAGATGATGTTCGCCGGATTCCTTCGCAATCGGCCCGTCCGCATGGTGAAGAGCGAAACGAACGATCTGCTGGTGCCCGCCGACGCCGAGATCGTGCTTGAAGGCTACGTGGATCTGGGCGAACTGCGCGAAGAGGGGCCGTTCGGCGACCACACCGGATTCTATTCGCTCGAAGACGATTACCCGGTCTTTCACATCACCTGCGTGACGCACCGGAAGAAACCGATCTATGGAACCACCATCGTAGGCCCGCCGCCGATGGAGGATTTCTGGATGGGCAAGGCCGTCGAGCGAATTTTTCTTCCATTGATGAAACTGCAGTTGCCGGAAGTCGTGGATATTTGCATGCCTGCCGAGGGAGTGTTCCACAACCTGATTCTGGTCTCGATCCGCAAGGCCTATCCCGGCCATGCCCGCAAGGTGATGCACTCCATCTGGGGCACCGGCCAGGCGATGTTTTCGAAGTGTATCGTTGTCGTTGATGACGATGTGAACGTGCAGGACGTGAGCGAGGTGGCCTGGAAGGCGCTGAATAACATCGATCCGCAGCGCGATATCGAGATGGTGATGGGTCCTGTCGATTCACTCGATCACGCCAGCCGCCTGCTGAACTACGGCTCCAAGATGGGCGTGGACGCCACGAAGAAATGGCCGCAGGAAGGTTTCACCCGCCGCTGGCCCGACGTGCTCAAAATGGATGCCGCCGTGAAGCAGAGAGTGGACGCGCTGTATCGCAAAGCCGGTATGTGAGCCGCTCTCAGGGGTAGTTTCGTGGCGCCCCCACCCGCCTGGATGAGTTGTTCGCTCGCGCGGCTTCGCGATACCCTGGAGCATTCGCGCCACCCGCTGTTGCGCGAGGCTCGGAGAGGCCGGACCGAATCATTGCGATCCCGCGCCCGAGCCATGTTCCCGGCATGACCACAACATCGCCACGCCATGACTACGCTTAAACTCGACGCGATTCAAGTGCTGGCGCTCTCCGGGTTCGGGGTCGCCGTGGGTGTCTACCTCAAGCGATGGATTCCGTTCCTCGATCGCGTGAACGTTCCTTCGTCGGTCGCGGGCGGGCTCGTCTACGCCCTGATCACCCTGGCGCTGCGGGACCGCGTGATCAATTTCGAGATGGACCTGGTGCTGCAGCGGGTCCTGATGATCGCCTTCTTTACGACGGTTGGGATGGGCGCCAGCTTGAGGCTGCTCAAAGTGGGTGGGCGGTTGATGGTGGTGTTCTTTGGAATCTCTTCATTGGGCGCGCTGCTGGAGAACGTGCTGGGCGTGGGGCTGGCCAAGCTGCTGGGTCTCAATCCGCTGATCGGCCTAGTGGCCGGTTCCGTCTCGATGGCAGGCGGCCCGGCCACGGCGCTGGCCTTCGGCGGCACGTTTGAGGAGTGGGGCGTCGAAAGCGCCACCGTGTTGGGCGTTGCCGCCGCGATGGCGGGCATCGTCTCCGGAGGCTTGCTCGGCGGGTTCGTTGGAGGCGGCATCATTGATGCGAAGCGGCTGCGGCCTCCCGCGGCGAACGAGGGCGCCGGCGCGGCGATCATGGAGCCCGGCATGGGTCCTCAACCGGAATCCGCGCGCGCGAACGATTCGATCATGATGAACGCGCTCGCCATCGCCGTGGCCATGGGGCTGGGCACGCTTGTGAGCATGGGGCTGAACGCCGGGGCCGCCGGATTGGGGATCAAACTGATTCTGCCGGAGTATATCGGTGCGATGATTGCCGCCGCGTTCATCCGGAACCTCGACGATTCCTTCCGGTTTCTTCGCATCTCGCAGGAGCGGGTGGATGAGTTGGGCAACGTCGCGCTGAATCTCTTTATCGTGATGGCGCTGCTGACGCTACGTTTGTGGGAACTGTTCCATCTTGCGCTGCCGGTGCTGGTGATCATCGCAGCGCAGGTGCTGCTGGTATGGGCCATGGCCCGCTTCCTGGTCTACTCCCTGATGGGCCGCGATTTTGACGGCGCGGTGGCGAGCGCGGGCTTCTGCGGCTTCATGCTGGGCACCACGGCGAACGCGCTCTCTTCCATGGAAGTGCTTACCTCGAAGTACGGCGCCGCGCCGCGGGCCGTGATTATCGTCTCGCTTACCGGAGCCTTCCTGATCGACTTCACCAACGCGGCCCTCATCACCGCGATGGCGAACTGGCTGCGCTGATCGGGCGGCGTGGCTCCGAATGGGGAAGTTCGGCGAAATCCCTGCCCGGCCGGGCGCGTATGTTAGGTTACGAACAAATGCGCAAGCCCTTCCTCTTTTCCACTTTGATCCTGCTCGCCTTGCCCCTCTTCGCGGCGAGCGTCACGCCGGAATCCGCGGCTGCCTTCCAGGCGTATGATCGCAAGGTGGAGCAGGAGATTCGCGCGCGGATCGGCGCCGGCCAAGTGGTGGCGCTGCGGGAGCGTGTGAAGCGCAACGGCGGGAAAGCGATCGTTCAATCCGGGGCGGAACCGAATCCGAACGATACCGGTTCAGCCTATATCCACGATTGGCTGGGCGCGATTTTCATTCCGGGGGGCGCCGCGGCGGGAGTGAAGGCGGTGCTTCAGGATTTCGGCCGCCACAAGGAATACTATCAACCGGAAGTGATCGATTCGAAGCTGCTCTCTAAGAACGGCGACGTGTTTCACTCCGCGCTGCGGCTGCGCAAGAAGAAGGTTCTCACCGTGATCCTTTCGAGTGAATACACCACCCGGTTCACTGATCTCTCTCCGCGGGCGGGCTACTCGATTGCCCGATCAACCAAGATGAGCGAGGTGGAGAATCCGGGCACTCCGGGCGAGCGCGAGTTGCCGCCCGGCGAAGGCCAGGGCTTCCTCTGGAATCTGAACTCATTCTGGAGTTGGGAGGAAGGCGAAGGCGGAGTCTACGTGGAATGCCGCGCGATCTCGCTTTCGAGGGACGTGCCCACCGGTCTCGGCTGGATTGTGAACCCCATCATCCGCGATTTGCCTAAAGAATCACTTGAAGCAACGCTGTTGAATACAAGAAAGGCAGTGCTGGCCTTGCAGAAGCGATAGCTCCCGCTGATGCCGGGAAGGGAAGGGAGCGGCTTAGGTTTGCGCCGCACCGCCGCCCAGCAGACGCGCCACCCGTTCGGCATTCTCCCGCATCTCATCTTTGTATTTGGGGAACATCCCCACGATCACGGCATCGTTCGGCTTGATGTTTGTATACGCATACTCGAACGCACCATCGATCGCCTTCCCGCTGCCGATTGCCCGCCCGGCGCCCAGGATCTTGAACGCAAAGCACGGCTTTGAAGTCTTGCGCACCATGGCCGTCATCCGCGCTGGATCGCCTTCCATGAAGGTCTCTCCCAAGGGCGCTTCGCCGAACTCGGCGCGCGCTTCCTCCCGCGTGCGGCTCACGTGGAAGAGGCAGGTCATGTAATAGTCCACCTTCCAGCCCTTCTCCTCGATGTACGCCATCACTTGCGGATTATGCATGGAGACGCCGCCCGGCAATCCCGCATCCTGAACCGCTTTCACGAAATCCTGGACGATGTGCATTTCTCCATCGCGGAAGCGGTTGTCGGTCCGGTTGCCGTGGTGGGCGATGCCGAGCGGTTTCAGCTTGGCCATCTCCTTGATCAACTTCCAATCCGTCATCATGGCGAAGTCGCCCAGCAGCAGCCAGTTCATCTTGCCGCCCTCGTCGCGATAGCGCTTCAGGTCGTCGATGGTGGGGTCGTTGTAATGCACCTGCCAGGTATTGATGCCGGCCGCTTCGGCGCGGTGGAGCGTCTGGACGCGGTTTTCCCCGGTCATCCAATCTCTCATCGTGCGGTCGAGGATCGAGTTGAAGTGCGAGTAGCCGTAGAGCGGGTTTGAACCAATCACCAGACGGGTGATCCGCGTACCGTGGAAATCTACCGTGGGGATGGCCACCGGCTGCGGGATTACGGCGCCGGCCCCAGTTCCCTCGATCGGAAGCGGGCTGGAAGCAGCCGCTCCAACGGCGGCGATTTCCTTGAAGAAGAGACGCCGGGACGGGTTCTGGACCATATTGACCTCCTGGACTCCACGCGCCTAATCGGATGTGATTATCCTATTATGTCCCGGAACCTCGCCGATTGCCAGTGAAATGCATCGGGCGTCCTATTCCAGCCAGGGGATGGATTCCGATGGATACAACTGGGTGTGTTCACCCGCTACCATGAAAGAGAACCATATGAGTCCAGTAACCGATAGCCCGGTTCGCCGGGGTGAAATTCGCGAAAAGGATACGAACCTTCTCCGCTATATCAATTTGAAGCTTGCCGCGCTGGGGCAGCCCGTTCCGGAAAGCACGGCGCACGATACGTTCATGGAGATTGCCGCGCCGCTGCTCCGCAATCACTACCAGAAGAACCTGTTGCTGGGCGAGCAGCTTTGCTCCGCCGACGCGCGGATCCAGACGTTTCTGAATGCCTATCTCCGGGATATCGCTCCGGAAGGCGCGCCGCACCTGCCCGCGATGAGTTTTGTGCTCGATCGCCCTGGCATGGCTCGCGCCCTATCTCTCCCGCTGCGAGGCGACGCTTACGCATCGCCGTTTCTGCACAGCTACCGCGTGCAGCAAGGCGTGCTGCACAATCCGAAGTCGGACCGGCGCACCACCAAAGGCATTTTTCATATTGTCGAAGGCGGCCTACCGGTGCCGTCGGACAAGATCGAGGCGCCGAAGATCGCGTTTCTCCGCATCCTGGAGGCGGCGCTGCGGGCGCCCGCGGATGCCCTCACGCTGCCGTTTTCAAGCGGGGAGAAGGAGCCCATTCGCACGTTCGTTTCGCTGCTGCTGAGGCCTCTGGTCTCTCCGGCGACTGGCGAGGACGTCGCGAAATCCATGGAGATTCGCTTCTTCGCGCCGGGCAGCCTGGTGAGCAACCTGGACTTCGTGGAAGAGATTTTCGGCAATGGCGGGGACCCGTTCCTTCCGGAGAACGACGCCGCCCTCGATGCGCTCCACTGGACCGGCCACACCGGTTGCGTCATCCTCGCGCCGCATCTGCCCGGTATCCGCAAGAAAGATGTGGGCTTGCCGCATCGGAACGAAGCTACGGAGCGCCAGCGCCGCGACGGAATGTGCTGGGAAGATCCCGAGGAACTTTACAACGGAGGCTCCGCCTTCAAGCTTGCCTGTCGGGACGAACGCGGCGTCATGGTCACGATCATCGCGGACAATTACTACGGCTATTGCAAGAAGGAAGTGAAGACCCAGATCAGCTTCGCCGCCAACCTCTTCGGCAACGCGGAAGAAGAGCACGCAGGTGGCGCCATCGCTTACCCCTCGTATGTGCTGGGCTACGAGTTCCTGGCGGGCCGCACGGTGATTCTCAAGGGCGCCGACTTCCTGGAATCGATGGCGCTGCTCGGGGATCGCGTCGAGGTGAAGCCGGAGGGGTACGCCGTCGATACGCGGTTCCCCGATATCTACTATCTCCCTTACGGCGCGGAGTTCAGCGTCCGCAACGGAAACGTGAGTTGGGAGCATGAGGGCGAGCGGCACGAGCTTCCGCTCCGCTCCAAGGACGAATACCTCCTGCCCGCGGGCTACCGGATCCGCCTTGAGAAGCAGCGCGGGGGCAACCGCTGGCGACTGATCGGCACCCGGCCCGATGGCACGCTCTGCCACAAGCCCTGCACGGTCTCGGGCGGCGGCAAGAGCGAGATTTCAAAGTCCTTCGCCGGATCCGTGGTGAAGGGCCCGGTCTTTGTGCATGAGTTTCCGCGCGATACGGAACACGTGGCGCAGATCCTGGCCATGGATACGAGCGCGATCTACAAGACGCCCCCAACCGGGGAGCGCGCCGAACGGGCGAAGCGGCCCATCCTTAGCCCGGATCGCTCGCTGGGCTCCGTGATCAAGTTGCTCACTCCTTCACCCGAATACACGGACGCGCACAACGCCTGGCTGCGCGCCCTGCCCCAGACCATCCGCCAGTATGTCTGTCTCGTGAAGCGCTATTACCGGCCGGATTGGGGTGAAAACTGGCGGGAACATTTTAGCGTCGACCGGGTGAACGGCTATCTCGGCCACGAGTTGAAGTACGACGATCAGAGGTTGGTAGGCAACTATCTCCGCGTGGGTTTTGATCCCCAGGGTTCCTGGCGTGTCTACAAGCTGCGCCCGGATTTCAACCCGGCCGCCAAGGTTCAGGTGGAAGACGACATCACCGTGAGCGCCACGACGCCCACGCGCAAGCTGGAGAACCTGGGAGACCGCTATGCCGCGCCCAGCGTCAAGCTGGTGGAGAACTGTGAACTCCGCCTCTTCCAGCGCCCGGACGACGCGATCCATCGCGGCATCGACGCCCAGGCCGAAGCCGACATCGCCACGCCCGGCACCTTTCTCTCAAACTTTGAACCGCTCTCGGTTGAGGATGCCCGCGCGTTGACCAATCGCGTGCTCGAATTCGACGCCTTCACCGAGCCGATGAAGCGCCTCATCAGCGATTTCGCGGCGAATCCGCAGACCGATTGGCTGGTTTCCTCCGCGCACCCACGGCTGGTAGACGGCAAGCCATCGAAGAACCCGCGCTATTTGCAGCGCCGTCCGGACCAAGTGAACGCCCGCGATACTTATCTGGCGGAAGCCTCGGCCCGCCTTTACCGCCGTGTGTCCGTGGAACACGAACTCCATTTCCCCGTCGACGCCGTCCTGGCGGGCCGCCGCGGCAACCCGCCGGAACCGTCAAGCGGCGTTCCCCCGCTCGCGGTCTACGGGCCGATTCATTATCAGGAGTTGCCGGAACTGTTCATGGACTACGTGTGCAGCCTGACCGGAAAGAGCCCCTCCACGACGGGTTTCGGGAGCGAGGGCGCGCTCACGAAGGGCCCCTTCAATGCGCTGCCGCCGGTGATCGATCTCAACAACGCGCTCGTTTCCGCCATCCTCAACCAGCATGCCGGTTTTACGACCGGAGCCGGATCCATCGGCCCGCATTACCGCGTGGATCATGACATCAGCATGCTCGTGCCGGAGATCTGGTGCCGCATGAGCGTGGAAGAGCGCAACCCCGCGTTCCTCATCGAGAATGGCATGCTCGAAAAGGTGGAGGATTTCGATTACGAGGGGCGCCGCGTGCTCGCCAGCCGCCTCGGCTACCGGATCACCGGGATCTTCGCGGATCGATTTCTCGGCCGCGTATTTGAGACTCCCGACACCGTGCTCACCGAGGAATTGCTGCGCCCGGAGAAGCAGGATCTCGCTGTTTTCGTGAAGGGAGTGGACGCCATCGTGGAGAGCCAGGCTCGCGTCGCGCAGCAATACTTTGACGATGGCAGCGTGGATGCCGCGTGTCCGCCCATCCGCGCCGTTCTGCACCTGATGGCGCGTGGCGTCTACGAAGGGATGACGGTGGATAGCCCCGCATTGCGGGCGATGTTCACACTGGATGCGCTACTGGGCAGCGATTGGTATCGCGAACGGCTCAAGACGAAGCAGCAGAGGGATGTCGCGCTCTGGCAGCGCCACATCGCGGCGCTCGAGGCCTATCGCGCGAGCGCTCCCGGCCGGAATAACGGCGCCTTCGCCACCACGGAACTTCTCGATACGGCCCGCGCCCGCCTGGCCCACGTGAGCGCCCCGGCCTACCTCGACGAGTTGCAGGGGACGATCGGAGCGGATCCCGCGCTCGGCCGGGTGGGCTGGAGCGGGAACTGACAGGGCGCGCGCCCTAACCCTTCCCCTTCCGCTCCTCCGCCTTTCGCCGGATGATCTCCGCGCCCGCTTCCTTCACGCACTGCCGCGCGCGCCCGAAGGCCAGGCTGCCGGGTGGGACATCGTGGGTGATGACGCTACCCGCCGCGATGTAGCTATCGTGCTCAATGCGCAGGGGAGCCACCAGCGTCGCATTGCTGCCGATAAAGCAGCCTTCTCCGACTACGGTCCGGCTCTTATTGAGTCCGTCGTAGTTGCAGGTGATCGTACCCGCACCCACGTTGGTCTTTCCGCCGATCTCGCAATCACCGAGGTACGCCAAATGGCCTGCCTTCGTGCCGCGGCCGAGCTTCGCTTTCTTCAGTTCGACGAAGTTCCCGATATGGACGTCGTCGCCGAGTTCGTTCCCGCCGCGCAACCGCGCAAAGGGGCCAATGGTCGCGCCTGCGCCGGCCACGCTGTCTTCGATCACAGAATACGGCTGTACCACAGAGCCGTCGCCCAGAGTGACATGACGCAGGACCGCGCCTGCGCCGATGCGGCTATTCGCGCCTACCTGCGTGTTCCCGCGCAACTGGGCGAAGGCTTCGATGATGGAGTCCGCGCCCACGACGACATCGGCGTCGATCGTCACCGTCGCGGGGTTCTCAATCGTGACACCATCGAGCATCAGGCTCTCCACCTTGCGGGCGCGCAGCACTTGATCCGCCACCGCCAGTTCCACCCGGTTGTTCACGCCGAGCACTTCCCGGCGATCCGCCACCACCGAAGGGAGCAAGGTTTCCCCTGCCGCGTTCAGGATGCCCACCACGTCGGTGAGGTAATACTCGCGCGCCGGGTTATCCGGTTTCACTTGCTTGAGCGCGGGCCAGAACCGGGCGGCGTCGAATGCGTAAATACCCGTGTTGATCTCGCGGATTTCCCGCTGGGGCGCGGAGGCTGCCTTTTCTTCCACGATTGCGGCAAGCGCGCCGGCGTCAGTGCGAATCATCCGTCCATACCCGGTGGCGTCGTCGAGCACCGTGCTGGCAACCGCCCCCGCCACGCCGGGGCGACGCGCTGTATCGAGCAGCGCCTCCAGAGTCTCGGCGCGCAGCAGGGGGCAATCGCCATTGATGATCAGCAACATGCCCGGCTGGTCTTCGAGAAACTCACGCGCGCAAAGCACGGCATGGCCGGTGCCCAACTGTTCCGTTTGGCGGGCAAAGCCCACGCCATAGGGCGCCAGTACCCGTTCCACCTCTTCCGCCTGATAGCCGGTGATTACGCGAATCTGTCCGGGGGCGGCCAGCCGCAGGGATTGGCGCACGATCAACTCGGCCATCGTCATGCCGCCCGCCTGGTGCAGCACCTTTGCTTTGGCTGATCTCATGCGCGTGCCAAGCCCGGCGGCCATGATCACGATGTGTAAAGGGCCGGAGTTCGATGAAGTCACTCACTCTCCTTCAAACCTGCTGCACTGCGGACGGAGACACAAATCGAGGAGTGGGCGCGCCTTAGAATCCGGCTGCCCAGCTCCGGCGTGAAATCCTGCACGCGCTATCGGCGGCTGTTGATTTTCGAAAGCAGCCGCAGCATTTCGAGGTATAGCCACACGAGCGTCACCATCAGCGCGAAGCCCGCGTACCACTCCATGCGCCTCGGCGCGCCCTGGCGGACGCCGGTTTCGATCAGGTCGAAATCGAGCACCAGGTTGAGCGCGGCAACCACCACGATAACGCCGCTCACGCCGATGCTGAGCAGGCTATTGCCATAGAGAAACCCCATCTGGATTCCGAAGAAGCTCAGCACGAAGCCCGCCAGATAGACGAGGAAAATCGCGCCGGTGGCGGCCACGACGCCGAGCTTGAATTTCTCCGTGGCCTTGATGAGGCCACTGCGGTATGCGAGCAGCATCACGCCCAGCACGGCGAAGGTCAACGCCACGGCCTGCAAGGCAACGCCGGGGTAGCGAAGTTCGAAAATCGCGGAAATCCCGCCGAGCGCCAACCCTTCGAGCAGCGCGTAGGCCGGCGCGGTCACCGGAGCCCACTCCTTCTTGAACGTCGTGACGAGCGCCATCACCAGACCGCCGATTATTCCGCCGATCATCAAGACGGAGACCAACGGATTCGCCGGATTCTCAAACGCTAGCGTCCAGGGCCAGATCGCCCCCAGCGTCACCAGCAACAGCAGAAAACCGGTCTTGTTGACGACGCCGTTCACCGTCATCGTCTCTCCGAACACCACCTCCCGCCCGGATTGGAACACCCGGTCGTTCAGCGTGGGATTCGAAGTGCGGAACATCTCATCACGAGCCATGAGGCCTCCTCTGCGTACGCGTGCCTATTCCTAGGGTACTCCGCCACGCGAACGATGCGGGGGACTCGCACGGACTCTCCGCCTCTAGCGCCGTACCCAAATGGAGATGCTATCCCTCGGCGAATCGGGCTCCGGCTCTCCCGGTGACGCCGGTGTGGCGGGAAGGAAGTCCACGAAGAGGGTGGCTGTCCAACTCGGGATAGCATCCTCACCTACGAAGTGAAGATCCCTCGGAATGCGCACGTTCATTTGCAACGTGCCGGAAGCCAGGCCGGGAGCAATTCCGAAGTAGCTCACTTCCCAAGGCGTATCGTTTTCGGAGTCGAGTTGGAAGCTGCCGTAACCCGAAACCTTCGGCCGCAGCGTGGTCCAACTGCCCGCCACCGGCATCCGCAGCCCCGCGGGCACCGCAGCCGTCGGCGCTCCAGCTCCATTGAGAAAGAGGGAGATAATTTCCCCCGGTTTGGCCGGCCTCTCGAAGGAATTCACCGAACCATCCTGGTTCACTGCCGCCGCCCGCTGCGACACGATGCTCGGATCTGCCCGGAAGAATCGCGGATTCGCGCGGTTCGCGAACAGGGGGTAGCGCGCCACCACTTGGCCGCCGCTCTCGAGCGAGAGTTCCACAGGTGCTGCCTCGGCCTTCGCCGCGAGGGTTTCGGGCGCGATCAACGTCACCGCATTGGTGGAGACCGAAAGCAGCGGGCTCGCTACGCCATCGAGGGTTACACGCACGCCTTCATGCACGCGAGGCAGATTGCCGAAGCGGTCAAACTGCGGCGGGGCTGCGTCCGGCAATCCCAGCCCCACGCCTTCGAGCGTCAGAAACTCGTAGGGCGAGACAGTCGCTTGCGCGCGCGGCAGGGCGGAATTGCTTACACTGAGGATCGCCGTGCCAGGCTGTCCAGGGTAGGGAACGCTCGTGACGATGCCCTCCGTTGACGCCATCTCCACCCCGAATGGCGTGGCCCGCAACGGCCCCGCCAGTGGGTTGGGCAGCATCCACAGGGATCGCGGCTGCAAGTCCTCGCCCGAGATTCGCAACAGAAAGTCGTTCCCTAGATCGACAGTGGGAGCGATCCCTTCGAAGCCGACCCTATTCTCATCGCGCTCGTCGAGATTCGCGGAGAGCCCGGGCGTGCTATCGAGTGGCACGGGGGAACGCACGATTCTGTAGAAGTTCCCGGAGAGCCAGAGCGAATTATCGGCGGCCGCGACCAGGTATCGCGACACGACGCCCCCGCCACGCGGCTCCAACGTGTAGTGGGCGGTGGCTGCGCTGGCATCGGGCAGAAGTTTCAGGAACTCGATCGTCTTGCCCGGCATGGAGCCCCGGTCAAAAAGCACCACCGGGCTCCCGCCGGAAAGCAACGCCAAACTATTCGGTGGGGACAAATTCCATGGCCCCGGCTCGCCCATGAATGCGGAAACGATCACCGAGCTTCCCTGGGCATCCAGTTTCACGAGCGAAACGGATTCCCTGCCGCGAGGATCCACGAGCGGATTCGAGGGGGTTGGCGCTGCATGCTCGGGGTCTGCCGCATAGGCGCCGGGCGTGGCGGCGAGCGCCTCTCCCGTGGTGCTCAAGAGCACCCAGGGTTGCTGCCCCGCGCCCACGCGCACGGCCACCGCCGCGTTCTGGATCCGCGACGGCAGGAGTCCGCAAGGGCCGCCCTCCCGGCAAGTGTGTGAAGGCAGAGCATCGGACCCCAGAAACGTGGAATAGAGCAGGGAGCGCAGGTGGCGGTCCACCTTCAGCAGGAACCCTTCGGACTCCTTCTCCTCAATGTCGAATCGCGGATCCTTCTTATAGGCGTTCGCCGTCACGGGGAAGTCCCGGTGGCTGGTGATTCCGGTTACGTAGACGTTGCCCGCGCCATCCCTGGTGAGATCCAGCGGAATGGTGCCGTTGGAGAACATCTCATCCGCGAGTTCCACGCCCCCGATCAACGTGGAGGTCACGATCCCGGATCCCGCAGGGTCCGACTTCGCGAGGAAGCCCCATCGCGTAAAGGCGTTTCCCTCTTGCGGGATCGCAAGCGGCAGCAGGGGATTCTTCACCGGAAATGCCCGGTCCGACGTCTCGCCCAGGATCACAAGGCTGCCATCGGAATCGAGCAGCGCGGCCTTGAACGAGGTGTATCCTTCGCCGCCCACCGAAAACCGGGCGACTTCCCGGTCCATTGCATCGAGCCGTACGACATGCAGACGAACTCCGCCGAGGAGGGCGCCGCTGGACATGAGAAAACGATCAGTATCCAGAAAAGTGGGGCTAACGATGCCGTTGGCCACGCCCGCGGATTGGCCCACAATCAGGTACGTTCCGCCCTGCACACGCGGCAGCACTTGCAGCAGGTATTCTCCCGGTTGCAGCGGATAGGTCTTGGCTTCAATTCCCGCCCATGCCGCCATGCCCAGTAAGAGAATAGCCGCAAGAAGGCTGAAATACCGGTTGGTCGACATCAGAGTCCGCTTCACGATAGCCTCGCTTTCCCGTGGAGCGGTGGGAGCCGCACCAACCCCAAGGCTACCAGACCGGCCCTGCATGGCGGGACCGGCGGCGGGAGTGGATCTAGTGCCGAAAGGGTCTATTCTCGAATCACCGCTACGGTGCTACCGGAAACGCCGTGCCGCTTCACCACGAGCACCATGGCGGGGCGCGCCCCCTGCTTGGGCAAGATCTGTTCCACGGTGTACATGGAATCGAGCAGTTTGGGATTCGCCCCATTCGCACCGGTGGACTCGACCACGCGCAAATTGCCCCCCACTCTCGATTGAGCGACGTAGGATTCGACAACGGCGATATGGCCCGGATCCGATTTCACCGCGTTGCCGGACATCCAAACAAGCAAGTCGCCCTGCTGGACCTGCGTGCAATCATTGATGGCCTTGGCGGGGCGGAAGTAGGAAGCGGCGGATGTATTGCGTAGCGTATGAGCCGAGTACGCCTTCTTCCCGGCGGCGACCAGGTAATTGGTGACGAAGCCGGAACAATCGATTCCCAGATGGTCGTCAAAGTAGGTTTGAATCGTTGCCTGGGTCACGTTCGGAATTTTTCCGGAGCGGACGGCCCATTCGAGCGCGAGCGCGTAATCGTCCGGCGCGCCCTTGCCCATCGCGGCCGTCTTGATCTTCTCTTTGTTGGCCTGGAACCAGGCATCTCTCGCGGAGCCTCGCGTAACTGCGTTGTAGTCGGAACGCTCCTCGGCGCCATCGGTCCAATCCATCAGGAAATACTTGCGAAGTTGCACGGCGTGCGTCCCGAGACGGCAGACGCCCGCGGCGGCATCGTCAATCACTGCGTTCACGCGGATATTGCGGTACCGGTTCATAAATTCGACAGGGGTAGGCATACTCTTCCTCGCAATCGGGTGGTTTCCCGGTTCATGGTTGCGCCGGTCCGTTGCCGGAGAGGGGCGGTTGAGGTGGCGCGCACGCTCGCGTTTCTGCGGAGTCCGCGATGGTGAGAATCTGCCCGGGCGTCTTCGCCTCCGGTGGAATCCGATCCGTAACGCAGACGGAGTCCGGCGAGAGTCTGGCGACGGCGGTGTAGGTGTTGGTGACCGTTTCCGGATCTTCGGAGTTCTCGCGTGCCTGCACATGGAGGATCAGCGCGAGAGGAACCTGCTTGCCATCGCGCGAGGCCACGCGCCACTCGGCATCGCCGGTGAGATTGGACATGGAGCGCGTGATCACCTCCTGGAGGTTGAGCGGGTGGGCCTGTTGCGCGGCGTCCACTACATCCACGGATTTCCGGCCAGACCCCACGCTGCGCACCTTCAGCGTGAAGCCGCCCGTGCCCGGACACAGCAAGTAGGGTGTTGAATCCGGATCGCTCTCGTCTATCTTCTTTTCACAGGAACCGGCGTCGAGAGGCGTTCGCAGCGATTCGATGGAGGCCTTCGCAGCTTGGTCCGCGCCGGGCACAGAGGCCGTGCAGGCCGCAAGAAGAAGCATGCTCAAACAGGCCGGTATCGCGACGAATCGTCTCATTCTTCCACTCCAATCTCTGAGCCTTCTTTCCGGAGCGATCGCTCTGGCCCGGCGGAGTCCACGCGCCCGTATTCCTTCGCTATCGCGGAGGCGGCGAGGTTCGTTCCCCGGCAACCTCTTTCATCTGCTTACGCGGAATTTCGCGTTCCGCGGGCTCAATGTATCGAAGAGTTAACGATCTTAGAATCGATTAGAATAGCGGCGCCGTATTCATGCAGTTGGATGTGGACAGATAGAGCGGCGCGGCGCATGGCCGCGAAGCACCCCATGGGACGCATCCGAGGGCGCTTCGCCGGCCATCCCGCCGGGTCAGTCGCCGAGAGTCACCAGAGGCGTTCTGGATGCGGCAGCACCGGTGGCGGCGAGGGGAGGCATCTGAAGGCCGGGCATTTCCTTGGTGCGGAACAATCGCCGGGTGATTCCGGCGATGAAGCGCGCCATGCGGTTTGCCTTTTCGCGGCGCGCGCTATCCGTGCTGATTCCCGTATTCGCGTACATCTGCCGGTAGAGCTTCGAGATCAGCACGAAAGCCAGCCGCGCTTTCAAGGACTTTACGCAATCCGCCCTCCGCCAGATCTCGCGAAAACTGTAGAAGTCGTCCCAAACTCCCTGCGTACGCTCGCGAATCTCATCGGTGGACATCGTGGGGTGCGGTGTGAACATCTTTGGGCGGACTTCCGCCGGGATACGCCAATAGCGCGTGATGGGCACTCCTTCCACCATTGGGACATCGCCGTTGAACGATTTCTCCCAGCGCCCGAAATCCACCGTGCCGGGGAAGGG
>JADLCF010000126.1 GCA_020847315.1 Bryobacterales bacterium | reverse complement strand
GATTACCCCTCCACGTGCTGGCCCACGACGATAATGCCGAGCTTCTTATCGCCAATCGACGTGTAGAGCACCCATGCGGTATGGTCGCCTTCCCCTTCCTTCACCAAGCCCGGAGCCTGATCGAAATCGTTCTTCCAGCAGCTCAGCGTCATCGGATGCGGCGCGGTGGCGCTCTTGATCGCCAGTTCCATCAGCGCCTTGAAATTCGGCTCGGCCGCGGCATCCGTGTCAACCGAGGGTTTCGTGAGAATGAGGAAATCCCGCTGCGGTTCAATGCCCTGGTGAGCGCCGTTGACCGGGAAGAAACTCAGGCGCAGCAGGTAGGTCCCCGCTTTAATCGCATTGCCGCGGCGGTCCCGGGAATCGGCGGGAAAATTCACGACGCCCAAGAGCGTTCCATGGGCGATATCCGTGTTCGTCACGTTCAGTTCGGTGTTTGAGCCGGGTGGAACCTTTGAGACATAAAACAAGCTGAGCAGCTTGGTATTGCCTTCAAAGATCGATTGCCCTTCCGGCTTCAGCAATGCCTTGACCGCATCCGGGACGCCCGCGGGCATCTGGGATTCCGGCTTCACGGCATACTGCGCGGCCAGCGAAAACGTGATTAGGATGAGTGCGGAAAGAAGTCGGCGCATGCGCGGATAAAACCTCCTGTATCCCTATTGTGTCGAAAAGTGTCGGGCAGCGCTTCCCTCTACGGGCAAGCGCCTGTTCCCTCGATGGCCCCCCGCCGTCGAAGGTTACGAATTCTTAAACGCCGGGCACATTTCGATTCGCCCATTCAGGGCCGGTTGAGGATCGGCTCAAACACCCTGTCGAGCGCGGCATCCGTGATCTCGGGAATCGTGACACCCTTGCGTAGGGTCCAGGTTTCCACGTGATCCACAAACTCGGTGGGAGCGACGGTGCTCAACGGCCCAACAGTCTCAAGCTCCAGGAAGACATCGTTGGTGAAGGTTTCAAAGGAGCAGCCGAAATCCGGATACTCCGCGTTGGCGTCGGCTTCGTAGCGCTTCACGAAGAGCTCATTGCCCAGCAGATAGGCGCCCCAGGTCTGGGGGTTGAAGAGGCCGAGCTTCTGCGGTTCCGCATTGTGGGGGTCCTGCTTCAGGGAGAGGTACTTGAAGGTGAACTTCCAGCGCGGATCCGCCAGATTGGTGTATGCCCACATCACCAGCGGATTCGTGGGCTCGAGCACCTCCGGGTGGCTGCCGCGCGGAGGGAATCCGGTGAAGGCCGTGCCGCCGGGCGCCATCATGGTGAGCGCCCAGGGCGCGAACGTCACCGCCCAGCCGCTCGTGTTCGTGATGCGGTGCAGCAGTGTGACGTCGGTGCCCGTGGGCGCCATGCGGACGGTGATCTGCTTCTGCAGGCCGGTTTCCGGCTCCACGGGTTGTGTCAGCGTAAGCCCATCGGCCAGAACGGTTACCTGCACGGGGCCGTTATCGAGCGCATACGTAAGCACGGAATCCTCGGGTGATTTCCACAAACGGTGGCCGCCCCGCGCGAGCCACTTATCTTCCCCGCTCTTGCCGAGTTCCGCGGCAAACTCCGCGAAGAAATTCTTCCCGCCCACGTACCCGAATCTCATAATCCGGGGCCCGATATCGGTGGTGGCGATCAGTTCAATTTCCCCATTGGATACCCGATAGCAATTGGGCCACCCGTCATAGGACGCCTTTTCAACTTTCACCGCCGCGCTCCCCATGGTTGTAATTGCAAGCAAGGCCCCCGCAAGCAGGAGCGTCCGCATGATTTGTATTCGTCGCATCACTTCGCTATTATTCCTCAACGCGGAGAATGATGGGAAGAATCGGAGCGAACGCGTGCTTCCTGGCCGTTCCCGCCGCAAGACACGATGGAGGTCGATGATGGAACGCCGTACGTTTCTCCGGATAGCCGCAAGTGCCTCAGCCTCGGTTTTCGCTTCCGGCGCCGCCGCGCAAGCACCCGCCGCGAAGCCCAATATCATTGTGATTCTCGCCGACGATCTCGGCTACGGAGACACCGGCCCTTACGGCGCCACCAAGGTGAAGACGCCCAATCTTGACCGGCTTGCCTCGCGCAGCATGCGCTTCACGAACGCATATTGTTCGTCGGCCACCTGTACCCCCACGCGCTATTCCCTGCTCACCGGGCGCTACGCCTTCCGCAAGGAAGGTTCGGGCGTGCTGCCCGGCGATGCGCCGCTCTTGATAACGCCCGGCCAGCCCACCATCGCCTCCGTGCTCAAGGGCGGTGGCTATGCCACCGGCGTCGTGGGCAAATGGCATCTGGGTCTCGGCAATGGCAATGTGGATTGGAACGGCGTCATCAAGCCCGGCCCGGCCGAGATTGGTTTCGATTATTCGTTCCTCATGCCGGCCACGGCGGATCGCACGCCCTGCGTCTACACGGAGAACGATCGCGTCGTGGGCCTCGATCCGAAAGATCCCATCACCGTGCGGTACGATAAGCCGATTCCCGGTGAGCCCACCGGTGCCGATAACCCCGGCATGCTGCGCTGGCACCCCTCGCACGGGCACGATATGGCGATCGTGAACGGGATCAGCCGCATCGGCTACATGAAGGGCGGGCACGCGGCGCGCTGGATGGACGAGGGTATCGCCGATACCATCACCCGCAAGGCCACCAACTTCATCGACGCTCATGCGAACAAGGAGAAGCCGTTCTTCCTCTATTTCGCCACCGCCGATATCCACGTCCCGCGCGCGCCCAACCCTCGCTTCGTGGGCAAGAGCGAGTGCGGCATCCGCTGCGACGCGGCCGTTCAACTCGATTGGAGCGTGGGGCAGATTCTCGAAGCGATTGACCGCAACGACATCGCCGCGAATACGCTCCTCATCTTCACGAGCGATAACGGCGCGGTAATCGATGACGGCTACGAGGACGGCGCTTTTGAGGACTTGAACGGCCATCTGGCTTCCGGCCCGTTGCGCGGCGGCAAGTACAGTATTTACGAAGGGGGCACGCGCGTTCCCTTTATCGTGAATTGGCCCGGCCGCGTGAAACCGGGCTTGTCGGAGGCCATCGTCAGTCAGGTGGATTTATTGGCCAGTTTCGCGGCATTAGCCGGCATCTCGATCCCCGAGGAAGCGGGTCCGGATAGCCTCAACCACATCCAGACGATTCTCGGGGAGTCGAACGAAAGCCGCGCGCACGTGGTGGAGCACGCCAACATTCTGGCGATCCGGCAGGGTAGATGGAAATACATCCCCGCCGGCGGCCGCGGCTCGGGCGCCTTGTACTGGAACGGCGGCACGAGGCCTGCGAATGGGGCGCAGGAGTTGTACGATCTCGAACGGGATCTGGGCGAGAGGAATAACGTTGCCGCGCTGCACCCGGAAGTGACGGAGCGCCTCACGGCGATGCTCGACAAGGTGGTGAAGGACGGGCGCACCCGCTAAGCCGGCCAAGGCTTCAACGGATCCCCGCCGCATCGTGCGGGCGCATTTCAAGGCCGCCATCTCAGACTGGAAACGCAAACACCCGCGCTGGAGGTCCGCGCGGGTGTTTGTTTGTGGTTGAAGTGCCGCCGCCTGGCGGCAATGAACGGCGCGGCCACCGGTGTATGGCTGGATGATGGCCGCGCCGTGGAGAGAAGAAGACGTTAGCGTCCGGGAGCGCCCGCTTGCCGCCGGAAACGTCCGAACAGACCCAGCAGGCCGAGCGCCGCGGCACAAAGCAGGAACGTGCTGGCCTCGGGAACGGCGGAAGGGTCGGGCTCTGGCTCGCCGGTCGAGAGGCCGCCGAAACGTAGGTCGTCCAGTTCGATGGTTCCACCCGTGATCCGGAGTCGGGCGATATTGGCGACGCCGGTATCAAAGCCGTAGAACCCACCCGGCGAGAGGGCGCTTACGCCGGAGCCCAACCAGCCGTTGAAGGTATGGGATTCGAGTAAGAGATCGCTCGTGTCGAAAATCTCCATCACGATCGGCGTATGGAAGTTGCCCTGGAACGTGCTCAGCCGGACTCCGATCGAGGACACCGTTCCGCCGGCCAGGCTGAAGTCGACCGACAGGTGGGTTGGGTCACCGGGTTGGGTCTGGTTCAGCAGAGAGTAGTCGGTCGGGCCGCCGAAGCCATAAACCACCGTTTGCCCCGAGCTTGCCGCATTCGGTGTGTTCATCGCGATTGTAAACCCACCATTTTGGAAGGTCTGGACGGGGGTCGCGTCAAGGGCGGTTATCGACGAGTACTGGTCAAAGTTAACGAGTTCGGTGGTGGCGCCGATATCGTTGTTGAGAAACGCGCCATGCGCCGGGACAAGCGCAATAAGTAGGGCGAAAGCGAGCGTGAGGATGGGACGTCGATGCATGGAATAGACTCCGAATTTCATCTGTGAATCGATGGCAGATAGTTTCTGCGTTCAAGGGAAGAGTTGCGGAGGCGATACGGAATTCTCCCGGAATCGCATCGCGCCGCGGAATTGTTTCGTTCTGAACCAAGCTCAGGACGAAAATGTTCCAAGATGGAACCGGTTTGCGCGCAGCGCGGCGCGTTACGATGGGTTTTGCCCTCCCTGCCATGGAAAACTCCATTTTTAGAGCGGCGCATACCCTGCTCATGGGCATCGTGAACGTGACGCCGGATTCCTTTTCGGATGGCGGCCGCTACTTTAGCCCGGATAGCGCCATTCGCCATGCCAGGGCGCTGGTCGAGGATGGCGCGGACATCCTCGACGTGGGCGGCGAGAGCACCAGGCCCGCTTCCGAGCCGGTGACGGCGAGGGAGGAGTTGCGCCGCGTGCTGCCTGTGATCGAAGCACTCGTGAAAGACGGCGCGGCGGCAATTTCCATAGACACCACGAAACCCGAAGTGGCGGATGCATGCTTGCAGACGGGTGCGCGGATCGTCAACGATATCAGCGGCTTGCGCGATACGGCCATGCGCGAGGTGGCTGCCCGGCACGGCGCCTCCGTCGTGATCATGCACATGCAAGGCACGCCGCAAACCATGCAGTTGGCGCCGCGCTACCACGACGTGGTCCACGAAATTGCCGCCTATCTCAAGACGCAGGCCGCCCTCGCGCGGGAAGCGGGCATCCGCGACATCGCCATTGACCCCGGCATTGGCTTCGGCAAGACGGTCGCCCACAACCTGGAGATTCTAGGCCGCTTGCGGGAGTTCGCTGCCTTAGGCTACCCGCTTCTCCTCGGGCCCTCCCGCAAGTCGTTCCTCGGCAAGGTGCCGGGCGCCGCCGTGGATGAGAAGCGCCTCGAAGGCACCATCGCCGCCTGCGTGGTGGCGGCCCTCAATGGGGCCGGCATCCTGCGCGTGCACGATGTGGCGGAATGCAAGCGCGCGCTCTGTGTGGTGGATGCCATCCGCGCCGCAAATCGGGAGGCCGCCTCATGAAAGACCGCATCCACCTGTTCGACGTCCGGCTTCCGTGCCGGATCGGCGTTCCCCCCGAAGAGCGCGCGCAGCGGCAAGAGATTGTGCTGGACGTATCGATGGAGACAAGTCTGCGCCTCCCCGCCCTCTCCGAAGAGGTCGCGGATACCATCGATTACGCAGCCGTGCTGGACCTGATCGCGAAGGTGGTGGCGGGCCGCGAATGGGTGCTGGTGGAAACGCTGGCCGAGGCGATTTGCGCCGCCGTGCTGGCGGAGTTCCCCGCCGATAGCGTGCGCATCCTGCTCCGCAAACCCGCCGCGCTACGCGAGAGGGGCACGGGAGCCGCGGGCGTCGAAATGGAGCGGAGGCGATGAGCGGAACGTCCGCCGGGGTGGAGATAGGGGTGGAGATATCCGTGTATCTCGGCCTGGGCTCGAACATGGGAGATAAAGCCGCTCATCTGCGCGAAGCGGCGCGGCGCCTCGCGAACTTCGGCGTCATCGAAGCATGTTCCAGCCTCTATCGCACGGAGCCCGTGGGTTTCGCCGGTCAGGATTGGTTTCTGAATGCGGCGCTATGTCTGCGTACGCGGCTCTCCCCGCGAGCGATGCTCGAAAAAGCTCTCGAAATCGAGCGGGCGATGGGCCGAGTCCGCACCGTGAAGAACGGCCCGCGTATCATTGACATCGATCTGCTGCTGTATGGAACGGAGATCCTGGACGAGCCGGGGCTCTGTCTGCCTCATCCCCGCCTCCAGGAGCGCCTCTTCGTGCTTGCCCCGCTGGCCGAGATCGCGCCGGGTTTGTGTCACCCCGTGCTGCACCGAACCATCGAGGATCTGCGTGAAGCCCAGGCAGGGCAGGGCGGTGTGGAGTGGGTCGGCGCTTTCGTGCAATCAGGCGAAGTGTGAGCGGTTTCCGAACTCGGCCGCGCCTCGGTACGGACGGCGATTCCCGCGCGGCATTCCGCCCTGCAATTAAATTTCCGCCCGTGGCGACCTCGGGATCTGGTATTTTGGTAACTTGGGCTTAAAGTAATGCGAACAACTGACTTAATCCACCAGAAGCGCGAGGGCGAAGAACTCAGCGCCGAAGAAATCGTCTATATGGTGGACGGCTATAGCCGCGGTGAGATTCCAGACTTCCAAATGGCCGCGTTCCTGATGGCCGTTTATTTCAGTGGAATGACCGAGGACGAAGCCACCGCGATGACGGATTACCTGGTCCGCAGCGGCGAATCCCTCGATCTTTCCGATATTCCCGGCGTGAAGGTGGAAAAATACTCTACCGGTGGCGTGGGAGATAAGACCACGCTGATTGCCGCGCCCATCGCCGCCGCAGCCGGCGTGGTAGTGCCGATCATCGCTTCCCGCACCTCGGGTTTCATGGGAAATACGCTCGATAAGATCGGCTCCATCCCCGGCTTTCGCACGGATCTGAGCCTGGAGGATTTCAAGGCCGTGCTCAAGGAGCACGGTCTCGCCTTCATGCAGCAGAATCAGGATATCGCGCCCGCCGACGAGCGAGTCTATGCTCTGCGGGACCTTTCGAGCACGGTGGATTCGATTCCCCTGATGGCTTCTTCCATCATGTCGAAAAAGCTCGCCGCGGGCGTGGATGCGGTGATCTTCGATGTGAAGGTGGGCGCGGGCGCTCACATGAAGAAGCAGCTCGATGCGCGGCGTCTGGCGCAGATGATGATCACCATCGGCCGCCGCGCCGATAAGCGCGTCCAGGCGCTCATCACCGATATGAATCAGCCGCTCGGTTACGCCGTAGGCAACGCTCTCGAAATCATGGAGGTCTCGCAGACGCTCCAGAACATGGGCCCGAGCGATCTTACGCGAATCTCGCTCGAACTCGCCGCGCGGATGATCCATTTCGGCAAGGTCACCAAGAGCCTCGACGAAGCCCGGGAAATCGCCCAGAATAAGCTGATTGACCTTTCCGGATACCGGAAGTTCAAGGAAGTGATTACCGCGCAGGGCGGCAACCCGCAGGTGATGGATCGCTTCGAACTCCTCCCCAACGCCATGGGCGCCCGCGAGATCTTCTCGCCCCGTGGCGGCTTTGTTTCCGCAATCAACGCCGAGGATATCGGGCGCGCCGCGGCCATGATCGGTGGCGGCCGTGAGATTTTCTCCGATGAAGTCGATCCCGCCGTCGGCGTCATCCTGGAAGTAAAGACGGGCGCCAGAGTGGATTCCGGTTCGGTCCTGGCGCGCCTCTACTACACCAATGAGGAGCGCGTGGAAGAGGCCGCGGAGATGGTGGAAGACGCCTTCCGGATCTCCAACAGCGAGCCGGAGAGCCGCGAGCTGATTCTCGAAGTGGTAGGCTAAGCCTCCGGGGTGGATTCGCGGGGAGCCCTTGCGGCTTTCCCGTTTCGCCCGAATTCGCTGATACATTCGGAGAAGGAATGGAGCGCTTTACCGGTCTCTTGGGGCTCGCGGTGATTCTCGGGCTCGCCTGGTGCTTTTCAAGAGATCGCAAACGCATCCGGCTCTCCCTCCTGCTCTGGGGCCTGGGGCTGCAACTCAGCTTTGCCTGTCTCGTCCTGCTCACCGATTTCGGCAAGGTCTTTGAATACGCCAGCGTCGCAGTGAACGCCATGTTCGGCTTCGTCGAAGCGGGCAGCGGCTTTGTCTTCGGAGAAGCCCTGGGCACGAAAGCCGGCCCCTATGGCGTGCTCTTCGCCTTTCAGGTTCTTCCCATCATCATCTTCATCGCCTCGTTCTTTTCCATCCTCTACTATTTCGGAGTAATGCAAGTGCTCGTGCGCGCGATGGCCCGCATCATGCAGCGCGTGATGGGCGCGAGCGGCGCGGAAGCCACGAATGTTGCCGCCAGCATCTTCATGGGTCAAACCGAGGCGCCGCTCACCATCCGGCCCTTCCTTCCCAGGCTCACGGAGAGCGAACTGTTCACCGTCATGACCTGCGGCATGGCCCATGTTTCCGGCGCGGTGATGGCCGCCTACGTGAAACTGGCCGGGGTGGACATCAAGCATTTGCTGACGGCCGTCGTGATGACCGCTCCCGCCACCATCCTGATCGCCAAGATGCTGGTGCCGGAGACGGATCACCCGGAGACGCTCGGCAAAGTGGATATCGAAGTGGAGAAGCCCGGCGTGAACGTCATCGACG
>JADLCF010000125.1 GCA_020847315.1 Bryobacterales bacterium | reverse complement strand
TGCAGCCCGTGTATGCTTAAAGATTGCCCGATTGACCATCGCTGCATGACCGCGATCTCACCCGAACGCGTCGCCCGCGTGGCCAGCGAACTCGTCCAGTTGCAATGAGTCTTCAACCAGAGCCCGCTCCGATCGATCTTTCGCAATTTCGCGTCCTGTTCGCGGGCAGCTTTTCGGGCAGCGTCAAGGAATTGGCGGCGCTCTCCGGGATGGGCGTCACCGTGCGCGTGGTGGCTCAGGCAACGCCTGCGGCAAGACAGCGGATTGCCGCTCTGCCTCTCGACGAAGCCGTTTTCGTCGAATCGGATGCCGAACTGCTCAGCGAAGCGTTCCGGCGCGCGTCGGTGGCAAACCTGGTGGTGCTCGCGGGCGAAAAAGCGGATATGCTGGAACGCACGCTGCTCCCGCTCTTGCAGGAATGCGCGGTGGCGAGTCTCGACGATCTCCTGCCGCTCGAACGGCTGGACGACCCAAGGCTTCGCTCCCTGCGGACGGCGCGGCGCTGGGGTTACTATCTGGTTGGCCGCGCCCTGGGCCTTCCGCCTGAGACCGCTCGCGCATACATGAGAGATTGCTGTGGATACGAGAAACAAAATCAAGAGCGTCAATGACGCACTCGCCGCGGGCATGCAGGCGAAAGAAGATGGCAAGCGGCTCGTGATCTCTTATGGCGAGTATGATCCCATGCTCGCAGGCCACGCCGAACGCCTGGCCGCGCGCCGTACCGAAGGCGCATGGCATGTGGTGGCGGTGTTGCCGGGGAAAGATCCGCTGCTTCCCCTCCCCGCCCGCTGTGAAATGGCCGCGGCGCTCCGCGGGGTCGATTGCGTCGTCGCCTTCGAGCAATCGCCGTCCATGCTTGGAATGGTGGCGGGCAAGGCGGAACTGCACGACGACCGCGATGCGGATGCGGATGTCCGCCGCGAACTCATCGCCCACATCCACGCGAAGCAGAAGCTGGCAGGCCCATCGGAATAGCGGCTCATGAGCGAGACCTCACCCCTGAACGGAAATGAGCGTGTGCTGGTAGTTCGCCTGGGTGCGATGGGCGATATCCTCCACGCGCTGCCCGCCGTTGAGAGCCTGAAGCGGCGCTACCCCGCCGTGGCGATCGATTGGATCGTCAAGCCGCGCTGGACGCCGCTGCTCGAAGGCAACCCCGCCCTGCGCCGCGTCATTCCGTTTGACCGCGAGCGCGGCAGCGTCTGGGCGATGGCGCAACGGCTCCGTGATGCAGGGTATCATCTCGCCATCGATCTGCAAGGCCTCATCCAGAGCGCGCTCGTGGCGAAATTTTCCGGCGCGAGAGCCACCATCGGCTACGCGCGCACCGCTTGCCGGGAGCCGCTCGCCTCCCTCTTCTATGGCCGCCGCATCCAGCCGGAATCGCCGCACATCGCCAGGATGCACCTCGATCTCATGCGCGCCTTGGGCGTCTCCGATTCCAGCCTCGATTGCACCCTGCCCGCCGGCGAACCGGAGGGCACATTGCCGGAAGGCCCCTTCGTGCTGGCCAGCCCCTTCGCCGGGTGGCAGAGCAAGCAGTGGCCGCTCGCGCACTATCAACGCCTGGCCGCGCTGCTCGCGGCGAACGAAGGCCTTCCGCTGGTAATGAATGTGCCGGAAGCGGACCGGCATCGCCTAGGGGATATGGCGCATGTCCTTCCCCATGTTTCGTCCCTCTCGGGATTGATCCACGCCACCCGCCTCGCAACCGCTGTGGTCGGCGTCGATAGCGGCCCGCTGCATCTGGCGGCGGCTCTGGGCCGGCCCGGCGTCGCGCTCTTCGGTCCGACGGACCCCGCGCGCAATGGGCCGATCTCCCAAAACATCACCGTGCTACGCGATCCCGCTGCCCCGGTCAGCTACAAGCGCGTGGACGCCGAAAGTGAATGGATGCGGAGACTCTCGCCCGAAGCGGTTTTCGAAGCGCTGCGCTCCGCGCTGCACGCGAGCGCGGCGAAATCCACCAGCAAGGAGCATGCCCAGTGAGCCCAGCCGCGCCGCCCCCCTCCTTCTCCAAGCGCTACGCCGACTTCGTCGCGCGGCTTCGCGTACCGGCAGGTTTCGTTCTACTGGCCGCGTTTGCCTGGTTCTCCGCGCCATCCCCGGAGAGCGTCGTACTCGGCGCATTGCTCTCGCTGCCGGGCCTGCTATTGCGAGGCTGGGCGGCCGGACACCTGCGCAAGGATTCCACTCTCACCACCAGCGGACCTTACGCATTCATCCGAAACCCGCTGTACGCGGGAACGTTGATCGTCGCGGCGGGGATGGCCTTCGCGGCGCGGGAATGGCCGCTGGCGCTGTTGTTCGGCGCGGTATTCCTGTTCGTCTATCTGCCCGCCATCTCGCTCGAAGAACAACACCTTCGAGATCTCTTCCCCGGATTCAGGGATTACGCGCGCCGCGTGCCCCTGCTCATACCCTACCGCGGACGCATCCCCAACAAGCAGCGCTTTTCCTTCGCGCAATATCTCTATAATCGCGAGTACGAAGCCGCCATCGGCTTTCTGGCCGGCGTGGGATTCCTACTGGCGAAGGCGCACTATTTCTTCCCAGGAACGTGACCGCCCCCAGATCGGCGGCCGCGCCGGAATCGCAGTAGAGTCGCCATCCGGTTCAGGATGGACAAAGGATAACCTCTCTCTTGAAAATCTCCTCCCTGCAACGCGAATGCTAGGCGGCGAGTTGCTCCAGGGTGACTTTATGACCGAGCTTTTCGAGGCGATTCACGAGCGAATGCGTAAGCTTCTCCTTCTGCCGGATTTCAAAGGTGTCCGCCCCTGGATCCGGGTAGCTTTGCCGCTTGCCGAGCATGTGCCACACCGCTTGCAGCGTGGAGTTGGCGAGCGCCACGAGCGCGCGCTTCTTTCCGCGATGCGGCGCCAAGCGCCGGTAGAGGGCTTGCTCGTAGCTGTCGTTCTTGCGCGAGGCCGCCCAGGCGATCTGCGTGAGCGCGCCCTTCACCCAGCGGTTCCCGCGATGATTCTTGCCGGATCGTTGCTTGCCCGCGCTCTCGTTGTTGCCCGGGCAGACTCCGGCACGGATCGCGCAACTCGCGAACCTCCAGGCCGGGCACGAAGCTGGCTTTGCGCAATCCGTAGCGCGGCAGCTTGGCCAGCCACACGCAATCGGCCGCGCCGGTCTTCCGGCCCGGCACTTGCTTCACGTCCCGGGCGTTCCCCAGAGTGAGTTCGCAGACCGGCTCCAGAATGTGGAAGACGGGCTTCCCGTAGACCCCCGTCGACTCCATCGCCGCATGCGTGACGCCCCGCTCCAACAGCCATCGCCCCAGCGCTTCGAGTTCCCC
>JADLCF010000124.1 GCA_020847315.1 Bryobacterales bacterium | reverse complement strand
TGCATTTCATGTTTTGTGTACCTCTGAAGCGGAAAACGAAGTCCAGATGAATCTATCTCAACCCCAAACAAGAGTCAACAGTCCAGTTTCTTGACCATTGCAAGGAATTCTCGCCTCGGATCTCTGCTGGCCGTCCGGCTCACGCTCGAGTGCGAATGGGGGCCGGCGCAGTCCCAGTCTGAACCAGACCTCCCAATACCTTTCGCTGTTTTTGCGCCATATCCGAGCGAATTCTGCCCTCTCCCCACCGGGTACCAGTATTGCGTTACCCGTATTTTCGCCCCGGCGATCTCTTAGAACCCGGTTACGATGGCTTGTACTTAGAGATACGGGAAGAGAAAAAACATCGTGGAACAAGTAGACATGGCGATTGCGCCCAAGGACGGGGAATGCATTTTCCTGATAGACGACGATCTCACTTCACTGAACTTCATGGGGCTGGTGCTCCGGAAGCACAAGGGCGCGATTCACCGTTTCTCCGATCCCGCGAAAGCCATTGAGAGCTTGGAAGAACACCAGCCCGGCATTGTCATCACGGATCTGGTGATGCCGAAACTTGACGGATTCGCCGTGATGGCGGAAGTGCGGAAGTTCTCCTCCGCGATCTCCATGATCCTTCTCACCGGGCAATCGGAGGTGGAATCCGCGGTGGAAGCCATGCGCCGCGGCGCATGCGACTATGTAACCAAGCCCGTGAACCCGGAACGGCTGCAGGCGGCCATCGCTCTCGCCGAAGAAGCGCGGCGCGCCGCTCTAGCCGAAGCATCCGGCGCGGAAACCCATCCGGTGGAGATCGCCACGCTCCAATCGCAGCTTCGTCAATTGAACGACGAGGCGCAGCGGGCGCTCATCGTCGCGCTGGACGCTCGCGAGAAGGAAACGAAACAACATTCCGTGAGGGTGAGCCTGTACGCCTCTCATCTCGCCCAGCAAATGGGGCTGCCTTTCGCCCGCATTGAGGAGATTCGCGCCGGCGCGCTACTGCACGACATCGGGAAGATTGGGATTCCGGATTCCATCCTCAACAAGCCCGCCGCGCTCGACGATGCGGAGTGGGAGCAGATGCGGAAGCACCCCATGATCGGCTACGGCATCGTGCAAGGGCTGATTGGCGATGGCGAAGGGGCGGAAGTCGTGCTCTGCCATCACGAACGCTACGACGGGAGCGGCTACCCTCGCGGTCTCAAGGGCGGGCAAATCCCGCTGGGCGCCCGGCTCTTCGCCGTGGTGGACGCCTACGATGCGCTCACCTCCTCCCGGCCGTACCGCGAGTGCGTGAGCCATTGGGAAGCGTTGCATGAGATTCTGCGTGGCTCCCGCTCCCATTTTGATCCTGAGGTAGTGGCGAAATTCGTGAAGATTCCGGAAGAGCGTTGGGCGGAACTCGCCCTCGCCGCGAAGGAAATCATCGTCCAATGCGAGGGGAAGCACGCCATCGCGGAGATCCCTCCCGCTGTGGCCCGCGCGGCCGGATTGAGCGCATAGCCGGGCGAGGCCGGCGCCGTGCGCCTTTTTGGTGACGGCCCCGCTCTCGGCTCGTCCCCTCATCCACTTCAGGCATTCAAGCGAAGCATAAGGCAACTTCGATAGGATATCTGTTTCCGTTTTCAGCGGCTCATCGGTGAAGGTGCGTCCGCTCTACGAGGTTGCCCAGATGACTGAGAAAAAATCATTTTACGGCTGGTGGATCGTCGCTGCGTGCTTTGTCACGTTCGGCATCTCCACGGGCTTCCCCTACTACAACATCGCCTTCTTCTTCGACTACTTCCGTGACGATCATAGCTGGCCGGTCAGCTTCGTCACATTCGGGCCGCCCGTGGCCGTGTTGCTCACGATCTGGACGGGCCCAATTATCGTCCCCAGGGTGAGCCCCAGACTGTTGATCATTATTGGCTCCGGCTTGACGTTCTGCGCGTTTCAGTGGATGGGCAGGCTGAGCGGCGCTACGTGGGAGTATTACGGCGCATGGTGCTTGTACATGCTTGGCTATTTCCTGGCCGGCCCCATTCCGCACCAGATCATCATCTCGAACTGGTTCAAGGAAAAGCGGGGGCGGGCCATGGGCATCACCTATGTCGGTGTAGCCGTCATCGGCTCCATCGGGAACAAGCTGGGGCCATGGCTCGCGAGCCAGATGGATTACACCGACGCGCTCAAGTATATGAGCTTCCTGCTGCTGGCGGTATGGCCGATCGCTATTTTCCTTCTGAAGGATAAACCGTCCGAGATGGGCCAATTCCCCGACGGCAAGGACAGCGCGCCTGAAGTGGAGCCTGAGGCCCCGAAGGCGGAATCCGCAGTGGAAGCAGAGGCGCGCAAGGCGCGGGCGCGCGGCATGACGTTCGCGGAACTTGCCAGGAATTCCCCCTTCTGGCTGCTGCTTGTGGGCAGCGCCGCCTCGATCGGCTCCATCGCCGCCGTGAACTTCCACATGAAATTCATGTTTGAATATCAGGGCTTCACGGACCAGGCGATGCGCAATGAGATTTGGAGCACCGCCTCCATGTGGGTGCTGTGGTCGAGCATCGCCGGACGGTTGCTGGCGGGCTCGCTGGCCGATAAGTTCCCCCGGAAATACGTGATGCTGGTGACGTATCTCATCGTCGCGCTGGCCATCCCCACGCTCTTCCTGGTAACTCCTCAGCACTCGTACTTCGTGTACCTCTTCGCGGTAATCTTCGGCTTCGCGATGGGCGCGGACTACATGCTGATCCCCTTGATGGCGGCGGACCAGTTCGGGCTCAACTCCCTGGCTCGGGCCATGTCGGCGATCTTGCCTACCGATACGATTTCCCAGTTCTGGTTCCCGTACTTCGTATCCTGGCTCCAGACGGCACTGATGGGGAACTACCATCATGCGATGTGGGCCGTCTTCGGAACCGCCTTCGTCGGCGCGGTGGCGATCGGCATGCTGCCACGCTTCAATGCGGCCAATCCGAAGCACGCGTCGCAAGGTGGGGGGCCAAGGGCGACCCCCGCCTGACGGAGGCGCGCTTTCGGCATGGCGCTGGATTTCAAACGCCGCGCGGCCTCCCTTCTGGGTTGCCGCGCGGCGTTTGTCATTCGGGCGGGCTAACTCGGAATCGCCCACATGATGAGCGCCGAAACGATGCTGATCAGGATGGCTCCCAGGATGGAGGTAAGGCAGCCATCCACCTCGAAATCCGGCACCAGTTTCGAGACCAGCAGCAGCATCAGGCCATTGATCACCAGCGCGAACAGACCGAGCGTCAAGAAGGTGATCGGGAACGAAAAGAACGCCACCACAGGACGAATGAGCGCGTTCACGATCCCCAGAACCGCCGCCGCCACCAAGGCGATGCCGAAGTTCTTAATCCTCATTCCAGGCAGAACGTACGCCGCCACGATCAGCGCCGCTGCCGTGACCAACCATTGAATCAGCAGACTTGTCATCGCACCGCCTCCTTCAAAACTCCCTCAAGTCTCCATGATGCATCACAGATAAGATCCGTTGATGGCGATTGAATTCCAACGAAACAAGGAGTCATCCGCCTCCTTCGATGTTTCCGAGAAGACCGGCGAGGTGCTCCCGTTTCGTCGTCGCGTATTCGATCGCCGAATCCAGGGAAACCAGGTAGAAGATGATAGCGATCATTCCGGAAACGGCCATTCCGGCATAGAATGCTCCTTCCGAATGGAAGGCCCAACGCGCCAGATAGGCAAGGCTGGTGGGCAGGGAGATGATGGGGAATAGCAGCATGAGCACGACGCGGTATTTCGCCTTACTGGTGGAATTCCAGCTCTGCTCCGGATTGACGCCCGACGGATAGCGAACCGAACTCTGATTACCCACCGCGAACATATTGATTGCGAGCACGATGGCGGCGATGAATGCCTCCGCGACGCCCTGCAGGGTCACCTTCAGCCCAATCAGCGCGCAAACGAGCGAAATCACAAACACCTGGATGCAAATGATGAAGAACGTCACGACGTTCTTCGCGATAAAGACCGTTCGCAGATTCACAGGAAGGAAGAAGAACATCTGCGCGGCCCGGCGGTCCAATCCAAAGATATTCCAGAACGCCGTTTCCGACATCAGCAGGATGGCGTAGGCGGTTACTGCGGTGAGAAAGTTCCTGGATATGACGCCCGGGCTATCTCCCGCTCCGATCGCCATTGGCAGAAACACGGCGATCCCGAAGGTAAAGCCCATGATGAATACCGTCAGGAAGCGCGGGGAGCGCATGAACGTCAGAAACTCTTTCTCGATCAAGCTGGAGAAAGGTTGCGGAAATGGTTTCCCCAGTAGCCGGGCCATCCACGCCCGCGGATCGGCATGCGCGCGGGAGCCGCTCCGCGATGCCGCCGTGTCCGGAGTGGACTCCGCCTCGGCATGGAGCGAGCGGAAGAACAGGCCGCGCGCCCCGGCCAGCGCAACCAGCGCCCACACTCCCAGCGAAACGAGCGAGGATGGCATCGCAGCCCCCGTGAACGCGCTGGCCGCCGCGGACCACGGCAGGACGTTGTACGCATCGAAGGCGGTCAGCCGCTCCAGCCAGTTTCTGTCGTCGCTGTGGGTGGCAAGCAGGAACTGGGGCGCGATGACCATAGCAAGCATGAAAACGAGCAGCAGTTCCCGCCAGACCCGTTTCCCGGAAACCTTCGCCACTAGGGTCCGCAAGGCGACGTTCAGGAAAATGTTGAAGCAGAGGAAGAGGATACCCGTCATGACGACGAGCCAGTTCGGGATCAAGGGATTCAGAATGAGCCCCGTCATGACGCCCAGGGAAACGAGCAGCACCTCCACGCTGGTGGGCAGGCACAGCAGCAGTTCGATCAGGAAATACTGGTTCGGGCGGATGGGAAAGATCAGCAGCCGCTTGAGATCGAGCGCCAGGCCGAACGAGACCGAGATAACCGGCGCCAATTGCCAGTAGGCGGTCACGCCGAAGAGAACCACCACCAGCACGTGCATCGCCTGCCGTAGATCGGTGAGCGATGAAAAAAAGGCCCCGGCGAGATACGCCAGCACGGCCGCGACCAGATACCACGTCCCCGTCGCGAGGAAATTGAATATCGTGGCCGCTGCGCCGCGGCGGCCAAGCAGATTCCGGTACATCTGCAATTGCGCGCGCAGCACCACCAGCGCCTGGCTGCCCGCGCTCATAGCCATTCCAGCCGCTCTGGGCTGGCTTCTCCGCCCACCGTGCGAACGAAGATCTCCTCCAGCGTGTCGCCCTCGGAGCCGCCCGCCCGCAACTCTTCCATGGTGCCTTCGAGCACCAGTTTTCCTTCATTGATGATCGCCAGCCGTTCGCAGAGCCGCTCCACCACTTCCAGCACATGGGATGTCAGAAACACGGTGCAGCCCTGGCGGACCCGGTCAATCAGGATGTCTTTCATCAGCCGCGCGCCCACCGCGTCGACGCCCTCGAACGGCTCGTCCATCAGGAACAGCGCCGGCCGGTGAATGAGCGCCGCGCCCATCGCGATTCGCTTCTTCATCCCCTTGGAATACTCGCCGATCACCTTATGCCGGGAGGGCGTCAGTTCGAACAGATCCAGCAACTCTGTAACGCGATGATCCACGATCTCCCGCTCCAGGCCGTAAATGCGGCCTACGAATTGCAAATACTCCTGCCCGGTCAATCGGTCAAAAAGCAGAGAATCATCCAGGACAACGCCGATCTTCTTGCGGAGCTCGAACTGATGGATGTCCATGCTCTGCCCCAGCATCTTCACGTGGCCCGAAGTGGGCTGAGCAAGGCCCATCAGGATCTTGATTGTGGTGGTCTTACCCGCGCCGTTCGGCCCCAGGAATCCGAAGAAACTCCCCTGCGGAACGCGCAGCGTGAGATCGTCCACGGCCGCTTTCGATCCATAAATTTTCGTGAGATTCTCGATATCGATGGCGAGTTCGTTCCCCCTCGACCCCTCCGGCGGACCTGGGGAGACAAGTGGCTCCGATGGCGTGGCAAGAGGATATTGCGGCCTCGCCGCGGCATCGGGCGCGCCGCCTTCATCGTTTGTTCGTATCAGGTTCTGCTGGCTGTGCGATTCCACTCAATTTTCCTGGGGAAGAGGAACATCCGGTGCGTGCAAAATTGCCCCCGCAATCGGCGGCCGCGGTGGGCCGGGCCGCGCGGTGAATCAATCTTCTCTCAGTGTCGCCCATTGAGGATGGGTTTCGAGTTCCGCCACATAAACTTGCGTGACGCCATCGCGATCGCTGGCGAAGGCAATCTTGGTTTCGTCCGGGGAGTATGAGGGGTGCGGATGCGTCCATTGCGGCCCGTAAACTGTATCGGTGGAGACCTCCATCCAACTCAGCGCCGCCCCATCCACACCGCCGCCTTGCACCTCCGCCCGCCGTCGCGCCTCCGCGAAATCCTCCGCCAGCGCATACCGGGAACGCTTCCACTGGCTGCCCTGGCTGCTCGCGAGGGATTCACAAAGCAGCACCCGCTCGCCGGTGCTCACGTTCACCTCATGAATGCCTTCGTCCGGATGATTCGTGTCGCACAGAATTCGGCTTCCGGCCCGGTTCGGCGTGATGTGCCACGCATTAAAGCGCGCGATGGTTTCCACCTCCCTCGGCTCATCCCACCGCATCCGGCACAACTGCCCTGGCCAGATCGTGAAGACCAGGTCGCCTGTATCCCCAAGAAACGTCTCATGCACCACAAAAACATCATTGCCGTGCTCATGCAGGCACTCCATCCCGGCGCCATCCCGGCGCACGCGAAACATGCGCGGGGCGGGGTCCGCGGCAAACTCCAGCCATTCCGGATCCAGCGGATGAAACTGGGGATGGATAATCGTGCGCGGAAACGGAATCACTCGCCAATCTTCTCCATTCGCGCGGCCCACCGCAAGACCGTTCTGGCCCTGATGTTTCACCGCGCAGGTGATCCACTCGCCTTTCCGGTCCGGCGACGCCTCTCCGAACTGGGCTCCATCAAGACCGAAAATTTTCCACTCCCGCAAATCTCGAAGGGAGAGCCCCCACACCTCGCCCCCGCGAACGAAAAATACCGTCTCGCCATCGGGGTGGATCGAAGCCGAGAAAGGGTGAATCGCCCGGCCGTCCGTGAGTTGGCGGATCTCCCCTTCCGGCAGACTGGCCTCGAAAAGCTGAGCGCTTCCCGTCCGGTAGCTCGTGAAAAGGAGCTGGCGATTCCCGTTGGTAAATGAGCTTTGCAGAAAATACGTCGGATGGCTGATCGCCGGGGCGCTGGTGTATCGATGGATCCGCGCTCCCGTGCGGGAATCGCGGAAACTCACTCGCTCCGCGGCGCTCCAATGGCCCTTTCCGGTGGCTGAATCCTGGCGCATCCTTGCAGTCTATCGGATCGGCGGCTGTCCGGCTGACGGAAAATTCCATGCGGGGAGGATACCGGTGAGAGAAAATGCATTCCGAGCTCCGCAGCCGCTTCCTTGCTGTCCGCAATGGAGGCCCATAGTACGTATCGACTGCGGAAATCGGCCTTTTCAGCGGATATTATGATATTCAGTAACCAGATACACTTGTTACGCTGCCGCTCATGGAATGGCAGGACTCTCGTTCGAAAGGTTGGGAAGCAATGAGACCGGTCTCCTCCTTCCGTCGGATTCGTCCCTATATGCCCACGTTCCTCCGCTACGCCGCATTCGCGGTGGCGCTGTCTGCCCTGCTGATACTTACCGCATGCTCCGGGAGTACATCCGCTCACGTCGTGAGAGGCGTCATGGGCCAGAAGTTGAGTGTGGAAGGGATTTCCTATACGGTGCTCGCCGCGGATTGGGCGGAAGCACTCGGCGAAGGAGCGACGGCGCGCATCCCGACGCATCGGTTTCTGCTCATCCGCATCGCAGCCACGAACGAAGGCGGCGGGCCGGCCGAGATGGGCGGCTTCAAGTTGATCGCATCGAACGGCACGGAGTATGGGGAAGTAGCCAACGGCGCGGACGTCAATGATTGGCTCGGCATGGCGAGGGAGTTGGAGGCGAAGGACACAAAGCAGGGAGTGGTACTCTTTGACGCACCCAAAGCCGTCTATGAATTGCAGGTGGCGGATGCATTCTATGACGGAGAAAGCGGCAGTGCGGCACTCATCCAGATTCCCGTTCGCCCCGAAGGCGCGCAGCCCGAAGTATCCGGCGCGCTCCCGTAACGATTTCGAAGCCGGATTCGCGCAAACGCGCTCCCTCCCGCGCTTCTGGATGCGGGCTCTCATCTGCCTGCTGATTTCAATCTTGCAAATGCAGACACGCGCGTTCGCGCAAGAGGGCGTGAGCCACGCCGCCACGGGAGACCTTCGCGTCGCCTACACCTCGTTCAGCCGGTATGACGGCGGCGCGCCTATGCCGCAGCCCATTACCTTCCTCCCCGGAGACCAGGTCGTGTTCCGCGCGAAGGTATCGGGCTTCCGGATCGCGGAGATCGGTTACCAGGAGTTCCGCGTGAAGCTTTCGTACGAAATGAGCGCCGTCGATTTCCGGGGACTCGCGATCGGCAAGCTGAAGAAGGGTGAGCTCGATGAACCCGTCCATAAAGAGGATAAGGAATGGTTGCCCACGCTCGATTACAAGTTTCTGATCCCCGCCATGGCGGAGTATGGCTCCGCGCGGATTCACCTGCGGATTCGCGATGAGGTGAGCCAGAAGGAAGCGGTATTTGAAGAGACCATCCTGATCAATGGAAAGCGGCTGCCGGTGCTGAATTCCGTGAGTGTTATCGATTTCGGCTTCTACCGGCGGCAGGAGGATCGTTCTCCCCTTCCCGCCGGCGTATATCGCGCGGGAGATACCCTCTGGGCCAAGTTTGATCTGGCCGGATTCCGCATCGAGGATCAGAACCACTTTCACGCCGAATGCGACGTGCAGGTTCGCGACGCGGAAGGCAAAGTTCTCTTTGAGCAGCCCGGTGCAATATCGAGGGATGCAAGGCCGGAGTATCCGGAGCGCTATCTGCCCGGCACATTCAGCCTGGAGATTCGGCCCGGCACATCCAAGGGGAAGTATTCCGTCGCTGTGATCGCCCATGACCGGCTCTCCGGCCAATCCAGCGAAAGCGTCTTTCCCTTCACGATCGATTAGGCCCCATCACGGCGCATCGCGTTCATGCCTGTGCATGAGACGCGCGGCCAAAAAGAAAAAAGGCCAGCTCGCTACCCTGAGAGCACCGAGCTGGCGATGACTTGGCTTGTGTGAAATTGGAGGTGATGGAACTGCTTACTTTGCCTTCTTGGCGGCGGCCTTCTTGGCCGGCGCTTTCTTGGCGGGAGCCGCCTTCTTCGCCGGCGCAGCCTTCTTGGCGGGCGCGGCTTTCTTTACCGCTGCCTTCTTGGCGGGTGCGGCCTTTTTCGCCGCGGCCTTCTTCGCGGGCGCGGCCTTCTTCGCTACCGAAGCCGGAGCAGCCTGTGCCGCCGCGGGCGCCGGAGCATCATTCGATTTCTTAGTTGCCATTACGATTCTCCCAATCAACAGATTTCGCCATCCTGCGACGGCAGTGTGTTTCCTACATTTTTCGTCAAATTTGTTTTTTGCGCAAT
>JADLCF010000123.1 GCA_020847315.1 Bryobacterales bacterium | reverse complement strand
ACCGCTCGGGTTTCGATCTGGGCATCGGCGGACATCACCACCGCTTCTCGGTGATCGAGCCGAGCGAGGGCCGAAATCACTTCCCGATTCTGGTTCTGGGGCAGGATCAATTGGCGAAGGTGGAGGTAACGTCAACGGAGATTAAGGTCTCCGTGCAGGCGAAGGATGGAGCCGTGGTGCATTCGCTTGTGGTCCGGCGGAAGGCAGCCGTCGCGCGCTAGCCGGCTTCGCGCCGTGGGTGGAACAAGTGTAAAGATGTGGGCGGGATTAGCTGGAATCCGTGCGGTTCCGGTTGATTTCGAGATACGGCCGGCGTGGATCTCTGGCATCATGAATCTCATGATGCGACTGGGAAGATGGGTTCGGATGGGGGCGATGTGGCCGTTGGTCTGCGCCTTGCTTTGCATGGTGGGCGGCCTTGCGGCGCAACCTACGCTGCCGGCGGGCTTTACCGATACGCTGGTGGCGAGCGTGGGAGACCCCACGGCGATTGCGTTTCTTCCCGATGGGCGGATGCTGGTGACGAGCCAGAACGGGATGATCCGTATCTTCGACGGAACGGCGCTGCTGAGCACCCCGGCGCTGGACTTGCGTTCACGGGTGTGTTCGTCGAGCGAGCGCGGGCTGCTGGGGATCGCGGTGGACCCCGGTTTCCAGAGCAACAGGCGGATTTACGTTTACTATACGCACCCGGGGAATGGATCTTGCGGCGGCGCTTCTCTGGCGGGGCCGTGGAATCGCGTCTCACGCTTCACGTTCACGAACAACACGACGATTGACCCGGCATCGGAACTGGTGCTGCTGGATGGGATCTGGTCCTACGGCGGCAACCACAATGCGGGGGATCTGGCGATCGGCGGCGATGGCATGCTCTACGTGAGCACGGGGGATGGCGGCACGGACTACGGAGGCAGCGGGAGCGGCGGCGCCAACGACGCGTCCCGGGAGAGGCATCATCTGCTCGGCAAGATCCTGCGCATCGGCCTCGACGGCAGCGTTGCGGGCGGCAATCCGTTTACGGGGCCGGGGACGGGCCGCTGCAATACCGGCCCGCTGGCGGAAGGGCAAATCTGCCAGGAGATCTTCGCATGGGGCTTGCGCAACCCGTTCCGGATCGCCTTCAACCCGAATAGCGGCAACTCCGAGTTCTTTATTAACGACGTAGGCCAGAACACCTGGGAAGAGATCGATGTGGGGCAAGTGGGCGCCGATTACGGCTGGAATGTCCGGGAGGGTTTTTGCGCCAATGGCTCGACGAGCGCGTGCCCGCCATCGAACCCGACCCCGCCGGGGATGACGGAGCCACTCTTCGCCTATTGGCACGGAACCGCGATCCCCGGCACGCAGACCAGTGGATGCGAATCGATCACCGGAGGCGCGTTCGTGCCGAATGGCGCCTGGCCGGCGGCGTATGACGACAGCTACCTGTTCGCCGACTACGTGTGCGGGGCCATCTTCGTGTTGCGGCGCAACGGGAGCGCCGTGACGGTGGCGGATTTCGCGCGGAACCTGGGCAACAGCAGCGCCGTGCATCTGCGCTTCGGGCCTTATGCGGGCGGGCAAGCGCTCTACTACACGACCTATGCCAACGGCGGGCAGATCCGGCGGATCTCCGCGGCTACGACGGTGAATCAACCCCCCACGGCCGTGATTTCCGCAACGCCCCTGAGCGGACCCGCGCCGTTGGCGGTGACATTTAGCACCGCAGGCAGCGGTGACCCCAACGCCGGGGATACGCTCACCTATTTCTGGAATTTCGGCGACGGGAGCGCCACGCAGAGCACCACGAGCACCACCATCCAACACACCTACGCGGTTGCGGGGATCTACTCCGCCACACTGCGCGCGCGGGATTCGAAGGGCTCCGATTCCGCGACGGTGAGTTTGCAGATCACCGCGGGGAACCAAGCGCCGGCGGTATCGATGATCGCACCGGCCGTGGGATACACGTATGCCGTGGGGAGCACCGTGACGCTTACCGGTTCGGCGATCGACCCGGAACAGGGAGTACTGCCGGCGTCGGCTCTGATTTGGCACGTGATTCTGCATCACGGGGGGCATACGCATCCGTTTCTGGGGCCGCTCAGCGGCAGCGGGTTGACCTTCATCGCGCCGGCGCCGGAGGATCTGCTGGCGGCAAGCAACAGCTTTTTGGAGATTGTGCTCGAAGCCACGGATGCGCTGGGGGTAAGCACGCGGCTCAGCCGGAACATCGAGCCGCGCAAAGTGAATCTGACGTTCCATACCGAACCGCCGGGATTGCAAGTGCTGGTGAATAACGAGGGCATCGGCGGCGGCAATACGGTGGTGTCCTGGGAGGGTTTCGTGCTGAGTGTAAGCGCGCCTTCGCAGACCCTAGGCGGCACGAGCTATGCCTTCTCCGATTGGCTGGACGGCGGCGCACAGAACCGGGTGATCGTCACGCCGCCGGCCGCGGCCGCCTACACCGCCCGTTTCCGTGACGCAGGCGCGGGCGAGGGCCTCACTACCGTGAACGCCGCCAGCTTTCTGGCCGGGCCCATCGCGCGCGGTTCGATTGCCAGCGGCTTCGGCAATGGGTTCGCGGCCCTGCCGGAGAACGCCGCCACGCTCCCGCTTCCCGTGCAGATGCAAGGGATCTCCGTGCGGCTGGTGGATTCCGCCGGCGTGACGCATACGCTGCCGTTGTTCTTTGTGTCTCCGGCGCAGATCAACTTCTATGTACCCGACATCGTCAGCCCAGGAGCGGCCCGGCTGGAAGTGCTGCGGGGAGCGGCCGCGATTGCCGCCCAGAACGTGACGGTGGCGCATAGCAGCCCCGCCATCTTCACGGCGAACCAGAATGGGCGCGGGGTTCCCGCGGCGGAAGTGCTGCGGGTGGCTGCCGATGGAACGCGGACGACGTCACCCGCTTTCGTCTGCAACGGCGTCCCTGCCGTGTGCACGCCGGCCGCGGTGAATCTGGGGGACCCCGGCGATACCAACTATCTGGTGCTCTACGCAACTGGCATACGCAACCGCGCCGCAAACCAGCAGCTCCGCGTGCTGATTCAGGGCCTCGAGACGGTGATCGATTATGCAGGGGCGCAGCCAGAGTTCGTGGGTCTGGACCAGGTGAATGTGAAGATCCCGCATAGCTTGAAAGGAATGGGGAACGCTACATTGCAACTGGTGGTGGGCGGGGTGGCGGCCAACCCGGTGGAGTTACGCTTCCAATAAACCCGTGGACGAGGGCGGCGGTTGACTGAAGTACGCTCCGGTTGCGTTTGCGCGTCCGGTTGGCGCGCCTGCGATTTGCCGACGAACCGTTCGACGCGAAGACTCGAAGCAGACACGAAGAGCGTTCAGTGGGGGCTCTAACTGCTATTCTGATTGTTTCACGGAGATTGGGTTCAAGACACGCATGAGCACGCAAAGCACAGCCGGGGGGGCGGGCCTGGAGGGGGTGGTCGCCGCCGATAGCGAGATCTGTTTCATCGATGGCGGCAAGGGCATTCTCAGTTATCGCGGATATAACATCCACGTGCTGGCTGAATGCGCTTCCTTCGAGGAAACGGTCTTCCTGCTCTGGCATGGCTATCTGCCCACGCGGAAGGATCTGAGCGCATTTCAGGCATCGCTTGTGGAGCAGCGGGGACTGCCGCGAGGGGTGCGGGAATACCTGGCGAGCGTGCCGCTGGCTCCTCCGATGGATGTGATGCGGACCGCCGTCTCGATGCTGGCGCAGCACGATCCGGAAGCGGCCGCGATGAGCCCCGAAGCCAACCGGCGGAAAGCGTTCCGGCTGATGGCGAAGACCGCCGCCATTGTGGCGGATTTCGAGAGGTTGCGAGCGGGGGGAGGCATCGTCGAAGCACGCGCGGATCTTGGCTTCGCGGCCAACTTCCTCTATACGCTCACGGGTAAGGAGCCTTTGCCGGAGGCGGTGCGGGCGCTCGATGTGGCGTTGATTCTACACGCCGACCATGAGTTCAACGCTTCCACGTTCGCGGCGCGCGTTTGCGCGGCTACGTTAAGCGACCTCTACGCGGCCGCGACGGCCGGGCTGGCCACGCTGAAAGGACCGCTGCATGGGGGCGCGAATGAGCAGGTGATCCGGCTGCTGCTGAAGTTGAAATCGCCCGAAGAGGGAGAGGGGTATGTGAAAGACGCCTTTGCCCGCAAGGACAAGATGCCGGGCTTCGGGCATCGCGTGTATCGCACGGAGGACCCGCGGGCCACGCATTTGCGGGCGCTGGCGGAAAAACTCACACGCGCTTCCGGGCACGAGGCGCTGTTCGCGATTTCGACACGGATTGAGAGCACGGTGAAGGCACTGAAGCCGATCTACCCGAATGTCGATTTTTATTCCGCCACCGCCTACTACGCGATGGGGATTCCGGTGGATATCTATACGCCGATCTTCGGCATCAGCCGCATGTCCGGCTACATCGCGCACGTCATGGAGCAATACGCCAACAACCGGCTGATCCGGCCGCGCGCGGAATACAAGGGCAACGCCGACGGGCGGGCCTGGGTTCCTCTCGAAGCGAGATAGGCGCGGGAAAGCCGCTTAGTTGAGGCCCATCTTGCGGTCCGCTTCCGCCACGCCCGCTTCGGCTTCCTTGCGGCGGCGGAGGGTGTCATCGGTCTGCGGCTTCCAGTTGCGCCAGCGAACGGCGTTGGTCATGTAGATCTGCCGCGCCCAGACGGCATGGCCGTTCGAGAGCAACACGGCGGCGTATAGCTGATCAAAATCCGAGACAGCTTCGAATGCGGCCTGTGGCGGCCTGCGGGCGTCGAGCAATTCCTTCGCGAGCGGTTGCGCCTGTTTGAGGGCGGAGGCGGCGAGCGCTTTTTCTCCCTTGCGCCAGTGCTCGGCTGCTTCCGAGTTCCAGTTACGGAGCTGATCGAGCGCCTCGCGATAGGAAGCGTTCTCCATGGGGTCCGCCGGCGGAACGAGGACGGGGGTGTCGCGGGGGGTGCAGGCCTGGAGGGTCAGAAGCAGCAGGGCGGCGAACACGAAAACAGGGAGCGTTCGACCGGCAACCGGCTTTGGAAAGGGCACAGGCGAGACCGGGCGCGTTCGAGGCATGGCCGCAGTATCCCATAGTTCCTATTGCCGTGCTCCACCCTGGAGAGAGAGAATCGAGAGCATGCCTGCGTCTACCTCCCGTTCGCTCTCCCGCCGCGGCGTTCTGGGCGCCGCCGCTTTGCCGGTTTTCGCGCAAGAAGGAGAGGCGCCGGTAAGCGCGTGGCCACGGTTTGGCCGCAAGATCCGCGTGGGGATGGTGGGGCTGGAGGGCCACCCTGGAGAAGTGTACGGCGTGGTGGAGAAGCACCCGGACCTGGAACTCACGGCCATCGCGAAAGACGAGATGCCGGTGGCCGGCCTTACGCGGCGGGAAGCCTTTCGCAACACCCGCGTCTATGACAACTTCGAAGCCATGTTCGAGCGGGAGACGTTCGACGTGGTGGGCGTGTGCAATACGAACGGACACCGCGCCCAGGCAATTGTGGCAGCGGCGGGGCGCGGCTGGCATGTAGCGGCGGAAAAGCCGGTGGCGCTCAATGGCGAGGAACTTCGCGCGGTGCGCGGCGCCATCACGAAAGCGGGAGTGGGCTTTACGTCATTGCTTCCGATGCGCTATGAACCGCAGCTTTATACGATGGCGCAACTGGTGCATGCGGGCACGATCGGCGATGTGCTGCTGATGAACGCGCAGAAATCGTACAAACTGGGCAGCCGGGCGGATTGGTATAACGTTCCGGCGCTTTACGGCAGCACGATGCAGTGGATTGGCGTCCACATGATGGATCTCATGCACTGGGTGAGCGGCCAGCCGTTCCGCTCCGCCTATTCCTACGAGAAGAGCGTAGAGCAACCGGCCGGGAGCACCATGCAGAATGTGGCGGGGGCGGTGTTTCAGTTGAAGAATAACGGCGTCGCTACACTCAACATGGACTATTTGCGGCCGAATGCCGCCGGCACGCACGGGGACGATCGGCTGCGGGTGGCCGGGACGAAGGGAATTCTGGAATACCGGTTGCGGGATGGGCTGCTTTCACTCGACTCGGCGCACGCCGATCTCACGAAGCCCGTGTTGCAATCGCCGCCGTTTCCGCTGTTCCTCGAATTCCTGCTACACGTCTACCAGCAACGGCCGACGCTGATCCGGCCGGAAGAGATTTACCACGTAGTAGAAGCGTTGAACGCGGCCCGAACTTCAAGCGAATCTGGCTGCACCGTGGCGGTTTCGACGGCTGGAGGCGCCTGAGACAATCAAGTTGAGTCATGTTTTATTAATTCCAATAGGATACACAAGTATAAAACGGAGCTACCGTCTACGCGGCGCCGGCGCATTGGACAAAAAGAGCGGGAGCGACACTTGGGGCACCGGCTCCTAAGTGATTGCAGGCAGGCTCCTTACGCTCGGGAGATCCTACGTTGAATTGACGTTGCACGCGATGCGAGATCGCGAATGGAAGCACCCCAACGGCGACGGTACTCCAATTCCAGAAACATTTGTAAATCAGGTACAGAAATCAGCGGGTTTTGCTAGGATTCCCTTAGAAGGGAACTGAGGCCGCTCGTTCCCTGGGGTGATCGCCGCTCGCCCAGTTCGTAGCCCGGGTTCATGCGAGGCTGCACCACATTTCCATCTCCCGCCTGCGAGATCCATTGACTGCGTGTGAGGCCGGGCGCTTTTCCGGATACCTCTACCCTGGTGCACGCCCGAGTACCCGAAGGTGCGTTTCGGTTGCCGGGAAATCCGCCGTTTGCCGCAGAATGCGAACGGGAATCATGCGTTTCACGGCCCCGCGCCGCAATGGTTGTTTCGACGGGGAGTGCCTTTCCATGCTGAGATTCCGTAGTGCGTCCGCTGTGTCTTCCGAGAGCGCGGGAGATGACCGACCAGACAGGATCGGACGGCGGCCAATCGCGCCATGGACCGAAGATCCTGACGCCGACCCATTCACGGGACCGGAATTCGCGCTTCCCCAACCCGAAGTGGTTCGGCATCTTGTGGAATGCATTGAGCGCGGCGATTCCACGGCGAAGTATTGCCTCTACGAGATATTCAACCGGGGCATCCGCTTCCAGCTTGTGCGCCATTTGGGGACGGCCGATCTCGACGATAAGGTACACGATACGTTCCTGATCGTCCTGCAAGCGATCGTTCGCAAAGATCTTCGGGACCCAGACCGGCTGCTTGCGTATATCCGCACCATCGTGAAGCGGCAAATCGCTTCCTACATCGAGCGGGCGATGACAAACCGGAAGGGACGCCCGGAGGGTGAGGGGCTGGACCTCCAGGACCCGTGTTTCAATCCGGAAGAATCTCTGATCAACCACGAGCGCAAGCGCATCATGCGCATGGCGTTAAGCGAATTGAACGCCCGCGACCGGGAGATTCTCATCCGCTTCTATCTGGACGAAATGCCGATGGAAGAGATCTGCCAGGAAATGGGGCTGACGGTGAACCAGTTCCGGCTGCTCAAATCGCGAGCCAAGACGCGATTCAGCGAGATCGGACGGCGGCAATTGAAACCGAAAGTACTTGCGCGCTACCAGACTGCCGCCGCACAATAGCGGGAAGCGCGAGGTTTGGTTCAAACGGAACCACGGGGGTGGCGGTTTGCCGGCCACCCGCGGAACGGGCAGGAAAAACTCGCCCGGAAATAGGCGGCTCTGCCGCGTGTCTCGAAATTTCCAGCCGCTTTTCCTGGCTGGGAAGCATCTCCATCCTTTGTGGCTGAGCAGGATTTTTCGGCCATCCGGTAACGTTTTGAAACACCTGGTTGTTTCCAGGAGAGTTTCAGCCCTGATCTTGACTATATAGACGGGAACCGAGTTGCGTGCCGTTGTTTGACCAACTCGCAGAAAGGAAGGCGCGGATGGCGGGAAATCCGTGGGAGGCGCACGCCGGCGAAGACGAACTGGAACAGTACGCCATGGGGATTTTGGACGAAACGGCGACTGCCTCGCTGGAGGAACATCTGCTGCTCTGCGCCGGCTGCCAGAATCGTTTGGCCGAACTGGATGAATTCCTCAAGGCGATCAGAAATCCCGCGGCTGGACCGATTCCAGCACCGGGAAAAGGCACTCCACAAGAGAGCGCTCCACCCGGAAGCGGATGGGCTAAAAGACACGCCGAGTGAGCCGGTCAATGCGGAACTTCGCGGTATCCGCGATGGACATCACGGCCATCACCCCAGCCTGAACCGGATCCGTGACGACGAGATCCGCCGCCTCCGGCACGCTCCCAGCCATGTTGAGGCTAATGACGATCAAGCCTTTTTCGCGAACCTCCCGGACGGCGTGCTCAATTTCCCCTCCCATTAAGGCCCCGGCCAGAACGAGCACTTTGGCGCGGGGGAGGCGCGGGACGGCGCGAACGGCGTCTGCCAGCGGGGCCTCGCCCACGAGGGGCATGGTGTCCACGGAAATGTGCTCTCCACGGATATTGTGCCGATCCGCCTCTGAGATGGCGCCGATGGCCACCTGGCCCACCTGGGCGCCGCCGCCCATGATGATGATGCGCTTGCCGTAGATTTGCAGGAGCGTCTTCACCGATTCGAGCGATTGGACCACGGACAGAGCCTCGATCTCCGCTCGTAGAGCTTCGATATCGCCCGGCAGCTCCACTTCCAAGTAAGTGAGTTCGATCTCCGGTTGGCGGTCCACGATCTCCACGAGCGTGATGTTGCCCTCATGCCGGGCGATCACCCCGGTAACCTGATGGAGCGCCCCGATTTCGGAGCGAATCTGGATGGTGAAACCCGTCTTATTCGACATACGAATTGCGAGTGGAAGGCGCGATCGCCCATGCGGCCACTAGCCCCATTCTCGCGCAACTGGAGTGATGCAGCGCGCTACCAGCCATTCCCTTTGGTGGAAGTTCTCACGCGGCACACGTACATGTCCGAAGTGATGTAGAGCGCGCTACCGTCCCCGCCCCAGGCGATGTTGGAGGTTCGTTCGCCGGTTTCGATACGGCCAAGCAATTTGCCCTCGGGGGTGAGCACGTAGACGCCTCCGGGCCCGGTCGCCCAAAGGTTGCCGTCGCGATCGATTTTGAAGCCATCGGGCGCACCGGGCAGTTTTCCCATGGAAGCGGTGGCGTCGTAGAGCAGCTTCCCTTCCCCAAGCGCGCCATCGCCCTGGACGGGGTAGGCCATCCACACGGCGCGCGCATCGTCGGAATTCGAGACGTAGAGCGTCTTCTCATCGGGTGAGAACGCGAGACCGTTGGGGCGGCTGAGCTCGTTGTTGAGCAGCGTCACTTTTCCATCCGGGGCCAGGCGGAAGACACCGCAGAAATCGAGTTCGCGCGTGGGGTCGTCCTGCCGCTTGGGCAGGCCGTAAATGGGGTCACTGAAATAGAGGGAGCCGTCGGACTTGTACACGAGATCGTTCGGGCTATTCAGCCGCTTGCCCTGGAAATTATCCGCGAGCGTGCGCTTGCCGCCGTTCTTTTCAAGGCGCGAGATGCGGCGATCCCCGTGTTCGCACAGCACCAGGCGGCCCTGCGCGTCGAGCGTGAGCCCGTTCGAGCCCGGCTCCGCGCCATAATCGGCGACGCCCGTGTAACCGGAAGGCTTCATCCACAGGCTGATGCCTTCTTTCTCTTTCCACTTATAGATGGAGTTGCGGGGGATATCGGAAAACAGCAGGTAGCCGCCGTCATCCTTGATCCAGACCGGCCCTTCCGTCCAATCGAAGCCGGAGGCCACGACTTCAATTCGCGCATCCTTGGGAAGCAGCCGATCGAGCGCCGGATCCAGCCTGTGGACTATGCCGATGGTGGGCAAATTCACGGTGTCTTGCGAGGGGGTAGTATGCACGACGGCAAGCATAGCGACTCCCAGCATAACGAAAACCATCGCCTTACTCATTCAGCCCCCTCCCGCCGCGCGCACGTAGGCCGATCACTCTCTATAACGCATCACTTTACCAGGATCCGGAACCGCTCCATCGAATCCTGCTGCGAGCCGGGATTGCGGGAGTTCCTCGTGCGGCTTTTGAGGTGGGGAGAGGGCCGTATCCGCTGAAGATGCCGGGGCGCTCCAGGCCGCCGGGAGAGGCGACCTGGAGATGTTGAAGGGGACGGACGATTCTAGGCTTCGACCTGCGGACGTCCGGGTTGGGGCCAATCGAGGTGGAAGAACTTCCCGCGGGGTTGATCGACGCGCTCATAGGTATGCGCGCCGAAGTAATCCCGCTGGCCTTGGAGGAGATTCGCGGGGAGGCGTTCGGAGCGGTAGCTATCGTAGTACGCCAGCGCGGAATAAAAGGTGGGCGCTGGGATCCCGTTCTCCGCGGCGGCGGCCACCACCTTGCGCCAATTCGCCTGGGTGCGGTCAATCTCACTCTTGAAATAGGCATCGAGCAGCAAATTCTGCAGGCGGCCGTCGCGCAGGTAAGCTTCGGTAATCTTCTGCAGGAAACGCGCGCGAATGATGCAGCCGCCACGCCAGATACGGGAGATCTCGGCGAAATTGAGCGTCCAGTTATACTCGGACTCAGCCGCGCGCATCAATTGGAAGCCTTGCGCGTAGCTGCAAATCTTCGAGCAATAGAGCGCGTCGTGGATGGCTGCGATAAAGGCATCGCGATCGCCGCTGAATTTCGGGGCCGGACCGGTGAGGATTTTCGACGCGGCCACGCGTTCTTCCTTGACGGCGCTGATGAAGCGGGCAAACACCGCTTCGGCTACCGTGGGCGCGGGAACGCCCATATCGAGCGCGCTCACGGACGTCCATTTGCCGGTGCCCTTCTGCCCCGCGGTATCGAGGACGACATCGACGAAGGGGCGGCCCGTGGCGGCATCCACCTGCTGCAGAATGTCGGCGGTGATTTCAATGAGGAAGCTATCGAGGACGCCCGTGTTCCATTCGGCGAAGATCTTGCCCGCTTCCGGAGCGGAAAGGCCGAGCAGGTTGGTGAGCAGAGAGTAGGCTTCGCAGATCATCTGCATGTCGCCATACTCGATGCCATTGTGGACCATCTTGACGTAGTGGCCCGCGCCGTTCGCGCCGATATAGGCGGTGCAGGCGACACCGCCCGTGATGGGTTTGCCGGGCTTGGCGCCGGTGAGCGGTTTCCCGGTTTCCGCATCGACTTTAGCGGCGATGGCGGTCCAGATCGGCTCGATCTCTTCAAAGGCGCTCAACTGGCCGCCGGGCATGAGGGAAGGCCCGAAGCGCGCGCCCTCTTCTCCGCCCGAAACACCGGAGCCGACAAAGCGAATGCCCTTCGCGGCGAGGTCTCGCTCCCGGCGGATGGTATCCAGCCAATGCGCGTTGCCCCCATCGACGATGATGTCGCCCTCTTCGAGAAGCGGGACGAGCGAATCGATAACCGCATCCGTGGCCTTGCCCGCCTTGACGAGCAGGATGATCTTACGCGGCTTTGCAATCGATTGCACGAAATCCGCGAGTTCGGCCTGCCCGGCGAGGCCGCCCGGCGTATCGGGATTCTCCGCCACGAACTTTTCCATGGTGGCGGTGGTGCGGTTGTAAACGGAGACTTGAAATCCGTGATCCGCCATGTTCAGGGCGAGGTTCTGGCCCATCACGGCAAGGCCGATCAGGCCGACGTCGGAATGTGTTTTGCTCATCGTGTTCTCTACTTCCTGAAAAACTTGTTTCGATCCGCGGCGCTCGCGGACAAAGGGCGCCCGCTATAATTCGAGCGGCAGCCAACGGCCTTCGCGGTCGCTCCGGCGAGCCAATTCGAGCACTTTCATCAAGGTCACAATCTCTTCCGGCTTCACCAGCAGCGCGGCTTCGCCACGGATGGCCGCCGCGATATTCCGGTAAAAGGAGGCGTAATCCCCCGGCAAGGTCTCCACCTTGCCCTTGAAAACAAGGCTGTTCACACTCGTGTGCAGCAAGCCCCAATTCGCTTCGTCGTCGACGCCGAGCTTGGGATTCCAGCGAGGGAAATCCGCCGCGAGCAGGCGGGCTTCCTGCGGATCCATTCCATGCTTGACGAATGCCCCGAGATCTCCGAAGGCCTGAAAGCGGGGCGGTTTCTCGCGGATGAGGGTTCCGCATTTGAGGGTTGCCTTCATGGCGCCGTAATCAAGGATCACTTCGAAATGGTCGTCGATGCGGCTGCCGAGGCGCTGGCTGCGAAGGTCCGCAAAGACGCGCTGCGGGAGGCCGAAGAGGGCCAAAGCCTGGTCAATCAGATGGGAGCCGAGGTCAAAGAGCATCCCCGTGCCGGGGCCGGGCTCTTCTTTCCAGGAACCCTCTTTCAGCTTGAGCTTGT
>JADLCF010000122.1 GCA_020847315.1 Bryobacterales bacterium | reverse complement strand
TGGTCCGTGAACCAGCAATTGTTCAAGGGCATTCTGATGTTTGGAGGCCTCAGTGGCACCGCGTTTTCGGACCTGATTCAAGGGATTCCGCTCGGTCTGATGCGCCAGGTGACCTTCAGCACGCCCATGTACAACAACAAGGAGTATGCCCTGCATATCCAGGACGACTGGCGCGCGACGCGCTGGCTAACGCTGAACGTGGGGCTCCGCTACGACATCTTCACGCCCACGACCGAAAGGCACAACCGGCTCTCCAACTTTGACCCGACCGATGCCGCAATGCTCGCGTCCGGGAAGATTCAGATGGCCGGCGTCAACGGAATCAGCGCCACGAACGGAATTGCCACCCAGTACAACAATTTCCAACCTCGTCTCGGCTTCGCGGCCACGGCAGGGCGCGGATTCGTCGTGCGTGGCGGCTTCGGCACGACGTACTATCCGGACACGCAGGCGAACCCAGGGTATCAGAAGAATGCCCCGCTCACCTCCACATACTTCGGGCCCACGACCATGAGCCAGGCGCCGCCTATCCAACCCGACAGCGATTGCCTGGTCGCCAGTTGCGGAAACAACACTCCGGGAACCGCCGTTGCGGCCGCCATGGTGAAGAATCTGAAGTGGCCCATCGTCTATATGACCAACCTGATGTTCGAGAAATCGTTTGGGGACAACTTGATCACCGCCGGTTATGTCGGCCAGTTCACAAGGAACGGACCCTATGTGTTCAGCAACGCCAATCAACCTCTGCCCCCTCTGGAGAAGGGCGGGTGCGGAACTGTAGTCGATGTCAGGAGTCTTCCAGACCCTTGCCAGCCGTACTACAAGTCCATACCGAATGTCTCCGTCATCCAGTTGTTAACGGACAAAGGATTCTCGAATTACAACGCCTTTCAGGTGGAGTTCCGGAGAAACCTTCAGAAGGGTCTCATGATCAACACGAACTACACACTCACGAACAACCTTTCGAACGGCGGTTCGCAGAGAAGCTCGTGCGGTGGCGGCTGCCAGAACACGCTTGACGATGTTTCGCGCGATTACGGACCGGACGACATCATGGTGAAGCACCGGTACGTAATGATGGCTTCCTACATGCTGCCGTTCGGCAACAACCTTAAGGGCATTGCCGGGGTACTTGGCAAAGGGTGGCAGATGAACGGGATCTACATTTATTCCTCGGGTCTTCCGTTCAACGTCACGGACGGCCTGGACACACAGAACACCGCCGTAGGAGCCAATCAGGGCACGGAACGCATGGATGTGGTCCCATCGAGCGGGTTCACGCAGAGCATCAACCAGTGGTTTGACACCTCTCAGTTCCGGCGGCAGACGAAAGGCACCTTCGGCAATCTAGGGATGAACGCGTTCACCGGCCCTGCCAGCAAGAAGCTGGACATGTCTCTGTTCAAGGAATTCAGGGTGAAGGAATCCGTCGCCGCGCAGTTCCGCGCGGAGATTTTCAATCTCACCAATACACCCAGCTTCGGCGGACCTTCGTTCAGTATCCCAGGGTATTCGGCTGATGGTAAACCGAGTTTCGCGGGATCTACGTTTGGCATGATCACGGCGACGAATAGCATGGCTACCCCACGCCAGATTCAGTTTGCCGTGAAGCTGGTCTTCTAAGGACAGATTCAACGGGCTGTTGGGGATCGCCGGATCACCATTCGGCGATCCCCAAGCCCGAGCCTCGCCAAGGCTGCGATGGCTTGCGAAGGATGATGGCAAGCCACTTCCGCGGCGGCGAAAAGGACTGGAAGGAGACGTGGAATGTTTGACAAAGAACCCGTCCAGCAACGCGGTTTCAAGAATGTCTATCGCAATGGCCAGGCAATCGGATTCCAAATACTCTATCGTTCGACCTACTACCGGGGCATCTGGCTCTCGCTGTCAACGGGCTTCTCGGTGATGGTGGACGGCGAGCAGTTTCCCAGGGACGCGATCACCGTCACGATCGACGGCAAGACGTTTACTCAGGATGAAGCGGCCCAAGCCGGCAAAGTTCATTGGGATCTGGAAACGCCAGCCATCCTAACCATCACGAAGCCCGGCGGGCTGGCGATGGGCGTGCATGAGGTGACCGTGAATTGGGACCACCGGATCTCATACGGTCCTCCGAATCCCAAAGCTCGCAAGCGCACGGGCCCCGCCAAGCCGCATGCCGTCAGCATGGGTGGCGGCGGCGAGTTTGGCGGCGGCAACTGCACGCGGGATCTCGTGATGGTTTAGACCGGGACGCAAGTCTGGAGAAACTCTGATGACACGCAAAGAATTCCTGCAAACCGCCACTGGCGTCATCGCCGCAACCGCGGCGTCGACGGTCACCTCGTGCGCGGCCAATCCCGGGGTGAAAGGCCTCAAGCGAGGTGTTTCTCTCTATTGCTACAACTTCGATCTGTTCCACTCGAAAACCGTGGACGATTGCCTGATCGAGGTCGGCGAGATGGCCTCGCCGGGCCAGAAGATCGGCGTTGAGATCCTGGCGAACGCACACATCCGCGGCTATCCGCATCCCAGCGCAGCCTGGGTGGACCACTGGCACAAGCTGTGCGAGCAGAACCATCTCCAGCCCGTCGAGCTGGGACATTGGGTTGACTCCAAGACCTACAACGAAGGGCCCGAAGGCTTGTTGAGCACGGAAGAGTCGGCGGCGAAGCTGATTGACGATATCAAGCTCGGCCATCTGCTTGGCTTTACTCACGCGCGGACGAAGCTCGGCATGATGTCCTGGGACGGAATGCCCACCAAGAACTGGCGGGAGATCATGAAGATCGCGCTCCCGGTCGCGGAGAAGCACAACTTCCGGATGCTTTCCGAAGTCCATTCCCCCGAGAAGTTGAAGGGCGCCATGATGGACGAGCTCATGGACTTCATCATCAAGGAGAAGACCACCCCCTGGTTCGGATTGAACATCGATTTCGGCATCTTCACCAAGATGGGAATGCCGCCAGGCGCTCCAGGCGGTGCTCCTGGAGCCGCGCCACCGGCGATGGTGTTTGATCCCGAAGATCCGAAAGCGCCTCAGATGGGCGACGTCACGTTCGACCCAACACCGCAGAAGCCGGAGGACATGATTCCGCTTCTGCCCTACGTGCATTGCTGCCACGCGAAATTCAGCGACATCAACCGGGATTGCGAAGTGACCAATACGCCTTACCGGGAGATTATCAAGATCCTCGCCGACAACAAATGGGATGGCTACCTGATCAGCGAGTATGAGGGGCCGGATAAGGCGCAGGGCGGAGCCATTTCCGCCGTCCGCCGGCACCAGGTGCTGCTGAAGCGCCTGCTCGGCGAGGCGTAGGCGTAGGCGGAGGCTGTCTTCATCCTACGAAAGAATCATCCGCGTATTGAGCAATAAAGGAGAACACCGCATGGAACGACGCGATTTTTTTAGATCCGCCGCCGGAATTGGCACGGGGCTGGCCGCCGCCTCAAGCGCAGGGGGCGCGGCGACGACGAAGGGAAGACCCCAGCGCGGAGTGTCCCTATATAGCTATCAGCAGCTTCTCGGCAGTTGCATGACGCTCGAGGATGCCCTGGCGGATATCCATGATATGGGGTGCACCTGCTTTGAGGCGCTGCTCAAGGATATCGAGGGTTATCCGTTCCCCTCCACCAAGTGGATCGACCACTTCCACGGGCTGTGCGCGAAGTACAGTCTGAGGCCGGCGGACTTGGCCAACTGGTGCGACACCAACGTGCGCCGCGGCCCGAAGATGCCCGACGACATGATCGTCGCGAACATGGTGCGCGACATCAAGCTGGCGCACACGCTCGGCTTCAATGCCATCCGCTTCAGAGTCACCCCGATCACGATGGAATGCGAGCCCGAGCCGGGCTGGAAGAGCTATGTGGAAAGGCTGATGCCATGGGCGGAGAAATTCGACGTGAAGCTACAGCCGGAAATTCATGCGCCCGGCACGCTGACCCTGCCGTATATCGACGAATACATCGCCTTCGCCGCGAAGCATAAGGGTTGGGGCATCAACGCGGATTTCGGGATCTTCCAAAACGCTTGGCCGGAAGGCGTGATGCCGCAAATGCCGGCGCCGGCCAAGAGCGCGGCATCGAACGCCTCCGCCCCCGCCGGAGCGCCGCCACCGGGCGGGCCCGCCGGCCGCCCAAGTGGCCCGAGCGGGTCAATGAACTGGACAAACCGGCAGCTTTCCAAGCCCGAAGACATTATCCGGATTCTGCCCTATTCCCGTACCTGCCACGCGAAATTCCATCACGTGGACGAGAACTTCAACGAAGTGACCATTCCTTACAAGGAAATTCTGACGGCCATGGTCGACCACGGTTGGAACGGGGATCTGGTTTCCGAATACGAAGGGCCGAAACGAACCGACCGGGCGCACGTGAGCGATCAATTGCGGCGTCAGCACCTGATGATGAAGCGCATTTTAGGTTACTGAGGCGGCAGCAAGGCGAAAGGACACACCCATCATGGTTGAACCACAGAACATACAGGCAATCGGTTTCCACAACCTCAAGGATAAAGACGGAAAGATCTGGGGGTTCCAGTTCGCCGTGATCGAAACCGGCGACAAAGGCAACTGGCTGAGCCAGTGCCGCTTCGGCGACGCGATTGTGGACGGCGTCCGGTATCCGAAGAACTCCCTGATCTGGAACATCAACGATACCGACCACACACGGGAAGAGATGTTCGATCTCGTGGACGAGTATTGGCAACTCTATGACGTGGCGTATGTAAAAGTCCCGAAGCCGGGCGGACTCGCCGAGGGCTACCACGACATTGAGATCGAGATTGGCTATGTAACCAACTTCCTCCCCGGCCAGGAGAAGGAAGCGGATGGCAGCGGCCTGGGCAACGGATTCCCTGGATTCCCAAACCCCAAGCGCCGCCTGCTGCTGGTTTGGTGACGGTCCGATTGGCCTTCGAATTTCTAAGGAAAGCATCACAATGGAACGACGCGATTTGTTCAGGTCCGTGGCGGGGCTCGGCGCGGGTCTGGTTACGGCCAGCGCGACCGGCGCCGCTAACCCGGCGAGTTCGGCCGCGAATGCGCCTGCCTCAACGGGAGACATCAAGCTCGGCGTGGCCGTGTACAGTTACAGCGGCATCCGCGACATCTGCTTCACGTTCGAGGATTGCTTCCGGGATATGTACGACATGGGCTGCACCACCTTCGAGCTCTTCACGTCGGACATCGAGAACTATCCCAACCCTTCCACAAAGTGGATCGATACCTTCTTTGGCTTCTGCGAGAAGTACCAGATGCAGCCCAGTGAACTCGCCAACAACGTGGACGAACACGTCACGAGGGGCCCGAAAATGTCCGACGACGAGATCGTCCGGTATCAAAGCCGCGATATCAAGCTGGCCGGTCTACTTGGATTCAATTGCATCCGCGCCCGCATGACCGATGCCCATGGGATCGGCGGCGGTCCCGCGCCGGGCTGGGAAAGATACTTCGAAAAGATGCTGCCGGTCCTCGAGAAGAACGATGTCATGTTCCAACCTGAGATCAAGCCGAAGATCAAGGAGAAATACGTCGACGATTACATCGCGTTCATCGAGAAGCACCAGACGAAGCACATCGGCCTCAACGTCGACTTCAGCACCTTCAGGCAAGGGGGATTAGGCGGCAAGCCCATCAAACCCCTTTCGACCGGATTGAACCGGCGTCAGGAACCCCCAGGTGGCATGCCCGGAGGGCCAGGTGGGCCGGGAGGTGGCATTTCCGCGGCGATGATGGAGGAGGTTACGAAATCGTCTCCGATCGAAGACATCATTCCCATCTTGAAATACTCCCGCTGCTTCCACGCGAAGTTTTTCGACATCAACGAGAACTTCGAGGAAGCGTACATCGACTATCCGAAACTCATGAAGATCTTCCAGGACCACGGCTGGAAGGGGGCCCTGGTTTCCGAGTTTGAAGGGAACATGGCCGATCGCGACAACGTGCAGGAGCAGTTGCGCCGGCACCACATTCTGATGCGGAAATGCCTGGGTTACACGTTCACAAAGGGAGGAAACGGCAATGCTTGACAGATCGAATATCCAGCAGATTGGGTTCCACAACGTCGTCGACAAGTACGGCAAGGTATGGGGCTTCCAGTTCGCCGTAGCCACCCATTTGTACAGGGGCATGTTCCTGAGCATGTTCCGAACCGGCAAGGTTACCGTGGACGGCGTGGCGTATCCCAAGTCGTCTCTCGTTTGGAACATCCATGGAATCGACTACACCGCGGATGAGATGTACTCGCTGAACGAGACCTATTGGCAGGTGAACGTCCCCGCCTACGTCAAAGTTCCAAAGCCGGGAGGGTTGGCGGTTGGCTACCACGATGTGGAGATTGAGATGGGCTGGGTGAACTCCTACGGCTTTACCCAGGAGAAGGAACTCGACGGCAGCGGTTTGGGCAATGGGGGCCCCGGCTTCATGGGTGGCGGAGTGAAGCGCCGCCTGCTGCTGGTCTGGTGAGCGGCAACCCGGGGGCCGGTTCACGGGGCGCTCAGGGTTGGGCTCGCGGCGCGGATTGTCACGTTTCCCCAGGAAAACGGGCAGTGCGCGACAGGTTCCGCACAGGTTCGCACCTGTTTGCCGGGCTTGAGTTCCGGCTCCCATCTGGATGTAGGCCGCTGTCCCGGAGTGTCCGCGAAGCACAGGTGGCGGGATGCCCAAGATACCCACACCAGACGGGTCCAGGCGCTTTGGGCAAATGCGGAACGCCGGTTGCCGCCGTTCAACAGGGGTTGGAGAACCGTTCGATGCCGTGCGGCCTCTTGTTGCACCGGCGTCCGCCCCCGCAGAATTCGATTGAGACCGGAAGAGGAAAGGTTCTGAGGAGTGACCGTCAATGAGACGACGCCAATTCTTTAAGTCACTGACCGCAACCGGCGCCTTCGCCTGCGCGGGCTTGGCGCTGCACTTGTCCTCGTGTGCCGGCGCGCCGGCTGTCTGCGATGAAGACTGTCTACGCAAGACGATGGACGGCTATCTCGCCGCTCTCGCCGCCCATGATCCCAGGTCCCTGTCCGTGACCGGCGACGTGAAGTACTTCGAAGGTGGCGTTCAGAAGTCTCTCGGAAAGGGCTTGTGGGAGACCGCCGGCGGCGACATTGCCCGCAAGATCTATGTGCCCGATCCCGCGATGCAATCGATCGCCTTCATGGGCACGATGAACGAGGTCGGGCAGGAACTGAGAACCTATATCGGCCTCCGCCTCCAACTCAAGGACGGCAAGATCGCGGAAGTCGAAACCGCCATTCACCGCGGCAAGGGCTCCAACCAGAAAGACAGGGAGGCGCGCGCCTCTTGGACAGAACTGACGCCCGCCGCGGATCGCCTGCCGCGTAATGAACTCATCGAGCGATCGGGCAAGTACTTTGACGCGCTGCAGGAATCCAACAGCACCCTCGCGCCATTCGGTCCGCAATGTTACCGGTACGAAAACGGCGATGACATGATGCGGATGATGCCGCCGTCCGAAGCGAAGGGCGAGAAACCGGCCATGCCACCGATGCCCAAGATCGCCGAACTCCCCGGCGTGCCTCAAGGCTGCAACTTCGGCGACGGTAAAACGAAAATTTTCCCCACCATGGTGCTCATCACCAACCGGCGCGTCGCGGCTGTCGATGAAACGCGGAACACCGTCATGTGGGTCGCCAATTTTGAGCAGGTGGGGCATGTCACGCCGGAGATCGAAGCCTGGAACAAGACCGTTCCTCCCGAGATGCGGATGACCAACGAAAAGATGATGAAGGGCTCGAGCCCGGTCTTTGAGGTTTTCCGCATTCGCGACGGAAAGATTGCAGAGGTTGACGCGATATTCTGATGCGGCTCCAGCGGATTGTATTCACGATGATGCGCCAGGCCCTGGCGGCCGCGGCGGCCAATGGGACGGCGCTCTCCGCGCGGCATGAGAACGGCGTGCATGCGGCAGGCGGCGAGTCTGCGGAGATCGAAGCGGTGTCTTAGCTGGACACTGCCCCTTATTTGCGAGAGAGGAGTTGAAACGGTGAAATTCTCGAGAAGATCGTTCTTTTTCGGCGCGCTGGCCGGCGCCGTCCCCGCAGGCGGATTCGGCAGCACGCCGTCTCTCAGCAGGCTGGGCTACAAGTCGCCCAACGAGAAGCTCAATCTGGCGGCGATTGGGGCCGGGAGCCAGCCCTTGGCCGATCTGAAGAAGGCGTGGTCGGATGGCGCTGAGAATGTAGTGGCCCTGGCCGATTGCGATTGGACGCGCGGGAAGGAAGGGTTGGCGTTATTTCCGAAGGCCGCGAAGTACAAGGACTTCCGCCAGATGCTCGACAAGTCGGGCAAGGATATCGACGCCGTTGTCATCGGTCCACCGGATCACATGCATGCGGTATGCACGTTGGCCTGCATGCAGCTCGGCAAGCACGTCTACTGCGAAAAGCCATTAACGCGCACGGCCTGGGAAGCGCGCCTGTTGACGCAGGCGGCCGAGAAGTACAAGGTCGCGACGCAAATGGGCAACCAGGGCTACTCTCACGACGCCACGCGCGTGGCCGCCGAGATTCTCTGGTCCGGCGAGATCGGCGACGTGACGGAGGTTCATGCCTGGAACCGAAGCGCCATGTGGCCGCAAGGCATGACGAAGATTCCGGCTCCCACTCCCGTGCCCGACACGATCGATTGGGATGTCTGGCTGGGCTGCGCGGAATACCGTCCCTATACCGCGGGGGACCAGGCATACCAGGATTTCATCGCGGCACGAAATGCAAAAATCGGCCGGATCGGCGGTGGAATGCTCGGCCCCGGAGGCCCCGGTGGGCCGGGAGGACCGGGCGGGATGCCGCCAGGAGGCCCGCCCGGCGGTGGCAGAGAAAGCGAGGCCATGATGGCCGTGGCGGCCCAGATGAGCGGCGGCTTCTACATGCCGTTCAATTGGCGCGGGTTCTATGATTTCGGCACCAGCCTGATCGGCGATTGGGGAGTTCACACACTGGGACCCGCGAACTGGGCTCTACAGCTTCATCCGAAATACCTGATCAGCGTGGAATGCATCAAGAAGGATCCGCTGCCCGCGTTCACCTTCCCGGATGAACTGGCGCTTCGTTTCGATTTCGCGGCTCGCGGCGCCATGCCACCCGTATCGGTCTACTGGTATCACCATGCGGGCGGCGATGCTTACAATCCGCCGGGCATGACCGTCGCGCAAGCACGCAAGATTCCCGGAACCGGTCCGCAGGTAGGCCCGGCACAAGGTGAAGGCGGATTCTTCATCGGCGGTGGCAGCCAAGCTCCTAAGGCGCCAGCAGCCGGCGCGCCAGGCGCCGCCGGTATCCCGCCCATGCCGGACAGCAACGGATACAACTGCATCTTTGCCGGCACCAAGGGCTATATGGGCACAAGCGGGCGTGGCGAGGCCGTCGGTCTTCTGCCCGGTTCGCGATGGGCCGAATACAAACTGCCATTGCCGTATCTTCAGCGGTCTCCCGGAGCCTCGACGGGGGACAACCACGCGGCCCACTGCCGCGACTGGGTGCGCGCGTGCAAGGGCGGAGCGCCAGCCTGTTCGAACTTCAGCATCGGTGGCCCATACACGGAATGGCTCGTGCTTGGCGCCGCGGCAATCCACGCGGACGGCAAGCTGATGTGGAACTACGAAAAGGGCGAATTCACCAACAACCGCGAGGTCAACAAGTGGGTGAAGCCGGTCTTCCGCAAAGGTTGGGAGATCAAGCTCTGATCACACAGCGATATCGGCAAATTCAGAAGACGGGAGAGATTACATGTTTGATGACAACCCAGTCCAACAGCTAGGTTTCAAAAATACCTATCGTGACGGCAAGGCGGTAGGCTTTCAAATTCTTCACAGAAACGGCAACTACCGTGGACTCTATTTGTCCCAGATGAGCTGGTCTGTCATGGTCGACGGCGAACTGTTTCCGCCTGAAGCCATCACGCTCACCCTGAAAGGCAAGACGTATACGCTGGCGCAAGCCGAGCAAACTCCCACCGTTCATTGGGGGAAATACGATCTGATGCAGATCAACGTCGCGAAACCCGGCGGACTAAGCCTTGGAGTTCACAAGGTTACCGTCAACTGGGAGACGGGCGACGCCGATGAAAACAACCCTCGCCGGGCCAACGAGCATTACGAAGGGAATGACGTCGTGGATTGCGTGATTGTTCACTGACGGAATGAGTGAGAGGAGAAGATTGCAATGACTCGAAAAGAATTCTTACAAACCGCTGCCGGCGTCGCTGCCGTCACGGCCATGCCCGGCGCCGGCGCGGCGGCCGCCGCCACCGCGAAGAAGGGGCCCAAGCGCGGCGTCTCCCTGTTCAGCTACACGATGGAGTTTCAGCACAGGAAGAATCTGGAGGACCTCCTGGAGCATGTTGCGGACCTGGGCGCGCCGGGCCAGGGCTACAAGATGGGCGTGGAGATCCTTCACGGGCATGTGCCGGGCTATCCAAACCCAAGCACGGCATGGGTGGACAACTGGCATAAGTTGATAGCCAAGTACAACCTTGAGCCAGTGCAGTTCGGCTCCTGGATCGACTCCAACCGGTACTTCGGACGGGAGACGACCGCGAAAGAGGAATTGCAGTCGATGCTCCAGGACATCGAACTCGCGAGCTTGCTCGGATTCCAGCGCATCCGCTCCAGATACGCCCACGCTCCCGATGAGAACGGACGGCCCGCTCTCAATCCGGGTGGCGGCGCCATGCGTGGCAGGGCAGGCATGCTTGGCCCGCCTCCCGGTGGCGGTCCTCCTCCTGCCGAGCCGGGAGGCAAGGGACCGATGTGGAGCTATATGAACGACCCGCACCTGAAGTCCACCTGGAAGGAAGTCATCAAAGCCGCGCTTCCCACGGCGGAGAAGCGCAATGTGCGCATCGTTGAAGAGTCTCAATATGCGATCAAGGCTCCGCAGGTGGGCGAGATGATCGAGTTCATGGAGAAGGAGAAGGCATTCCCCTGGTTCGCGATCAATCCCGATTTCGTTAAGTTCGCAACGATGAGGATGGGTGGCAGGACTTCGGAACCGGGTTCGAAGCCCGAGGAACTGAAGCCCATTCTGAAGTATGTCGGCTGTATTCATGCCAAGACCGGCGACATCAGCCGGGATTGTGAATCGGAAGACACTCCTTACCCCGAGCTAGTCAAGATCATCAAGGACAGCGGCTGGGATGGCTATTTGATCACTGAGTATCAGGGGTCGAAGATGTTCGAGGGCCAGTCGATTCACCAGGTCCGCCGGGCGCAGGTTCAACTGAGGCGCTTGCTCGGCGAGGTGTAGTTGACCTGCCGCCGCGCTGAGCCTCAGCGGGGGCCGTCGAACGCGGGCCTTGGCGTCGCCCTCCAGACGCCGATGGCCCGCGTCCCAATCATGGAAATCCAAACAGGAAAGACAAGGAGTAAAGCGAGATGTTTGATTTCGAGCCAGTCCAGCAGTTAGGTTTCAAGAACGTCTTTCAGAATGGGAAAGCAACCGGATTTCAGATCCGTCAGAAATTGCCGTACTACCGGGGAATCTGGCTTTCCATGTCCAAAGGCTGGTCGGTCATGGTGGATGGTGAATTGTTCCCAAGAGAAGCCATCACGGTTACCCTGCACGGCAAGACGTATACGCAGGATGAAGCGCAAAAGGCCATCGACGTTCATTGGGGAAAGCTGGATGTCCTCACGATAAACGTCGCGAAACCCGGTGGACTCAAGATGGGAATGCACCAGGTAACCGTCAATTGGATGCAGCGAGTCTCCTACAGCGCTCCCAATGACGAACCCAAGATCACGCCCGCCGCCGACCCGAACAAGCCTCGCCGCATGAGCGAATTTGGCAACGGCAACTCCACGGTGGACCTGGTAATGCTTACGGAAGAGAGAGGGTAACTATGACTCGAAAAGAATTTCTGTGGACCGCCGCCGGCGCTGTTGCGGTCACAGCCGCCTCCTCCTCCTGCGCTGCTGCCGTCAGCACCGCGGTGAAGAAAGGGCCCAAGCGCGGCGTCTCTCTGTTCAGCTACTGCATGGAGCTGTATTACAGAATGAGTCTCGAAGATTGCCTCGCTCATATCGCCGATCTGGGCACGCCTGAACAAGGGTACAAGATGGGTCTGGAGATTCTAGGCAATGCGCACATCGAGGGCTATCCCAACCCAAGCACGGCATGGGTAGACAACTGGCATAGCCTGATGGCCAAGTATAATCTGCTGCCGGAAGAGTACGGCTTGTGGACCGACTCCAAGCTGAAGGGCGAAGGACCGGAAGACTTTGCGAGCACCGAAGAGGAGCTGTCGCGGCTTGTTCAGGATATCAAGCTCGCAAGCCTCCTCGGCTTCACGCGCGTCCGGTCGAGGTATGGCTTGCTGGACAACGATGGCACTCTGCAATCCAACTGGCGGGAGGTCTACAAGGCGGCTCTGCCGGTGGCGGAGAAGCACAACGTCTACATCACCGAGGAGTTTCACTGCCCCGTCAAGAGCAAGGCCGTGGACGACCTGGTGGATTTTATCGAGAAGGAGAAGACCGGGAAGTGGTTCTCGATCAATCCCGACTTCGGCGTTTTCGCTCGCTTCGAGATGCCGCCGGAAATGAAAGCGCAGATTGAAAAAGAATTCGGCAAAGGCTTTAAGCTTCCAGAGCCGTCCGAGCCCAAGGAACTGATTCCGCTTCTGCCCTATACCGGGCTGATCCACGCCAAGTTCGGCGACATGACTCGGGATTGCGTCGTGAAAGACACGCCCTACCCGGAACTCATCAAGATACTTCTGGATCACAAGTGGGATGGTTACCTAATCAGCGAGTATCAGGGACGAGGCATGTTCGAGGGCAAGGAGGTGGTCTCCGTTCGTCAGCAACACGTGCAACTGAAGCGATTGCTGGGCGAGGCGTAAGCGCCAGGATGCGGAACTGGAACGCGGCCCACGGCCGTTCGCGCGAGCACGGGCAACCGACTCAGCATCGAGCCCGATGACGCCGAGCGTCGGCGGGGAATGCCGGGCAGCGGACTTCAAGGTTCGATCACGTCCTGGAGTGCGTTCCACGCTTCCTCTTCGTGCGCATCCATGCCCCATCCGGCTTTCCTGGAGCAATCATGAATCTCGCGCGCATGTTCGTTCGGGCGTTCTCGCGCAATAGGGCGCCACGGAGACGCTCCTCCGGCCCGCGGCCGGCCGAGCCCGTTCGCAGGGTCCAAGTGAACAGAAGCTAAGGGTCCATATCAAATGAATCGAGTTTTCCTAGCATTTGCAATCAGTACCGCTGCCTTCCTATGCTCCTGCGCGCCGCCGAATGGCGGGAATGCCGTGGCCAGCGAGATAAGCAAGCCCATCTCCATCTCGACGGCGCCCGCCGAGGTGCGGTCCGTTTCTTCTTACTACCGCGAGACGGGCTCCTTTCTGGCGGATGAGTCGTCCGACGTTGCTCCCGCCGTCGCGGGCCGCGTGTCCGCGACGCCAGTCAACATTGGCGACTTCGTGCAATCCGGCCAAGTGATTTGCGAGCTGGAGCACCTTGATGCGCAATTGAGGCTCAACCAGGCGCGCGCCACCCTGGAGCAGGCCCGCTTCGCTCTGCGGCAGGCGCGGTCCCGAGTCGGCTTGGCGGGCAGCGCCAAGTTCGATCCCGAATCCGTTCCTGAGGTGGCAGCCGCGCGCTCGAACTGGGAAGCCGCGGCATCCTCGGCAAAGCTCGCGGCGGCGGACGCCAAGCGTTATGAGAACCTCGTGCGCAGCGGCGATGTGTCGCAAAGCAATTGGGAGAAATTCAATACCCAAAAGGAGACCGCGGAAGCGGC
>JADLCF010000121.1 GCA_020847315.1 Bryobacterales bacterium | reverse complement strand
GACGTGGGCCTTGGCGCGCCGCGGAACGATGCCGTCAACGGCACGCTCTTCCTCGAATTCGCGCCGTCGGTGACACCGGCGGTGGACGACCCCGCGGCCCAATTCGTGAGCGGCGGGCGGCAAGCGAATTTCCAGATTGCCGCCGGGCAGACCTCGGCCGGCTTCGGCGAAGCGGGGCAGGCACTGTTCCAGACCGGCACCGTGGCGGGAACCATTACGATTCGCGCGCAGTTGCGCCTTGGTGGCGCGGATGCCACGCCAACGCCGCCCCCAACCTCCACTGTGGTCCTGCCGCCGCTGGCTCCCACGCTCACGAACCTGACCGTCACTCGTACAAGCACCGGCCTGAACGTGGTGGCGCGGGGCTACTCCACGCCAAGGAATATGACCTCCGCGACATTGAATTTCACGGCGCGTGCGGGCAGCAATGTCACGAGCGGGCTCTCATTCACGGTTAACCTGGCGTCGGCCTTCACTACCTGGTATACGTCAAGCCCATCGACTGCATTTGGCAGCCAGTTCCAGCTCACCCTGCCCGTAACGATCTCCGGCGATGCCACTGAGATCACCGGCTTGTCCATGGCGTTGAGCAATTCCGTGGGCGGCAGCAACAGCTTGAGCGCCACGTTCTAGCCCTTCCGGCTCCGCGGCGCGCGGGTGGCGGCTTCCGGGAGAACCCCGGGCGCCGCCCCTCCGCACGAGCCCAGAGCAATTCGCGGCGCGACCGTTTCATTCACCGGACGTGGAAATCAGGCGTCACCCGGCCGGAATGCGGCCGTCCGGCGGAACATCGTTCCAAACCATTTCCACACAGTTCTGTTTTATCCACACCTTTCCCACAGCTACTTCCCTGTATCTCCTTGATTCTAAGGGAAAAAATACCTGTGAAAATCGTGGTGGGAAAACGTAATTCCGTGATCAAAACCGGGCGTCCTCTGGGAGAATGGAAAGACAAAGCTGGACGCGACTTCGAGAACCGTCTCGGGGGGAGAGGTCTTGAGATCGCGTCCTTTTCTCGCTTCCCCGCCCCGGCTTCTCCCGCCTTGTCGCGCGTCACGACTCTAGCTGAGATCAAACCCCCTTCCACAGCCCGGTCTTAGCGGAACAGCAGGAAGGTCGAGACCACCACCGTGACGATCACGAAGCCCTCGAACACGGCCTGTGAGATGTGCAGAAAGAGCCAGCGCCCGGTAAGCGTGCCCAGCACAACGGCGGGGATCATCATGGCGTCGAAGCCAAGCGAGGTTCGCGTAAACAGACCGTGATAAGTGTAGACCGGTACCTTGCAGAGATTGATCACAAGAAAGAACCAGACGGTGTTGCCCATGAACTGCTCTTTGGTCAGGTTCATGGAAAGCATGTAGAGGTTCATCACCGGCCCGGCGGCGTTGGCGACGGTCGTTGAGAACCCTCCCGCGAAACCGTATGGGGCCGGGTGAAGCCCGGATGGCATCCACGCGGGCCGGAAACGCCGGACGAGATAGACGAGCAGCATCGCCACCACGATAGCGGCGATCAAGGGGCGGATGTAACGTTCGCTGAGCCCGAGCGCGACGCCCCCCGCCACCAGCCCCAGCAAGACCGAAGGCGCCAGGCGTAAGAGCAGCTTCGCATCCGCGTGCCGCCGCCAAAAGTAGAGGGCGCAGAAATCCGCGGTCACGAGAATCGGCAGCAGCCACCCTACCGAAGCGCGGGCATCCCCCACCGTGAGGATCATCAGGGGCACCGTTACCATGCCCAAGCCGGGCACGCCACTCTTGGCCACTCCAATGAAGAACGCGCACAGCGCTCCCAGCGCCCATTGCCAGGCGGCGATCTCAGCCACGTGGGACGCTCCGGGAAACCCCCGCAACGGCAGCACGATTCTGGATGGAAAACGGCAAGGAATGAGGATAGCATGCCGTCCGCGCCCCGGCATCCGGGAATCGGGTTCCGCGACCCGGCATATCGAAAAAAAGCCCGCACCATTCGGTGCGGGCGGAAGAGTTTCTGCTTATGCAGAACTGTGGAAAGTGAGGAACGGTTCGAGGTTGCAGCAGCCTTAATCGCCCTGGGTGCCGACGAGATCGCTTTCCTTCTTCGCGGGAGCGGGAGCAATGCCGCCGAGTCCATTCCCGCCGGTGAGCGAATCAAGCGCCACGAAGTTCCCCTTGGGTTCTTCGGGTTCATTCAGCACCATCTGCCGGTAGAGCTTCTCCATCTGAGCGTCGCGGGCCGCTTCCTTCATCTTTGCATCGCGCGCCCGGGCCTTCTCTTCACGGGAAGTCTTCGCGACGCCCAGCTCGTCAAGGTCGTGCTGTCGCTCCGCGTGCGCCGCTTCCTGGTTCACCACCAGCCGGTGCTCGACGCTTTCCAGTTCGACGCTCTTGCCGCCGGCGTAGATCTTGTGGCGGCCCTTATCGTCGTACCACTTGGAGAGGGTGGCGGTCATGTGCATCTTCTCAATGATGTTTCTCCAGCCCACGCCGGTGTTGTAAGCGCAGAAGGAGATTTCGCCATCCTGCGTGGCGTAAGGGATGATGCACTGTTCGGTACGGCGGAAGTCGTAATTGAACAGATCCTGGAACCACATCGCGGCGATGAAGAGGAAGTTCCAGCGGTCGCTGCGGCGCTTCTCGACGTCGGCCAGCGTCCGGTCCTTGCCGACGCTGCCGTAGTCGTGACCGGAGGCGTTAAAGCTCTTGTCGAACTTCTTCATCAGGTCGACGATGCGGAAGTGCGTGGGAGCTTGGAACGGATCGTAATTGCGAAGCAGCGCCAGCGCCACTCCGAGCACCGAGAAGAACCGGTTGCGTCCACCGTCGGTGACCTTCGCGATATCCTTGGCGAGCCGGTCTGCGTTGATGAACTGGGTGATCGGCCGCGCTTCCTTCGTTTCCTTATCCACCATCATGCCCATGCCGATGCCGCAGTTGGGATGGCAACCGCAGGAGAGTTGGCCCCAATCGGATTGCGGGCCATGCACGTGGTCGGCCCAATCGGAGAACGTGCTCATGAAGGAAATCGGGAACCAATCCCGCGTGGGCTCCCCAATGCCCACCTGATTCTTGATGTCGTGGGCGAGATGGGAAAGGGTGTAGCGTTGAGCGCGGCGCCGCTCGTCGGTGATCTGCTCGTCCCGGCCCGTGAACGAAACCGGCTGGAAGCTGATGAAGCTGATCTTCTTCGGGTTGTCGAGCGCGAACTCGATGATGCGGCCCACCTGCTCGTTGTTGATCCCGTTGATGATCGTGGTCACCGGCACGATTTCGACGCCATTTGTGTGCAAGTTCTCAATAGCGCGCAGTTTCACGTCGAAGAGGTTGCCCACAGCGCGGTGGCTGTTGGCCTCATTGCCGATACCGTCGAACTGCAAATAGGCGTAGCGCAGGCCCGCTTCCGCCGCCTGGCGGCAGAACTCAGGGCTCTGGGCGAACTCGATGCCGTTCGTGGCGGCTTGCGTCGAGTTGTAGCCTACCTTCTTCGCATAGCGGATGGCGTCCAGGAAGAACGGCGAAATCGTGGGTTCCCCACCGGAGAACTGCACCGACATCTGGCGCCGCGGCTTAATTT
>JADLCF010000120.1 GCA_020847315.1 Bryobacterales bacterium | reverse complement strand
CTGCGCGCAGCGGCCGCCGCGGCCAGCGGCCGATCCATATCGCCTTTGATGAATGGAATGTCTGGTACCGGGCGCGGGGAGGCAATACGGAGTTCGACACCGGGCGCACGCGGCTTGAGGAAATCTATAACTTTGAGGATGCGCTTGCGATGGGGATGTTCCTTAACTCCTTCATCCGCCATGCGCACGTTGTGAAGATGGCGAACCTCGCCCAGGTCGTCAACGTGATCGCGCCCATCTTCACGAACAAAGAGGGGCTGTATCTGCAAACCATCTACTTCCCCCTGGCCGAATACGCCAAGCAGAAGAACAACTTCGCGCTCCACGCGCTGGTCGATTCTCCCGTCTACAAAGTGGGCGATCGCGAACCGCTGGGTTATCTCGACGTCTCCGTCACGCACAACCGGCGCGAAGGCGCGCTCTACGTGAATGTGCTCAATCGCAGCGAATCGAAAGACATTGCCACGCGCATCCACGAAGTGGACGGACGCCTCCGGGGCGATGGAGAGCAATGGTTCCTCAACCACCAGGACTTCAAGACGACGCACACATTCGGGCGGGATACGACGGTGCGTCCGGTGGTTACCCAGTTGAATGCCAGGCTTGAGGGCAATGGGTTCACGCAGGTGTTCCCCGCCCACTCGCTGAGCATTCTGAAACTGAATCTGAAGGGGTAAGCGGCGCGGCCGGGAAGGCGTTCCGCCGCGGCGCTCCCGCCCGGTGCGCGAGAAATTGCAAACTCCACGCTTCCATCAAGTATTGCATTCGGGGGCCATAAAAGGGACAATGGAATCTGAATGTCGTAAGGCTTGGTATTCATTCCCAAACCCGGCATCGGAAACGCGGAATTTAATCAAGGAAACAGAACCCATGGCATACATCATTGTTCCGGAACTCTGCACGAAGGATAACCATTGCTTCGAAGCCTGTCCGGAGGCCTGCATCAGCCCCGCCGAGGATGACGCCAATTACGCGTCCGCCGAATCGCTCTATATCAACCCGGACGGCTGCACGGATTGCAGCGCCTGCGTGATTGTCTGCCCGAGCGATGCAATCTATTTGGCCGACGACGTTCCGGAAGAGTATCAGAGCGCGATCGCGAAGAACAAGGCCTATTTCAACTGAGGCCACGGGGCGAGTGCAATTTCAAACGCCGATATCCCGCGGCCATCGTTTCCGGTTTGGGCGCGCTTGCGTCCAGCGACCTCACCGGGTGGGCCATCGCCGGCATCCTCCTCCGAACGGCGCGCTACGGCCCGCCCGGTGACCGCTTCCAATAGGGCGGTTGCGCGGGGCGCTAACGGCGCACCATGTACTTATTCAGGACGCGCTGCAGAGTCTCGGTTTTCACGGGCTTGGCGATGTAGTCGTCCATGCCGATGTCGATGCACTTTTGCCGGTCTTCGCGGCTGGCATTGGCGGTCATGGCAATGATCGTGGATGGCCTTGACCCTCGCTGGGCTTTGCGAATCTCTTCGGTCGCTTTGAAGCCATCCATCACCGGCATTTGGCAATCCATTAAAATGATGTCGTAGAACTGCTTCTTCGTGGCGTCCACGGCCTCCTGGCCATTCACGACGGTGTCGGCCGAGAAGCCAAGGCGCTCGAGCATGAGCGAAGCGACGCGCTGGTTGGTGACGTTGTCTTCCACAAGCAGGATGGAGAGCGACTCCACCGACGGCATGGTCTCCTTGAGGATCGGGCTGCTTCCGGTAGGAAGCATCGCGGCGGCCTTCTTGCCTTCGAGCAGAAGAGCCCGCGTGGTTTCGTAAAGGGTGGGCAGCCAGAGCGGCTTCGAGACGATACACACGGCGCTCGCCCCAGGGAGTTCCTGCAGCACGACGCGGGTGCGGCCATTGGTTACAATCATGACCGCCGTTTCCGGGTATGGCATGCTCGCCCGCAAATTCAGGAGGAATTCCCGCGTGGCCTCGACAGCATCGTCCACTTCCACCACCACCAGGTCCAGCGGATTGCTCTCCTTGGCCGTTTCATAAAGCTTGTAAAAGAAAGCGCTGTGGTCGCGCAGCACGTCAAACTTCATGCCCCAGGAAGAGAACGCGCGTTCGAGCAAACGGGGCATCGACTCCGAGAGGCTGAGCGCGACCACGCGCCTGCCGCCCAACGCTCTTCGATCGGGGATCGGCACGAAATCCGCGTGGTCTTCCGGAATCGGATCGAGCAGGGCGGTGAACCAGAACGTGCTTCCCTTGCCTACCTCGCTCTCCACTTTGAGTTTGCCACCCATCATCAGAACGATCTGCTTGGAGATGGCGAGGCCCAATCCGGTGCCTTCATTCTGACGACGCGACGTCTCCGACACTTGGCTGAAGGGAAGGAAGAGCTTGCTCATGCTCTCTGCGGCGATGCCCGGCCCAGTATCCACGACGTCGAAGCGGAGATATTGTTTTTCATCCTCCTCGATCACTTTGACTTCGAGCGTCACTTCGCCGTTCTGCGTGAACTTGACGGCGTTGCCCATCAAATTGATGAGCACCTGGCGCAACCGCGCACGGTCTCCGCGAACCACCACCGGAACAGCCGGATCCGGAATGCAGACGAGTTCCACCTTCTTGCGTTCCGCGCGCTCGGAGAAAAGGAACAGTACCTGCTCGAGGCATTCCTGCAGGTTGAAGGGCTGGTTTTCCAGCTCGATATTTCCCGCCTCCATCTTGGAAAAATCGAGAATGGAGTTGATGATTTCAAGCAGGGAGTCACCCGACGTGGCGATGCTGGCGACCAGTTCCCGCTGGCGTGGATTCAATTTGCTATCGAGCAGCAACTCCGACATGCCGACAATGGCGTTCATCGGCGTGCGGATTTCGTGGCTCATGGTTGCGAGGAAGCGGCTCTTGGCGAGATTCGCGGCGGCGGCTTGCTCCTGCGCGGTTTGCATCTCCTGCGTCTTTTCGGCAACGCGATGCGTGAGTTCCTTTTCCCGCTCCACGCGCTGCTTGTAGAAGAAGATGTCGAAGATGATGATCAGCAGGACCGTTCCCAATGTGAACGCGGCGAAAAACGTAGAGCTGCGATAAAACGGGGAAGTGGCTGGCGGCTGGTAGTAAATCGGCGCACCGGCGCCGGCGGCGACGCCCGTGGCGCCTCCCTCGGCAAGCTGTTGTGGATCCGTAACGGCTACGCTGGGCGGAGCCGGTTGGAACTCATCTTTCCCGACGATGTTAGCCAGAAAGATTGCACAAACGCAGCAAATTACTACGCTCGCAAACCATTTCTCCACTGAGTTGCTCACACAGCCTCCCGCGCCATGTCCTTCACTGCCGAAGGCATGCGCATCCCCGCCCACGCGCACCGCTTGCACGGTGTACGCATAGAACCATCAGTACACGGTCTTGTAGAGTCTCAGAATACCCCAGAAATGCTTCAGGCTCAAAGGAAATCGCACGGCTGGAACAGTTGCAGCCTAAGCTATTGAATGATCGTCACTTAACTAGTGAGCTACAGTACCGTCGATCGGCCCGGAGTACTGTCTGAGCGCTCGCGCCAGACCCTCGTATTGATCGGTTGCGATGAAATCCACGCCCGCCTCATACGCCGCTTGCCAGCGTTCGCGCACCGCCCGCAGCGAACCGAAATTGTAACTGGCGCTCCACCCTTCGTCGTCCTTCGCCGCGTGCCCGTTGAGCGTGTAGAAGCGGATCAGATATCCGAGCGCGTGCGCGCGGTCCACCAGAGCTTTCAATCTTGTCCGATCGAGCTTCGTCCACTCCCCGGCGTGGGCCGCTCCCCCTTCCTCCACCACCGCCCAGGAATTGTTCCACCAGCGTCGATAGTTGCCGGCGGGCGTCACCAGCATCTCCGCGGGAGGCGCGCTCACCATTCGCGCCAACTGACGCTCCCGGGCAGCATCCTTCGGAACATAGTTCTCTCCGGGAGCGGAGCCGAAGACATAGAACGGCTGCCCCAGCGGGACCTCGTCATGAAACACCCGCTTTTGCATCTCATCCGTTTCCGTCATCGCGAGAATCGGCTTAGCGAGGATCGGCTGCACTTGCGATTCGTCCGCCACCCGCAAACTGCTGCTCAGCCACGCGCTATATTTCGCGAGGATCCTCGACACGTATGCCAAGTGTTCCCGTTCGTTCGATTTGAAGTCGAAGTGCAGATAGAGAATCGGCCACCGCCTCCGATCCCCCTTGGCGAGCGCTTGCTCCACGATCGGGCGCACACGTTCAAAGAAATACTCCTCAAGCCCCGGCTCCTCCCCCGTTGTCTTCGTTTCGTGGCTCACGACGGAGCGAGACCTTCCCGGTTCCACGCGCCAGGCGAGATCGACCTCAATGGAGACCGGCAACCCGGTAGCAAGCGCCCGGTCAATCCGATCCTTATATTTGCCATCGTAGGGATAGCAGTTGTGCGCATCGAGCACCACCCTGGCGCCGGGAGCGAATGCTTGGCCCCGCGCCGCCGGGTTCTGCGCGATGGCGCTTCCCGCAAGCGCCAGAACGGCGAGCGCAACCGCAAATCGAATGCAACCGTCCGTTCTCCACATCCAATCGGTTTGTCTTTTCACTCCTATAGGATAGATCATGGCCGGAGCCGATCCGGAAGCCCGGTCTTCGCCCTGTCTTCTTCCCGGAGCGAACTTTGGACGTCTGGAGTGCGGTACCTTTTAAGAAGGCTTCTTTACGCATCGCGTGGTCCGGCAAGCGCATTCCCTTCACGGTGAATCCGCGCTGCCGGAGGTGGCGCCTTTCTCGCGGACAACTCCCTGTCCGCCTCCCATCAAAGGAATGTCCGGTTTTGTCTTTCAAACGAATCGCTCTGCTTGTATTTTTTCTCTTCAGTTGTGTTTGCGCCAATTGGGCCGCGGGTGGTGAACAAGGCCACGGTCAGGTGCTGAACGATTTTCTGATAGGACTGGTGGTGGTGATCCTCGCGGCCAAGGCCGGCGGAGAGATCTTTGAGCGTATCGGCCAGCCTGCGGTGCTCGGCGAACTTGTCGTGGGAATCGTGCTGGGAAATCTGGTGCTGCTGGGGCTCCCTTGGGTGGAGCCGTTGAAGACGTCTGAAGCGCTGGCCATCGCCGCGGAAGTGGGCGTCATCATTCTGTTGTTTGAGGTGGGGCTCGAAAGCCACCTTCGGGACCTGATGGCGGTGGGCCTCTCCGCCATGCTCGTGGCCATTCTGGGAGTGATCGGGCCGGTGATCCTAGGCTACGGCGTCTCGAGTTTCCTTGACCCCACCCACAATTGGTATGTACACCTGTTCGTCGGGGCAACACTGGCCGCCACGAGTGTGGGCATCACGGCCCGCGTGCTCAAAGATCTGCGCAAGATGGAGGCCAAGGAAAGCCGTATCATTTTGGGCGCGGCCGTCGTGGACGACGTGCTCGGGCTGATCATTCTGGCGGTGGTCACCGGAGTGATCGCATCCGTCGCCGCCACGGGTTCGGCGGAAGTGAATTATTCCGAAGTAGCAGCGATCGTCGGGAAAGCGGTCATCTTCCTTGCCGCGGCGCTGATTGCGGGGCGATTCATCCATATCCGCCTGCTCTCATTCGGGAAGCGGTTCAAGGCGTCGGGCGTTCCGCTGGCGCTTGCCATGAGCCATTGCTTTTTCTGGGCCGGCTTGGCCGGCGTGATCGGGCTCGCCCCGATTGTCGGCGCGTTCGCCGCCGGCCTCGTGCTCGAAGAGAGCGACTACCGGGAATTCATCTCGCGGGGCGGCGACACCATCGAACGGCTGATTCATCCCATTTCGAGCGTGCTCGTGCCCATCTTCTTCGTCATGATGGGCCTGCGCGTGGATCTCAGTGTCTTCGCGGACCCCGTCGTGCTGCTCGAAGCCGCCGGGATCACCGTGGTCGCGATCGTGGGAAAGCAAATGTGCTCTCTCGGGGTGATTGAGAAAGGGTTGAACCGGCTGGTGATCGGCATCGGCATGATTCCGCGCGGCGAGGTGGGCCTTATTTTCACGGGCATCGGGGCGACCCTGATGGTAAATGGCGAGCCAGTGCTGAGCGCTCAGCTCGTGTCGGCGCTAGTCGTGATGGTGATGGTCACCACAGTCGTGACGCCTCCCCTGCTGAAAGCCTTCTTTACTGGCAAGGAAGTATAGCGCATCCGGCGCGACCTGGCGGGCACGAACCCGCATGCCCGCAGCGGAAGGGTCTGGCAGGATGCCGCAAGCCTCTCTCCGTCGCACCGCCTGTTGTGCTCCCGAGAGGGGCGAAGGGGCGGGGACTTCGAAGATTTCCTTTACGCCGAAAAGGGATTCCGGCGAGGGGCCGCTTCGGTTTATTTCCAGCGGGAAACACCCTCTCGCGCAACCTCGCGCTCTGCCGCCGGGTCTTCCCGGGAGTCGGCGCTCCCGTGGTTTCCCAAGGCGGACAGGTACCGGCATCGGGCGGCTTGCGGCATCATCCCGGCAGGCATTGTGCTTGCCTGATCTCCTAATCGGAAGCAGAACCCGGAAACTTGAACCACATGTGCGTCCCCGCCCTCAGCCCGCTGATGTAGAGTGGAGGGAATGGCCAGCCAGTTAATTGAAGTCACGTGCCCCTGCTGCAAGGCGGAACTGAAAATCGATCCTCAGACGGAGGCGGTGATCAGCCACAAGGAAGCGGTGAAAGCCTCGCCGATCGGCGATTTCAACCAGGCGGTGGCCGACCTCAAGAACGAGGCAGCACGGCGGGAAGCCGCATTCCAGAAGTCCGCCGCCGCGGAGCGCAAGCAGGCGGACGTGCTTTCGAAGAAATTCGACGAGCTTCTGAAGCAGGCCAAGTCTTCTCCGGATACGAAGCCCGTCCGGGACTTCGATCTGGATTGAAACGGTCCACCGTTTTGGGCTAACGACCCGAGGGCGGCTCCGGCCCGGCAGGCAGGCCTTGGGTGTGCTCAATCAACGCGAGCGTGGCCGCCTCCACCAGCCGCTCCCCGGAACCGGGAGCCACACGCGAACTCACCGGCTCATAGGCGCCCTGCGCGTACCCCTTGCGGTCCGCGATGTAACCCGGGCTGTCATTCGCCAAGGTGATGACCGACGTCCAGGCAAAAGGTGAGGCCAGCTTGATCGCCAGGCCCAACTCCGTGAAAATTTCTCCGGGCAGCGCCACAAACGCTACGTCCCGCCCGATGCTGAACACTTGCACCTCGGCCTGGATCGGTTGCCCTTGGCGCGCCGCCACGTCCACGATGCGCGTCGCCTTCACGAGTTCCAGGAACGGGGCAGGCTTCTCCGTTCCAAACGTGGCCGCCACGGGGCGCGCGTGCGCCAATTCCGCTTCGCTGAACGGGGCCAGGGCTAGCGGCGCCTGCCGGGTGCTCACGCGAATAGGCATATCCGCAACAGGCCGTAAATCGCCGAGCGCTTTGAGCACCGCCGCCGCGAGCACAGACCCGATCCGCGCCGATTCCGCATTCCCGCTCTGGCGCCGCGCCGTGGAGACATCGATGTGGTTCAGGTTTCCGGCGCAGCCAAGTGTGAAGAGCGTCACCAGGCCGTCTCCCCGCGCGGCTTCGAGCGCGCGGGCGAGCGTGTAAGGGTAATCCCTGGAATAGCGCATTCCCCCCACCGTATCGAGGTGCAGCGCGTAATTCGCGAAGACGCCGATCGGTTTGCCATCGGGCGATTCCGCATAGAGCACGGGGACATCGGGGTCAATCGGCCCCGCACTCCGGACGATATTCGGATTGCGCTTCCCTGGGTTCCAGCCCACGGTTCCATCTTTCATCCAGAAGCGGCGATTGAATGTGAGCGAGTCTTCCCTGCCCTTCGCTGTAAAGAGCCGCGCGGGTTGCAGCCCGGCCGCCGCCGCGGCCACGGCTTGGTGGATGCGCGCCGCCAGCCCCCGGGAGTATTCCGTCCCGATCCGCAGCATGTCACCCGAGAGGTTGTAGCGAATCTGCCCGGCCACCAACGCGGGCCCGGTGTGCGTATGCGTGGCGCTCACCACCACGTGAGAGGTGGGGATGCCGGGGTCCCGCGCAATCCGTTCCCGCGCTTCCCTTGCGATTTCCCCCGGCATGGAGAGAAGGTCGCAAGTAACGATCGCGAAGCGCACCCCCTCCCGCTCAATGACCATGGCCGTGGCAAACAGCGGATCATGCGTGCCCTCGGCCGCCCGGTTGTAGTAGTAGCCCGCCAT
>JADLCF010000119.1 GCA_020847315.1 Bryobacterales bacterium | reverse complement strand
TGGTGATCTTCCTGATCGCCTCGCTGCGTCAGCAGTCGCAAAGTCCGGAACGCAGCCTCTCGCTCACCGAATTCGTGCAGGAAGTGCAATCGAAGAAGGTGAAGAGCGTGGTGATCTCCGGGACGGATGTGAAGGGCGAGTACAAGGATGAGAAGGCGACGCTGAAGACCGTCATCCCGGAAAACTACCCCGACCTTTACAAGACTCTCGAAGAGAACGGCGTTCTGGTGACGATCGATAACCGGGACAACAACTTTATCTTCGCGCTGATCGTGAACATGCTTCCGATTCTGCTGATCATTCTGGTGTTCCTCTTCGTGATGCGCCAGATGCAAAGCGGCGGCAACAAGGCGCTCAGCTTCGGCAAGAGCAAGGCCCGTCTGCATTCCGCCCAGCAGAAGAAGGTGACCTTCAAGGATGTCGCCGGCGTGGAAGAGGCGAAGGAAGAACTGGAAGAAATCATCGACTTTCTGCGCGAGCCGCAGAAGTTCCAAAAGCTCGGCGGACGCATCCCGAAGGGCGTTTTGCTAGTGGGGCCCCCGGGCACCGGCAAGACTCTGCTCGCGCGCGCCATCGCGGGCGAAGCGAACGTACCGTTCTTCTCAATTTCCGGTTCGGACTTTGTCGAGATGTTCGTGGGCGTGGGCGCAAGCCGCGTGCGCGATTTGTTCGAACAAGGCAAGAAAAATGCGCCCTGCATTATCTTCATCGATGAAATCGACGCCGTGGGACGGCACCGTGGCGCGGGCCTCGGCGGTGGACACGACGAACGCGAGCAGACCCTGAACCAGTTGCTGGTCGAGATGGACGGCTTCGAATCGAACGAAGGCGTGATTCTCGTCGCCGCGACGAACCGACCGGACGTGCTGGACCCCGCGCTGCTGCGGCCAGGCCGCTTTGACCGCCGCGTGGTGGTGGGCGTGCCGGACGTGAAGGGACGCGAGAAGATTCTGAAAGTACACGTGCGCAAGACGCCCATTTCCGACAATGTCGATTTGAGCGTGATCGCACGAGGCACGCCGGGCTTCGCGGGTGCGGATTTGGCCAATCTGGTGAACGAGGCGGCGCTGCTTGCCGCGCGGCAAAATCGCAAGCTCGTGACCATGGTGGACTTCGAACACGCCAAGGACAAGGTCCTGATGGGCGTGGAACGCAAGTCCATGGTGATGACACCGGAAGAGAAGCGCAGCACGGCCTACCACGAAGCCGGGCACGCGGTGATCGCGATGGTGGTGCCGAATGCGGATCCGCTGCACAAGGTGACCATCATTCCGCGTGGGATGGCGCTGGGCCTCACCATGCAACTGCCCATTGACGACAAGCACACGCAAAGCAAGAGCTATCTCGAGGACCGGTTGGCCATTCTAATGGGCGGCCGCGTGGCCGAGGAGATCTTTCTGAACCAGATCACGACCGGCGCGGGCAATGACATCGAACGCGCCACGGACACCGCGCGCCGGATGGTTTGCGAGTTCGGCATGAGCGATCTTGGCCCGATGAGCTTTGGCAAGAAGGAAGAGCAGATCTTCCTGGGGCGCGAGATCAACCAGCATCGCGACTACAGCGAGCAGACCGCGCTCAAGATCGACGAAGCCGTCCGCGCGCTTGTGAAGAGTTCCTACGACCGGGCGCACAAGATCATCTCCGACCACAAGGAAGGGATGATTCGCGTGGCCGAAGTGCTGCTGGAGCGCGAGGTGCTCGACGGCGATGAAGTGAAGCGGTTGATGGCCGGAGAAACCTTGCCCGCCTTCGATTCATCTTCCGGCGGAGACGACGAACCCGACACGCAGCATGTGATTCGCCCCGACGGCGATTCGAAGCAAAAGCCGGGATTGATGGAAGGGGGCTCACCGCAACCCGCGTGATCCCTTCGTTCCCAGTCTATTTATTCGACGTGGACGGCACTTTGCTGGAGTCCGCTCCCGACATCGTGGGGGCGACGCGGCAGGTGCTGGAAGCGCATGGCGCGCCGCCGCTGCCGTTCGATTACCTGGCCTCGTTCATCGGAAAGCAGTTGCGCGAGTTGTTCGTGGAAGTCTTTCCAGGGGTCTCGGACGATTTTCTGGAGCAATTAGCGCAGGAATATCGCGAGACATATTGGGCGCGCGAGCACGCTTCGACCAAACCCTACGCAGGCGTGCTCGAAGGGATGGCGGCGTTGGGCGGACGCAAGGCCACGGCCACCACCAAGAGCACGCGGACGACGCGCACCGTTCTGACGAAGTTCGGGCTGATCGACCACTTCGAGGTTGTGCAGGGCACGGACGGGTTCCCCGCGAAACCGCATCCGGACGTGGTCTTCCGGGCGCTCGAAGGGCTGGGCGCGCGGCCGGAAGAGTGCTTGTTTGTCGGTGATTCCACTTCCGACATGGCTGCCGGCAGGGCAGCCGGGGTGCGCCTCTGTGCCGTCGACTATGGCTACGGCAACCATGAAGAGATGCGGCGCTACGAGCCGGAATACTGGATCGGCGATCTGCGCGAACTCAGCCGGCGCGAGTAGACACAGTTGAGGACGCCGCTCTCCCACGAAGGCGCGCCTAATAGGCGATCTTCGGATCCTTTTCGTTCGGCTTTTCCAGGTAGAGCTTATCAATGAGCGAATACTTCAGGTCACCCGGATACCAGATCGTGGAGCCGATGTAGCGCTCCGGGCTTTTCGCATCGGTGTAGTAGTAAATCGCCTGAAGGTTCCCGTCGGTTCGCAGGAGAGTGCGGACATAGCCTAAATCCCACGAAGCGCCATCGGTGCGAATGCGCAGTTCGGGTCCCCAGGTCTTGCCGAAATCTTCGCTGATCTTCGCCCGGATGCCATACGGCTTCACGCGGCAACCGTACGTGAGAACAAGGCGGCCGTCGGGAATCCGCACAAGGCTGGGCGGGTTGCCGCCCATCGCGGTCACGACGTTGCCGAGGGACTCCCAATTCATCCCCATATCCTGCGATTCGAATAATTCCAGATTCACCCGGTGACGAACGGCCGTAAGCAGCCTCGTGCCGTAGGTGCGGACCGTCGACGGCATGATGGAATACTCGCCTACCTGCGGCTCCATTCCGATGGTTCCATGCACGGCCCAGGTCTTGCCGCCATCCTTTGTGCGAAGGACAACGGGCATCCCTTCCTTGCGGTCCGTCTTGGGAACGGTGACAAACAGAAGCAGATCATGCTTGCCGAGTACGATATAGTCCGTGCGGGCGGCCATGCCGCCGAAGCGGTTATCGGGGATCGCGAAGGGACCTTCCCACGTGTGGCCCTTGTCGTAGGTGTAGTAGAAGCGGGAGGGGCCAAGGTTGACGTCCAGCATCCGGGCAGTGAGAGCGAAGCCCGGATGGGTGAAATCGATCCCACCGGGGCAGGCCGTGGGCATCTTTCCCCCAGGAGCGACGGGCACGCCCGCCACCTTCGCGCCGGCCGGCGGCTGGAGAGAAGCGGGCGTTTCGATGGTCCAGGTATCTCCATCGTCCATGCTGCGGGCAAGGACGTGCTTGGCGGGCTTGCTGTAATCGATCGAGTGGCTTTCCGCGGACTGCTTAAAATGGCCAATCTCGAACCCGACCAGGAATTCCTTGCCCCACTGCCAGGCGCCATGGTTCGCGGGCCAGCCGGCAAACATGCCGGGTTCCCGGTAAATCTCCAGATTCCTGACCACATCGGGCGGGCGCTCCGCCTGCGCCGCCAGAGGGCGAGCGCCCAGGAGCAAGCCTGCCCCGCCCAACAAAGTCTGTCCGAACTGCTTTCTACTGATCATCGCTACTTTCATCGTACCTGTGCGAGCGAGGCTTCGCCTGTAAGGGTAGACGCGGCGGGATGTGGGAAAGTTGGGTGGAAGTGAACGAGGAGACCCGCCGTCTCCTCAATGGCTCACAAGAGCATCTGACGTCCGCGCGCTCGTGCCGGCAACGAGTACACGTATTCCTCCCCTCAAGCTCTCGCCTTTGGATCGGAGCCAGCCGCAGTTCATGGCAACGGCCCTGCCAGTGTAGCTGCCAAAGTGAGCTTGGACTGCAAGGCCGCGCAACGCAACTGACAACGAAGTGACTTGAATTAGGGAGTGAGAATGGTCGGGGCGAGAGGATTTGAACCTCCGGCCTCCTGGTCCCGAACCAGGCGCTCTACCAGGCTGAGCCACGCCCCGACTTGAGCTTTGCGCTCAACTCCTGAGTTTACCATGCGTGACGGCCGGCCGCGCTCGACATTGCGCGGTTCAGTCGGAATTCCGGGCCTCTCCATGATATTTCGTAGGCCTCCGCGGCAAGGGACTTCCCTTCCGCGCGTCCTGGTGCGGTTGAGTACTGTGTCGGAATCTCCACAAATGTGTAGGCGTCGGCTACAGATACCGGAAGAAATCAGGAATCCTCCATGAGACATCGATTCCTTAATGATTGATAGTGCAGCACGGACCTGGCTCTGGCAGAATGGCATTAGAACTGCAGTGCGTTTTTGATCGACGCGGAAAGTGCGCGCGCACGGGGTAATCTTGCACGCCCAAACTTCCGATAGGAAGGGGTAGCGTCCGGAGGTTGTCCGGACGTGCCGGATAGATACCTTGCGCATATTCGCTTGTGCATGCAGTTGCCGGGCGTCGCGTGCCGGTAACGAGGTGGAACTGAGCGGCAATGAGTGAGGGCAGGCAACAACTCACCCGGGCTTTGCTGCTGGTCTTGACGGTTGCGGCCGTGGTGGCGGCGATCTTCAATTTCCGGCAACAGGCACAGGTGCGCTTGCCGGACGATGGGGTCTTCTGGTCAGAGCGCGACGGCAAAGTGATCGCCCTGATGGTGCAGCCGGATAGCCCCGCGGCCCGCGCGGGCGTGCATGAAGGCGACTATCTACTTCGGATCAACCGCCAGCCGGTGCACCTGGCCCAGGATGTGGCGCAAATCTTTGTGGGCCTGCCGAGTTGGGAACGCGTCGATTACTCCCTGCTGCAAAACGGGGTGGAGTTCGAGGCGCATGTCATTCTGGGCGAGCGGACACTCAGCAGCCTTGTCTATTACCAGTATTTTGTCGGCGGCGTTTACCTGCTGATCGGGTTATTTATCTTCTTCCGCCGGGGCGTCGCCGCGCAGGCGATCCATGTCTACGTCTTGTGTCTTGCATCCTTCGTGCTGAGCACTTTCCACTTTACGGGGAGGCTCGACGACTTTGACAAGGTGATGTATTGGGGCAACATCTTTGCCGGCCTAATCGCACCTACGATCTTTCTGCACTTCTGCCTGAGCTTCCCCGAAGCGGGCCGATGGACGCGCGGGTTCTGGCGCTCCTCGATCCTCTACATTCCGGCGACGATCGCCGCAGTGGTTTTCATGGGCTTCGCATCGGGCGCGATCCGCACCACGCTTCCCATGGTGGAAGTAAACTGGATGCTCGATCGGCTTTGGCTCGCCTTTCTGACGGGCGGGTACCTGCTCGGGGGCCTGGTGCTGGCGGCGAAATCCCGCACGGCAAAAGACCCCGTGGTGCGCATGCAGTTGAAGTGGCTGCGGAACGGGGCCATCTTCGCGATCCTGCCCTTCGCGATTTTCTATGCAATTCCCTACGTGATGGGAGGCTTCCCAGGAGAGTCGGCCAAGCTGGCGGTGCTGGCGCTATTGCTGATGCCTCTCACGTGGGCCTACGCCATTGTGCGTTACCGCCTGATGGATGTGGACGTCATCTTCCAGCAAGGCTATGTGTACACGCTGGCGACGATCGCCGTGCTGGGCGCGTTCTACATCTTTATCTTCTCTATCGGCAACTTCAGCAGTTTGAGCCCCACGGCGGTGGCCATCCTGATTCTGATTGCCGCATTCGCGTTTCAGCCCATCCGAAACTGGCTGCAGGAACAACTCGACAAGCACGTCTTCTACAAGGACCAGTACAACTACCGGCGCACGCTGATTGAGTTCGCGCGCGAACTTAGCGCCGAGACGGACCTGGACCGGATGCTGAGTTCCGTAGCCGACCGGCTGATCCGCACCGTGGGCATTTCCCACATTGCCTTCTTCCTGGCCGAAGAAAACAGTTCCAGCATGACGCTCCGGCTTGCCGATAACGTGCGGGACCGCAAGGGCCGGTCCGTTGGACCGAACTATCCGCTCGATCTCTCGTTTCTCGAAGGCCGCGGAGAGAAGGGGTATCTGTTTTTTGAGCGAACGCGGCATCTGCCCGATGCGAAGGTGCTCGAGTATGCGCCCGCGGCACGGGAATCGATTGCCGAGCTTGATCTGACCTACTACTTCCCCTGTGACGCTCGCGGGCGCACGATTGCATGGTTTGGGGTGAGCCGCCTGGACCGCGGTGACTTTCTGACGTCGGGCGATCTTGAATTGCTGATTACGCTCTCCGGATATGTGGGAATCGCGATCGAGAATGCGCAGCTCTATCAATCCCTGCGGCACAAAGCAACGGAATACGAACGTCTGAAAGAGTACAACGAGAATATCGTGGAATCGATCAATGTGGGCATCCTCGCGGCGGACTTGGAAGGCCGCGTGGAAAGCTGGAACTCCACGATGGAGACGCTGACCGGCGTCCCGAGGCATTTGGCCGTGGGCCGCCGAATGGAGGAATTGCTCCCCGGCGATCTCTGCCGGGAAATCGCCTCAGTAAGCGCGGCGGAGAGCGTTCACAACATTTATCAATACGCCTTCAAGGCTTCCATGCTTCCTCAGGTTGCGCGGGAGACCGCCTTTGCGGCAGCGCCTTCGACGATGCAAGCGCGCGTGGCGGAGACTCCTTCCTATTCGCCGGCCACGAGCTTCGCGATGGGCGAGGAGGAGCGGGACGCCTTTGCGCTGCAACCGGCTGCCGCGCGCGCGGGCAACCTTGGCGGCGCGGATCGACTGGCCCTTCCGGTGAACCATGGAAGCTCCATCGCTGCCGGCGAGCGCACTCCGGCGTGGGAACCCTATCAAGGAGCAGCCGGGTCTAACGGGGATGCGATCGGGGGAAACAGAAATCCGCATCGTCCCTTGACGGAATCGGAGACTGCGCCGCTGCCCGAGGAACTGATGCTTAACATCGCCGTGACTCCCTTGGTTTCGCGGGAGTTCGAGCACATCGGTAGACTGGTGCTCTTTCAGGATGTGACGGAACGAACCGAGTTGGAGCGGCGGCTGGTGCAATCGGATAAGCTCACGTCGATCGGCGTGCTGGCGGCGGGCGTGGCGCATGAAGTGAACACGCCCCTGGCCGTGATCTCATCGTATTCACAGATGCTGGCCAAGCAACTGGTGGACGACGAACGCAAGTCCGGATTGCTGGACAAGATTGCCAAGCAGACGTTCCGCGCGAGCGAGATCGTGAACTCCCTGCTCAATTTCTCGCGGACGTCAAACACCACGTATGGTTCGACGGATTTGAATTGCGTGGTCGAAGAGACGCTGGTGTTGATCGCGCCGCAATTGGAAAAAGCCAATATCCGTGTCGCCCGTGAGATGCAAGCGCCGCTTCCATCTATTCGAGGGAATAGCAGCAAGCTTCAGCAGGTGTTTCTGAATATCATTCTGAACGCGCGCGATTCTATGAGCGACGGCGGCACGCTGCGGATTTCCACCGTAGCGGACGCAACGTCCGTCCGGGTGCGCGTTTCCGACTCAGGCCACGGAATTCCGGCTGACAAACTCGCCCGTATCTTCGATCCGTTCTACACCACCAAAATGGCGGGCAAGGGGACGGGATTGGGGCTGAGTATCTCTTACGGCATTGTGAGGGAGCACGGCGGTATCATCGAAGTGTCCAGCCGTGCCGGCGAGGGCGCCACGTTTGTGATGGAATTCCCCAGGGAGCAGAGAGCCCTCACTGCCTGATTGCGTTCCGACGCCGGGAGGACCCGGACCCAAGTTTGAGCATCCGAAGAGGCCCATGGCACACACCGCCCGAAACTCGCGAATTCTCGTAATCGATGATGAACCCGACGTTCGGGAGATGCTGCAATTCCTTCTCGAAGAGGAAGGATTCATGGTGGAAACCGCGCCCGACGGCAACAGCGGGATTGCGAAATTGGCCGGTCGCGATTACGATCTCGTGCTACTCGACTTGATGCTCCCGGATATCTCCGGAATGGAGGTTCTGCAGAGAATTCGCCGCGAAGACACCGATTTGCCGGTATGCATGGTGACGGCCTACGGCTCCACCACCGTCGCGGTAGAAGCCCTCAAGAGCGGCGCCAACGATTACTTCTCAAAACCTTTCGACAACGAGAAATTAATTCTCGAGATCCGGAGGCTGATCGATGCGCGCCGTCTGGAGAAAGAGAACACCCAACTGCGGCGCGCTCTCAAGCAGCGTTACGCCTTTCCGGAGATCGTCGGGAAGAATGACGGCATGTTGCAAGTGCTGGACCTGGTGAAGCAGGTGGCCAACAGCCGCTCAACCATCCTGATTACCGGCGAAACGGGCACAGGCAAGGAATTGATCGCCAAGGCGATCCACATGAACTCTCCTCGGCGGGAGCACATGTTCATCCCCGTGAACAGCGGCTCTCTCCCTCCGGAGTTGCTCGAGAGCACGCTTTTCGGTCACGTGCGTGGGGCCTTTACCGGCGCGGTCACATCGCACAAGGGTTACTTCGAGGTGGCAAATCTGGGTTCGATCTTTTTTGACGAGATCGGCACCATCAACCCGGATATCCAGTCGAAACTACTGCGGGTGATGCAGGAGAAGGAATTTTTTCCGCTGGGATCCGCCGAACCCGTCAAAGTGGATGTGCGCATCATGGCCGCCACGAACGCGGATTTGAAGCGCATGGTAGAAGAGGGCAAGTTTCGCGAAGATCTTTACTATCGCCTCAACGTTATCAATATCCAATTGCCTCCATTGCGGGACCGGAAGGAAGATATTCCGGCGTTGGTGGAGCATTTCTTCCAAAAGTTCGGCGAAGAGAACGGCAAGTTCCTGGACGATTCGGGCAAGTGCCAGATTCGCTTTGACGAAGAGGCGATGGGCATTCTGATGGAGCACAACTGGCCCGGCAACGTGCGAGAGCTTGAGAATGCCGTGGAGCGCGCGGCGGTTCTAGCCACGGCGCCCATCGTGCCGGCGAGCGTGCTTCCGGAGCCGGTGCTTCACGCGAGCGGCATGGGGATCCGGCGCGATGCAACCGGCAACCTGGCCGATGACGCTTCCCTCTTCGAAGTGGTGGCCGATTATGAACGCCGCGTGATCCTTGAGAAGCTGGAACGTCACTCCTGGAGCCAAACGGAGACCGCGGAGAAGCTGCGCATTCCCCTCTCAACGCTCAACCAGAAGATCAAGCGGCTGAATATCGAAATCAAGAAGAAGAGCGAGCAGGCCAAAGGCTCCGCTAACTGATGCGGTGAGGTGTCCCGTGCTCACGAACACCGAGGAGTTCAAGGGCGCTACCGATTCGTGCCGTTCGACGGGCGTGATTTGGGAGTGAGGACGATCTTCCCGTCGCCGATTTCAACGGTTTGCAGGCGAGTGAGGAAGCGGGCGGTTTCGGGGTCGTCGAAGGCATCCTTCAACAAATTTTCCGCGCTGATGCGCTCGCGTACCGCGTCGGGCACGTAGTGGCCGCCCACTTTGAGATCTTCGAGATGGGCAACCAGGCGGCCTCTCGATACACCCGTGGAGATTCTCGCCTTTCCGTTCAAGTATCGGCCTCGTAGATCCTCACCGAGGTCAGCCAACGGGATGCTCACTATCGCTTCCAGACGTCCCCCGACGATGCGGACGCGCGCAAGGAGATCCTTTCCGGCCCCGCTCCGCCGCCCGAGCGCGCGCTGTATCAACACATTCAGCTCATCTTCGGTGAGCACCAGAGGTGCGGTGGGCCTGTTCCGCTCAAGCGCGTCTCCAAACGAGCGGATCCGGTTCTCAAGCGCCGTAGCGCCAGGGGCCGGCAGGTTCACTTCCGGTAAACGAAGGGGCTCTTCGCTCGTGTATTCCATGGCAAGCTTGCCCACCGTCGACCGGACTCCGTAGAAACCGAGCACTACGCCGAACACGAGAAGGGCGAAAATCAGCAGGCAACCAATGCCAACATACTTCGGCCACGGATTCCTTGGCGGCACGGGCATGGAACTGTAGCCCATCGGGGCAGATTCCTTCCGGTGAGATCTTATCGTATGTACGGATAGAGCGGCCAAAAGTTCGAGAAGAAGAAACCGCTGCGCGCCAGAAGCGCACAAACCTGCCGCGGGAGCGGTGTACACAGGCAATCCATCATGAGAGAAGGCCGGCGGGTCTCAGGCGATGGTGGTGAGGGAGAGATAGCCGAGCAATCCTCCCAACGCAATCCCAGCCAGCACATCGCTTAAGAAGTGCATCCCGAGCACGACACGCGAGATCGCAATGCTGAGGGCGGCAAAGAGAAGCGGGATAGCAAGAAAGGGATACACAATCGCGATGGGCACGGCAACCGCGAACGCACTGATGGTGTGGCCGGAGGGGAACGAGAATTGATCCGGCGGCAGCAACGTCGCCCAGCAGTGAGGCTGGATGTAGCAGGGGCGCTTCCTTCCGAACGCGCGCTTGAGAAAGAGGAATACGGCAATTCCCAAGCTGGAAGCAATGGCTGCGGCGCCCACCGCGATGAAACGGCGCTCACCACCGAAAATCAGCAGAATCAAACACAAGGAATACCATAACCAACCGTCACCACCGCGCGTGGCCAGGAGCATCCACAGACGGATCCAGCGCGGCGCGCGCCATGCGTGCATGCGGTTCATCACGCGATGGTCGCCCGCCTCGATGTAGTTCAGAACAAGCTGCCCTACTGACAAAGCCGCACCCTCAATTCACCATTGACCGGAACCGTCTCGCAAATCGAGGACGCCTTGCGCCCTCGATGTGGTTTCCCGCAGGTACTCAGCTCACGCTTTGCAGCCGCGTCCGCGTCGCCTTGCCGCCGGATTGAGCTTGTTTCCGTGGGGATTTTCGTCCGGGCATCGAAAATCCCGGGGAGATGCGTTGCGTTCCTCACCAGAGCCCGATAGCTTCGATGGAGAGAGTTCCTCACATCTTTCAGTATGCCAAAGATCCATCTCCTCTTTTTCGATGCCGGCGGCGGCCAT
>JADLCF010000118.1 GCA_020847315.1 Bryobacterales bacterium | reverse complement strand
TCCAAAGCACATCGCCGGGCTCATATCCGGTTTGCCGGGCGGCCGCCTCGTTCCAATAGATAATCCTCAGATCATTATCGACGCAATGCACGGGAATCCGCAGCGCATCCAACACCGTCCGGAAGATGTTGTACGGTTGCGCATTTCTCCTGGCTGCCTTGGCTCCCGCCGCGGATTGTGCTGTTGATTCCAAGAGGGCTTTTACCTCAAACCGTTCCCGGTGCGCCGTTCGAGAGGCGCCCATCGGATAGACCAAATATATCTGCAAACATCCTGAAAATTTGCCTATCAAAAGGCAAAGCGGTAATGGAACCGCTGAACCCTTCCGGGGAGTACGAATGGAACCATTTGCGCATGATGCCTCACCGGCTTCACAAAACCCGCCATTTCAGGCGTTGCGGACTCGCACCTTCCCCCCAAACCGCATATCGGCCAATTAGTACCGTTCCTGCAATCCGTGCCTCACGAAATACCGGTACTACACGAAAAGACCGAGCTTGCCCGGCTCTTCCTTACTATTCACAGCGCAACTTGCAGGAAGGCGCGGTCTGAAATCGGAAACAGGCTCCTCGGGAATGCTATGGTACGATCTATGGAGTTCGGGCATGGTACCGGATGATTTTCACGATAAAGGATCAGGAGGCTAAGTGAAACTATGATTGACGGCTTTAAGAATTTCATCTTTCGCGGAAACGTCGTAGATCTCGCAGTCGGCGTCATAATCGGCGCCGCGTTCGGGACGGTGGTGAGCTCGCTCACGGCCGACGTCATCACGCCGCTGATCGGAATGTTCGGCGGGCAACCGGATTTCTCGGCGATCCAGGCCGGCCCGGTGATGCTGGGGAAATTCATCAATGCGGCGATCGCCTTTCTCATCACGGCATTCGCGATCTATGTCATGATCGTGCTGCCGATGAACAAGGTCAATGAACTCCGCGCCGCGCGCGAAGCGGCGAACAAGCCCCCGGCCGAACCGGAGGCTCCCGCCGCCGACGTCCAATTGCTCACCGAAATCCGGGACCTTCTCAAAGCGAAATAATCTGGAATACGCCGGCTGGCCCGCCGCCCCGGCGCCGCATCCTTCCGATGCCGGCGCCGGGCTGCGGGAAGTTCTAGCCTCCGCGCATCAGGCGTGAAACCGTGTTCAGCACGACTTCCAGGCGGAGCGGCTTTTGCATCACTTCGTGAGCGCCAAGGTGCTTGGCGATCCGCAGGTAGTCGCTGCCGTATGCACCGGAAATCGCGATGATCTTCATGTGCGGATAGATCTGATGGAACTGCTGGATGGTCTCGATGCCTTCCTGCTCCGGCATGATCAGATCCGTGATCAGGACGTCGAACGGGTATTCCAGCGCGGCCTCCAGAGCTTCGCGCCCATGCCGGGCTTCCGCCGTCTCATACCCCCCGCTTTCGAGCATCCGGCAAAGCACAAGGCGCACGTCGGGATCGTCATCCACCACCAGCACACGCACAGGCCGATGGCTCCCCTGCGTCGATTGGGAGGACACTTCGCTCGTCACTTCGCCAGCCATGATGGATATGGCCTCTGCCCACGGGGTTGGAATCAATCCCGCCGAACCAGGTTCTCGATAGCTTCCAATTCCTTGCCGGCGTCGGACCATTTCCCTTCGGAAACCAATCGCCGGTAATTCAGTAACCGCGACCGTACTTCGTTGCGGAATCCGTCGTCCACAACCGGGTTTGCGCGTGCGCCCGCTTCGCGGTTGGAATTCTCCGAATCCGCGCGCTTCTCTATAGTAGCGGAGACGACGCCGCTTGGCGACCGTTCCACTCCCAACCGTTCGGAAAGTTCAGTGATCGCCTCCTCATAGGTGTCCCGATAAATCACCTCATTGCCCAGGGCGACCACGACCTTCTTCAATTGAGGCATGCGCGCCTCCGACGCCTGGATGTAGATCGATTCCACGTAGAGGACGGAACTGCCGATGGGCAGCGTGAGAATCTGGCCCCGCAAGACCTGGGAGCCCTGCTGGTTCCACAAGCTCAAGTCCTTGGAGATGTTCTGGTCCTGGTTGATGCGGGCTTCCACCTGCATTGGCCCGAAGACCAGTTCCTGTTTGGATAGCGTGAGGAAAGCGAGTTCGCCCAGATGCTCCCCATCGCAGCGGGCCACCATCAGCCCGACCAGATTGTCCTTGTTGCGGGGCGTGAACGGAAGAAGCAGCAGAAACTCGGGTTCGTTCGCACCCGGCAGGCTGGCCACGATGTAGACCGGGCTGAGTTGCCGGGGTGAACTATCCTGGCCCTGCACGTTCCGGGCGATATCCCAGGCGTCTTCCTTGTTGTAGAAGGCCTGCGCGTCCCGCATGTGGTAGGTGCGGTAAATCTCCGATTGCACGGTGAAGAGCAACTCCGGGTATCGCGCGTGCGCCCGTAAGTCGGCCGGCATCGCGGAAGCCGGCTGGAACAGCTTCGGGAAAAGATTCCAGTAGGCGCGAATGATCGGATCGCCGGGGTCGAACACGTAGAAGGTGGTATCTCCGTTGTAGGCGTCGACGGTCGCCTTGACGGAGTTCCGCATGTAATTGAGGTTGCCGATACCCTGCACTCCAACCGATTGCGAATAGGGGTGCGCGTTGGAGGTGGTATAGCCGTCGAGAGTCCACACCAAGCGCCCATCGGCGGTGAGCACCATATAGGGGTCGCCATCCCAGGAGATAAACCCCGCAAGCGCTTCGACGCGGTCGCGCACCTTGCGGCGGATCATCATCCGGGTGCCGTCTTCAATCAGACTCGTCAGCAGGATGTTGTAATCTGCCTGCCAGACGGCCGCCGCCACCCTCATGAGGGTGCTTCCCACGGGGATGCCGCCCGTGCCTTCGTAGCGTTTGAAGACATTATCCTGGCCGGAAGGGTAGCTGAACTCCTCCTGGCGGGAATGCACAAAAACCGGCTCCTGCACCACCTCGCCGTAGTAGATTTCCGGGCGGGTGAGCTTCAGGCTGCTCGATTCAATGGTCGGCGGGGCGTCCTTGATAAACAGAATCGGCAACCCCTCCGGCGTGATCTCATTTGATTCCGCCATCACGAGCCCGAACCCGTGCGTATAGATGAAATGCGGGTTCACCCATCTGGATTGCGCATCGCGGAGCTGGGTGATGTCCAGTTCCCTGGGCGAGAGCATGACCTGGCGGAGCTTGTCGTCAATGACGTAGCGATCGACATCCGTATCGTTGAAGACGTAGTAGGGCCGCAGCGCCTGGATCTGCGTCACGGTGTCGTGGAAGGCGCGCCAGTCCCAGAGCCGCACGTTGCTGATGGTAGCCTCATGCGCGGAGAAGTTGATCTTCGCCTCGGGATCCACCCGAAAATCCAGTTCCCGGGCGCGCTGGTTCAAGCCGTAAGCATCGCGCGTAGCCTCAATGTGCTGCTTGATGTAGGGCCGCTCAATCGCGATTTCATTCGGACGAACATAGACGGCGGAGACGATCCCCGGCACGAAGGCATTGAGGAGATAGAGCACAACGATGCCCGCCGCCCAGCGGACCCTTCCCGCCAGCACCAGAACGGCGGCCGCCAGGCAGCCCACTGCCAGCACCCAGGCCAGCGGCAGGCGGATGTTCAGATCCACCCAGTTCATGCCCACCATGAAATCGTGGTTCGTGAGCAGCATCGAATAGCGCCCGAGCCATGCGTTGATGCCCAACCCCACCAGGACCAGAGCCGCCAACCCGCGCAGGAACTTCGATTCGAGAGCGCTCGAAAACTGGAAAATCTCTTCGAACACGAGGTTCTCGCCCATCCTCGGGGCGCTGTCGATCACCTGCCAGATCCTCGCCGCGAACCAAAACACGAGGCCGCTCACGACGAGCAAGGCCATGATGTAATTGCGGAGAGACAACACGAACGGCAGGTCGAACAGGTAGAACGAGAGAGGGCGGGAGTAAACGGGATCCAGCCATTCGCCGCCGGTGGGAGCTTGCAAGTTACCCGCAAATCGGACGATGGTCCAGGAATCGATGGTCGCCGCGGCGAGGAGGGCCGAGATCACCAGGAGGATTAAAGTGGAAATGAGCCCGTAGGCGCGATGACGGCGCAGCCCGGTTCCGGCATACTTCAGGGCCCTGGCATGCACCGTCCAGAGGACGAGGAACGCCAGCACACCCGCCGCTAACACCGGCAGGGAACCGTAACTGAGCATGGCGACGAAGGTATCCGTCTGCCCCAACTGCTTCCACCACGCCCACTCAATCAGGAATCCCGCGATTCCGCGCGCGGATAAGAGAAGAACGACAAGCCCGGCGATGAGAGGGACGCCCCAACCGGAGCCACTTCTGGGAGGTCCGCCGAAATCCACTACTCTGCTGCCCACGCTCATCTCCCGATTCCCGAACCGTGACGTTCGTGTTTGATGCCGCCCCTCCACCGCGAATCGCGTATCGAAGCGCCTGCGAAACGGGTGGGGGATCTGTGCTTGTTATTCCGTCGGCGTACTTAGCCGAGTTGCCAGACGATCTTTCCATCGACGATCGTCGTGACGACCCGCCCCTGGAAATATCGCCCGTGGAACGGGGTGTTTTTGCTCTTCGAGAGGCTCTGGTTCACATCGTACTGCCACCAGCTATCGAGGTTCAGCAACACGATGTCGGCGCGGCTCCCTGCTTCCAGGCGTCCGCATGCGAGGCCGAGCGCTTTCGCGGGGCCGATGGTAAACAGCGAGAGCAGCCGCGCGAGGGAAATGAGACGGTTGTGATACAGCGTCTCGAGTGATAGCGCGAATGCGGTCTCCAGCCCTTGAATCCCGAACGGGCACCGGTCGAATTCCTGCATCTTGTCGCTGCCCGCGTGCGGTTGATGGTCCGTTGCGATGGCGTCGATCCACCCCTCGGCGATGCCCTGCCGCAGGGCGTCCCGGTCCGACGGGGGGCGAAGCGGCGGCTTCACTTTGTGATTCCCGTCATACTGCAGCATCTCATCGGTAAGCGCGAGGTGATGCGGCGTGACTTCGCAGGTCACGGGAATACCCTGCTCCCGCGCTTCCTTTACCCAGCCGAGGCTCCGGGCGGTGGAGAGGTGGGAAATGTGGAGGTTCACTCCAGTGTCCCGCGCTAGCTGGAGATTGCGCAGCGTGATGACGTCTTCCGCCAGCGCCGGGATGCCGCGCAACCCCATTCTGGTGGAGGTGAGCCCCTCATGCATGACGCCGCCACCGGCAAGGGACTGGTCTTCGCAGTCGGTCATGACCGGCATGCCGAAATCCTTGGCCAACTGCATCGCGCGCCGCATGAGGCGGGCATTCATGACAGGGCCGCCATCGTCGCTGATGGCCACGGCCCCAGCCTCCCGCATGGTGCCGATGGCGGCGACTTCCTCATTCAGCATTCCCTTGGAAATCGCTCCCACGGGACGCACGTGAACGGAGCCCTCGCGAGCGCGCTCGATGATGTAGCGGGTGATCGCGGCGTTGTCGTTCACCGGTTTCGTATCCGGCATGCAGCAGACTGTGGTGAACCCGCCTGCTGCCGCGGCGAGGCCACCCGTTTCAATCGACTCCACGTGATCGAAACCCGGTTCCCGCAAGTGGGCATGAAGGTCGACGAAACCGGGCGCGGCCACCAGCCCGGCGGCATCGATCCGCGCCGCATCTCGCGGAAAGTTTGGCGGCGCCTCTCCAATGGCCATCACGGTGCGGTTCTCCACGTACACGTTCGCAACGGCGTCAAAGCCGGTTGCCGGGTCCACCACCCGCGCGTTCTCGATCACTAGCGACGACATGATCCTCTCATTCGCATTCGGCTGAAATTCACCATGTTCCCCTTGCCTTACCTGGAGAATCGTTCGAGCACGGCCATCCGCACCGCCACCCCGTTCTCCACTTGGTTGAGAATCACGGAGCGCGTGCTATCCGCCACTTCCGAAGCGATCTCGCGCCCCCGGTTAATCGGCCCGGGGTGCATGACCAGCACATTCTCCTTCGCGAGCGACAGGTGCTCCAGGCGAAGTCCGTAAAACTGAAAATACTCGGTAGCGGAGAAGTTCGATTCGTGCTGCCGCTCAAGTTGCACGCGCAGCATCATGATCACGTCGGCCCCCTCGATCGCCCTGGGCACGTCCCGCTCAATGCTCACGCCGGGAGCGATCTCGCGCATGGTTTCCGGAAGCAGAGGCGTCGGCCCGCAAAGCACGATCTCCGCGCCGAACTTCGAGAGCAAGTGGATATTCGAGCGGGCGACGCGGCTATGCGCGATATCGCCGATGATCGCCACTCGCAGCTTCTCCAGGCTCTCGCGATGGTCGAGAATCGTGCGCGCATCGAGCAGCGCCTGTGTGGGATGCTCATGCGTTCCGTCGCCGGCGTTGATGATCGGCGCGGCAAGGTGCCGCGACAGAAACTGGGGCGCGCCGGAAGCCGCATGGCGCATGACGATGGCATGGGGCCGCATCGCGCCCAGCGTGTTCAACGTGTCCACGAGCGATTCGCCCTTGGATACGCTCGAACCCGATGTGGTGATGGTGACGATATCCGCGCCCAGGCGCTTCGCCGCGATCTCAAAGCTGACTCGGGTGCGAGTGGAATTCTCAAAAAACGCGTTCACCACCAGCTTGCCACGCAGAGCCTCGGAGCGCGGTGAAGCCTCGTTTCGAGGGGTCTGGAACTGGACGGATCTTGAAAGGATTTCCTCCACGTCGCTGCGTTCCAGCGGTTCAATCCCAAGCAATCCGGTCACGAGCGCTCCTCCTCCCGGCCGGCGATCACGACTTTATCGACGCCGTCGGTCTCGTGAAACGTTACTTCGACCACCTGGGACGATGTGGTGACCACCGTTCGCCCCGTATATTGCGCCTCGATGGGTAGTTCGCGATGGCCCCGGTCAATCAACACCAGCAACTGCACGCGCGCCGGGCGGCCCAGCTTGAAGAGCGCGTCCATCGCGGCCCTGACGGTGCGCCCGGTATAGAGGACGTCGTCCACGATGAGGACGTCTTTTCCCGCAATCGGAAACGGGATCTCCGTTTTGTTGACGATGGGCTGCTGCCCCACCTGGGTGAGGTCGTCGCGATAAAGGGTGATATCGACGATTCCGACGGGGATTTCGATCTTCTCGAGTTCCGCGATCTTGCGTGAAAGCCGTTCCGCCAGCGGCACGCCGCGTCGCCGGATTCCGGCAAACACGAGCGAGGGAAGATCCGTGGTTCGCTCCAGAATTTCGTGCGCCAAACGGACGATGGTGCGGTCAATCTCCGAACCGCTCATCAGGGGAATAGGTGCGTTAAGAGACTTCATGGACGATGCGGGAATCCAACGGCAGCCATCGGAGGCCGCACTCGCCAGCGTATCACGGAAGCCGCTCCGGTTCCCTTTCTTTTCGCCGCGCCGGCCCCGGAATAGCCTCGACTTTTGTGGGCCATTTGACAACCCGCTCCGACGGTCTTGCGGTCGCGAAAGAGAGGTGTGGACGGCTCGTGGGACATGTCGGGTTTTCGCGGCGGGCGCGACGACGGTATTCGTTCATGAGGTAGCGGGCGAACTGGCAGCGGAATACGACAGCAGCGCGGCGGGGCTAATTGTTGCTTCCGCCCGGCCGCCAAGCGTCCCCGCTGGCTGCGCCTTGCGGGCGCATGCCACCAGCAGCCCATCAGCCGTTCCCGGAAGCGGTTCAGGCTCGCCCGGTTCCCTGGCGCCCCGTGATAGTTGTAGTAGCCCCGGAGCACTCGCGTTAGCCATTCGCCCACCTGCGCCACCGGTTCATGCATCCGCGCCCGCAGCGTCTGCTTCCGTTGTTGCAGTTTTGCTTCGAGCCTCTTGCGTTCCGATTGCCGCCAGATGACGAATCGCCCTTGCCTGTCGGTCCCGCATCGATGCGTAAACTCCAGGAATGCGAATTTCTCCGGGTCTCCTTCTCCACGGGCCTTCCTGTTTGCCCCGGCAAAGCGTCCGAACTCGATCAGCCGCGTCTTCTCCGGATGTAGCTCCAAGCCGAACTTCGCCAGCCGCTCCCCGAATCTGATGCGGAATTTCAATTAGAACCATCGCGGCATAGTGCCGGTTGGGTTCGAACCGACGTAACTCATTCGCCCGCTAGATCATTAAGTCGATCACCTGTTGCCTGTCCAGACTGGGGGCGCGAGTTGTGGATTTTAGAACTCTCTTTCTTCCTCGATCCTCGCTTGCTCCACGCGCCGGTCAAGCAGTTCGATGTATTTTGTGATCCAACTCCGCACGGTCGGTTCGGTTTCTTTTTCGAGTAAGTGCTCCATTGCGCGGCGCTTTCCTTCGTTGTGGCTGCTCTCTGGGCCAGTCCATCCTTCAATATCGAAGTTTGCTCGAAGATTGGACTGCACATCCTCGCGATCGCCATACCGAATGAGTATATCTCTCGCGAGGCTTCCCGGTGTCAATATTGGCGCTGCGAGATGGGCGAGGTACCAGGAACGCTTCTCGATGTTCTCATCGACCCATTCCCAAAGGTCTTTGCGGGGGACGGTGTCCCCTCTCTGCCAACATGATTGAGACACCTACCCCATCCGGAATATGCAGAGTCGCAGGTGGTGGGCTACATCAAGGGCAAGAGCGCGATTCAGCTGGCGCGAAGCTATGGGGAGCGGAAGCGGAACTTTGTCGGGCAGCATTTTTGGGCACGAGGATACTTCGTGTCCACGGTGGGG
>JADLCF010000117.1 GCA_020847315.1 Bryobacterales bacterium | reverse complement strand
GACTCTCCACCCCCGGCTCCCTCGCCCCCGTTCCCTTTCTTCAAGTTCCCGGTGGCGCATTGATAAGAATGACACATCCATTCGCCCTTGGCAACTCCACACACCGCGCTTTCTCGAAATTTCTACCAAAACGCTCGCTACTCAATTGATTCCACGGGAGATCTTTTTCTTGGTCCGCATCGAAGAATTTTCCAGGGCGTTGCTGCCACCGCAACAGATACGCCAATCCGGGAGATGACCGCCACCCCAATCTTCGTGCATACCCGGTCCTCACGCGCCACTCGTTCAAGATCTGCCCGTTCGCGCCGGAGAAAGAGCGGTTTGCTATTCTGGGGTCCGGAACATGATGAAAATTGATCGAACGCCCCGGCCCGTCCGGGAATCGCACGCCATCCTGGCTGAATTGGCGCTTCCGAGCGACGCCAACAACTGGGGCTTCCTGCTTGGCGGCAAGCTGATGCATCTCGTGGATGTTTGTGGCGCTCTCGCGGCTATGAAACATGCCCGGTGCCCGGTGGTGACCGCCTCCGCGGACTCCATCAACTTCATGCACCCCGTCTACATGAACCAGTTGATCACGCTACAATCCAGCGTGAATCGGGTTTTCAAGACATCCATGGAAGTGGGCGTGAGGGTCGTCGTGGAAGACGTGATGACCGGGGAGCGCCGGCACACCACTTCCGCATATCTCACCTTCGTCGCGATTGACGAAAATGGAAAGCCGGTGCCGGTGGCCCCGGTGCTCCCGGAAACGGAAGAAGAGAAGCGGCGCTATGAAGAAGCGGGCGTGCGCCGGGAATATCGCCTGGCCCGGCGCAGCCGATTGAAGCGGGAATCGAGTGGGAGCGATCAGCCCCCCAGTTCTTCCTCTTCCTTGTAGAGATACTTGATGTTGCGCTTATAAATCAGCAGGTTGGGCGATTCCTCCCGATTCACTTTGATGCAGGTGCGGTCATACCATTCGACCACCCCACGAATTTCTTCTCCGTCGGCAAGCACCACCACCATGGGTGTCTTCGATTGCATCTGCTTGACGTAGTAATAGTTTTCCGCATTGGTCTGCTCGTGCGGAACGCTCTTCTTGGTCCCCCCGCCGCTCCCCGAGGCGGCGTGAGGCTTTCCGTTGCTGGTTTGCATATGCTCTTTTACCTCAAGCATGGAAGGGCGAATGAGTTTTCTGTTGGCGGTTAGCAAGGCTCTTGAATCCCGTCCGAATTTTTTCTCTGTGTCTTGCCGTCTTTGATTGCGGCTTTTCAGGCCATGGAGTCTTATTCAGACATCCTGGTGTTGTTTTATGTTTTAACACACGCTTCAGGCGCGGGCAAGGGCGGCCTGCAGTTCCAGCAGGTAATCGTCGAGAGCCACATTCTTCTGAATGTTGCGGCGAAGGAGACGGTCGATTCGCGATGCGCCGGCCGCCGCTTTCACGATCCATCCCAGTTCCAGAGTGGAAGCCATGGCCGCAAGGGAGGCCCGGTATTCCGGATGCCGCAACACAGGACCGTTCGCGCGGAGATGCAGCAGGTCCTGCAGCAGCGAAATGAGGATCTCCAGATAATCCTCCAACCGTTCCGCCTTCTTCGAAATGCTACCCTCGGAAACACGCAGCCACTCCCCGAACGGCTTGCGGCTGGCGGCCGCTTCCAGAAGCGTGAGCATGGCGTCGGCGCGCATGCGATAGGCATCCAGGTCGAGCGTGAGCGCCTTTCCCGGGCACCCCGCGGAAAGCCGGGCCCGCGCATCCAATTCGCCGGGGGACACGCCCTTCGCGCGCAGTACGTCTCGCACTTCCTCATCGGTGAGGCGGTTCAGAAACAGCAAGACGGAGCGCGACCGGATGGTCGGTAGCAACTCATACGGATTGGTGGTCGTGCCGATGATCAGCAGGAACGGCGGAGGTTCCTCGAGAATCTTCAGCAACGAATTCGCGGCCTGTTCATTCGCGCGGTCGATTTCGTCAATCAGGAACACACGCCGCGAGCCCTTCAGCGGATTGAACTGAGCGTGCTCCTTCATCAGCCGCATCTGCTGGATCGAAATCTGGCGCAGCGGGCCTTCCGGAGGAAAGGTAAGAAAATCCGGATGCGATGCGAAAAACACGGGATCGTCCGCTCGCTTATCCGAAGCCAGAGCGAGCCGTTCTTCGAGGCGCTCCCGGTTCGCCGGCAACGAGAGGTCGTCGGCTTCGATCTTCTCCGCATCACCCAGCAGAAGCCCCGCGAAGCGCCTCGCGAGCGTGGCCTTCCCGACCCCCTCCGGCCCACACAGCAGGATCGAGTGCGGAATTCGCCCCGTCACCGCGATGCCTTCGAGTAGGGCGCGCGTGGGCGCGTTCCCCGCGAAATCTTCGATGCGCCGTGAACGATCTCGTGCTTCGCTAACCATATTGCCGCCGGGCTTTCTCAGCCCTCCCCTATCCTCGCAAACCAGGGCCATTGCCGCCGGGGCCGCCTTCGAGCAGTTCCGCAATCTCCCTGGCAACGCTTTCCGAATCCCGGTTGCCGTTCACTACGCGAATTCGTTCCGGGTGCATCCGCGCCAAAGCCAGGTATCCCTCCCGGACTTTCGCGTGAAACTCCCTGGATTCGTCATCCATTCTCGTTTCCCTGCTGCCGCTTTCGGCATTCCGGGCCGACGCGCGGGCGATGCTTGTATCGAGATCGATATCGAGCAGGATGGTGAGGTCCGGCACAAGCCCCTGGCAGCTCAACGCATCGAGCGACTCCACCACTTCCACGCCCAGACCGCGGGCCGCGCCCTGGTACACGGTGGTGGAATCCGTGAAGCGGTCGCTGATCACCACGCTGCCCGCACGCAGAGCGGGAAGAATCACCTCTTCCACGGCCTGCGCGCGGCTGGCGAAATAAAGCAGCAGTTCCGCGGTGGGCTGCAGATGCGTATTCGCGGAATCGAGCAGAATCGCCCGAATCTGCCTCCCGATCGCCGTGCCTCCGGGCTCCCGGTTCACTACCACATCCCTGCCCTCGCCTTGCAGCCGTTCCACGAGCAAATCGATCTGCGTTCCCTTGCCGGAACCGTCCGTCCCTTCAAAGGTCACGAAAAAGCCGGGGTATGCGGGTTTGGGCGGGCGGGTGGCTCGCAACAACCCGGCACGCGCCGCCGCGGTGAGAGAGGCATCATCCGCCATGGTTCAGCGCCTTTCGCAGCGCAACCGCGAAGCCCTTCACGTCGGATTCGTCGTTGTAATAGTGGGGCGACACGCGCAGAAATCCGGTCCGCGCGGAAACGAGCACATCCTCCGCTTCGAGCTTCCGCGCAATCTCTCCCGGATCTGCGCCGGGTAGCCGCGCGGCCACGATGTGCCCGTTGGCCATGGGGTTCTCATCCCCCAGCGGAACCGCGCCCACGGCCCGCAGTTCTTCCCGGATCAGCGCGGCCAGGTGCAGCACCCGATTCTCGGCCTCCGCCAACCCCACTTCGGCCAGCAGCTGAATCGATTCCCCCATGGCAAAGAGATTCATGAAGGGAAGCATGCCCCCCTCATAGCGCTCGGCGGATTCCGCGAAGGCCGGCTTGCCGTCGTGGAGATGGTTCACGTTCCGCCAGTTTCGATCGCTACGCCACCCGATCGTGGCCGGTGCAAGCCATTCCCGCGTGCGCGCAGGAACCAGCATGAAGCCCGCTCCCGGCGGGCTGTTCATCCACTTGTAGGCATTCACGGCATAGATATCGGGCTCGCAGGAACCAAAGTCGAAGCTCCGCGCGCCCGCTGTCTGCGT
>JADLCF010000116.1 GCA_020847315.1 Bryobacterales bacterium | reverse complement strand
GGCTGATGGGGTAGGATATGTGATGCCAGAGACCGGGGATGTCGACGAAACGAACATCAAACTGGACCGCGCCATTTTCTTTGGCGAAGGCCAATACCTCTTTTGGGGTCATGGTTCCTCCAGAACGATTGGGTTGAATCAGGAAAACTGCGAAGCGGTAAAGACTTACCGTAACCGAAAAACGAGGGCCGGTCAAACCCGGTTTGCGCTGGCTTAAGCGATTGTGGGCGCATGAGTTAGCTATCCTCTAGCGCTGCTTCTATGCCCCATTCACAGTTTCTATTAAAAGCGATATGGACGACCTCCAGCAACGATTTTTGTTCCAGCCCGCGGAGCGGCGCTACACGATAAGAGAGATCACCCGCGAGATTGCCGACCTGCTAGCGGTGGAGTTCACTGGTATTTGGGTGGAGGGGGAAATCTCCGATGTGAAGGCATCGCGGCAAGGGCATTTCTATTTCAGCCTTCGAGATGGAGACGCCACGCTCCCATGCGTTTGCTTTCGAGGAGCGGCGCGCATGCTGCGATTTCTCCCGGAGGAAGGTATCGCGGTCTCGGCGCGCGGAAGGATCGGCGTCTATGAGGCGCGCGGGCAATACCAATTCCTCGTGGAGGCTCTGGAGCCGAGAGGGCTCGGCGCGCTCCAGTTGGCGTTTGAGCAATTGAAGGCCAAGCTGGCGGCGGAGGGTCTGTTCTCCCCGCAGCGGAAACGAAGCCTTCCCCATCTACCGCGCCGCATCGGGATCGTCACCTCCCCCACCGGCGCAGCCATTCAGGATATTCTGCAAATTCTTTCGCGCCGTTGCCCAGGGCTCTCCGTGCGAATTTATCCCTCTCTGGTGCAGGGCGAGGGCGCGCCGGAACAAATCGCGGACGGTCTCCGCTGGTTCACGGAGAACCCGTGGGCGGAGGTCGTGATCGTCGGCCGCGGAGGGGGCTCTCTCGAAGACCTGTGGAGCTTCAATACAGAGGTGGTCGCGCGCGCCATCGCCGCCTGCGCCGTGCCGGTGGTCTCCGCCGTCGGCCATGAGACCGACTTCACCATTGCCGATTTCGTCGCCGATCTCCGCGCTCCCACGCCTTCGGCCGCCGCGGAACTGGTCGTTCCCAACCGGGACGATCTGCTGGCGAGCGTCGATTCCCTGGCGCGCCGGCTGAAACAAGGCCAGGATTTCGCCCTGCTGCGAAAGCGGCGGCGCCTTGAATCCGTCGCTACACAGCGAGCAGAGACTCTGGTGCACCGCCGTCTCACGTCCGGCGCGCAACGCCTGGACGACCTGGATTTCCGGCTCCGCGATGCGAGCCGCGCCAACTTGACCAAGACGGGCAAGCAACTGGAGGCAAACACGGCCCGCCTGGCAGGATTGGACCTGCGGGTAAACCTCGCGCAGTTCCGCGCGCGAATCGAGGAACGGGAGCGGAACCTGCGCGAAATGGCGGGGCGTACGTTGTCCGAAGCGCAGCACCGAGCGGACCTGCTTCGATCCCGTCTCGCATCGCTGAGCCCGGTGGGGATTCTCAGCCGGGGCTATGCGCTGGTTCGGACGAACGATGGCGGATTGGTGCGAGATTCGTCGTCGTTGGCTGCGGGAATGCCCGTTTCCATGCGCTTCGCGCGGGGCGAGGCAGAGGCCGTGGTCTCCAGAGTTGTGCCCGGCGCCGGACCCCGCTAGCAAACCAAGGATAGGGGGAGCGCGTGCGGATATGATTTCGCGAAGCCTCACGCATGGTGATTTTTCGGCATCCAAATCTCAACCGCACGAGGTTTTCAGCGCTCCACGGATATTGGGTCTCATGCGCAGCCCATTGGGTGATACTTGAGACGAATCGGAACCCGGAGCTTAGGTTGTACGGGAATCGCATCCTTGGCGATCCCGGCGCTCGGTCCGGCTTTGGGTTCCGGGCTACTCTCGCTCAGGCTTGCCATGCCTGGTTTGCGCGTCAAGGAAGATCTCGATGCGATCCGCCGTCCATTCTGTAGAATGGCGGGACTCGGTGATGCGGACCGGGAACACGGGCGTCGCAATCGGAATTCGAGGAGCGGCGAACTTCGCGAAGCTCCGATCATGGCCAACTTGGACCTCCGGTGGCAAGGTCCCGCTGATTTCATCGCTGGTGTCCCAGCGGCGCACAGCCTGTCAAGGCCGCGCATCGCGCGCCCGAAGGGCATGGCCTTAAGAGGCGAGCACCGTTTGCACGCAGGAAGTCTGAGGGAGTTGGGGCTAAAACAATTGGCTCCCAATGCCTCGCGGCGAGCGGGAGCAGGGATCAGGAAGATGGTCTGGAAGGGGGAACTCCCTCCCATTTCTTCTCGAAGTCCGATTCATCGAGCCTATTCAAGCGCAATCCGGCCACTGAAACGCCAGAAAGGCCGAAATTGAAAGGGCGATTCGGTTTCCGCCGAATCGCCCATAACTCCATGAATCTTCTGGAGCCACCCATCGGAGTCGAACCGACGACCTACTGATTACGAATCAGTCGCTCTACCAACTGAGCTAGGGTGGCGTAACCTCCATTCTACACGAAAGTGGGGCGGGGCTTGGGGGCGTTTTGGGTTGCTTGGTTGCTTGCTCCGCCACTCTGGGGCGGGGAGGCGGGCTAATTGCCATTTGTGCGGTTTGGGCGCCCGGCTTCGCGGGGTGGGTGCCGGGGTTCATACAGGAAAGGGTCCAGTACCAGTGTTCCTAATCGATTTCCTTCGCAGCGCCGATACGTTTGGCCAGTGGAGGATTTTCAGGATGAAATACCAGGTATCCGCTCGCAACCGGGGCACGGTTTCCGAGGAGTTGCGCACGGAAGATCGCTTCAGCACATCGCTGGCGTCGCTGGCGAGGATGCTCGCGTCGCGCCGGGCGGCTTCCGAGAGTGAAAGAGTGCATGAACGAATGGAGAGGCAGCCAGAGGGAGACGCCGTTTAGCGGCCCTTCGCCCAGCCAGACCGGGACCGGCGCATGCGCTCCCGGGGTCGCGGGCGGCGTGCCGCAATGTGCGCAATTTGCGGGAGTCTCAGGGCCTCCGCTTTAGAACGGCTACGCCGAGCGGCGGGAGTGTAACGGTGACGCTGAAGGGGCGGCCGTGCATCGGCTGAGGCCGGGCCTCCAGGTAATCTCCGTTACTCACGCCGCTGCCGCCGAACTCGGTGGCGTCGCTGTTGAAGATCTCCGCGTAGATGCCGCCTTCGGGCACGCCCACGCTGTATCCGTGGCGGACAGCGGGCGTGAAGTTGCAGAGCACCACCAGGAAATCGTTGCGATCTTCGGCGCGCCGCAGAAAGGTGATGACGGAGCTTTCCACGTCGTTGATGTCAATCCATTCGAAACCGGACCAATGGAATTCCACTTGGTGGAGGGCTTTCTCCGAGCGGTATAGCTCATTCAGCCGCCGCAGCGTGGATTGGAGGCCGCGGTGATAGCCCCACTGCAGAAGTTCCCAGCGGACGCTCCGGGAGGAATCCCACTCCTCATACTGGCCGACGTCGCTGCCCATGAAGATGAGCTTCTTGCCGGGATGGGTCCACATGTAGGCGAAGAAGGCGCGGGCGTTAGCGAAGCGCTGCCATTCGTCGCCGGGCATCTTCCCCATCAGCGAGCGCTTGCCGTGCACCACTTCATCATGTGAGATAGGCAGGATGAAGTTCTCGCTGAACGCATAGAGCATGCTGAACGTGATGTTGTTTTGATGGAACTTGCGGAAGATGGGGTCGCGCTCAAAGTAGGCGAGCATGTCGTGCATCCAGCCCATGTTCCATTTGAACGTGAAGCCCACACCGCCCAGGTAGACGGGGCGGGAGATACCGGGAAAAGCCGTGCTCTCTTCGGCCGCCGTCACCGCGCCGGGTACCTGATGCGCGAGTTCGTTGAAGCGGCGCAACACTTCGAGCGCCTCCAGGTTCTCATTGCCTCCGTAACGGTTCGGAATCCATTCGCCGGCCTTGCGGGAGTAATCGAGATAGAGCATGGAGGCGACGGCATCCACCCGCAGCCCGTCGATGTGATACTTCTTCAGCCAGAACAGGGCGTTTGAGACGAGAAAGGTTTTCACCTCGTTGCGGCCGTAATTGAAGATCAGCGTGCCCCAATCGCGATGCTCTCCAAGGCGGGGGTCGGAGTGTTCGTAAAGGTGGGTGCCGTCGAAGTAGGCGAGGCCGTGGGCGTCCTTGGGGAAGTGGCCGGGCACCCAATCCACGTACACGCCGATGCCGTTCTGGTGGCACTGATCGACGAAGTACATGAAGTCGTCCGGCGTGCCGAAGCGCGCGGTGGGGGCGAAGTAACCCACCACCTGATAGCCCCAGGATCCGCTGAAGGGGTGTTCCGCGATGGGCAACAGTTCGATGTGCGTGAAGCCCATCTGCTTCACGTAAGGGATCAGCGTGCGGGCGAGTTCGCGGTAGGTGAGCGGGTTGCCTTCGGGGTCGCGCATCCAGCTTTCGAGGTGCACTTCGTAAAGCGATATGGGTTCCTTCAGCCAATCCTTGCGCCCGCGCTCTTCGAGCCACGCGGCATCGTTCCACTCATAGGCGTCGATGTCCCAGACGATGGAGGCGGATTTCGGCGGTACCTCCATGTAATAGCCGTAGGGATCTGCCTTTAATTGCTGGTAACCGTGGTATTTCGACTTGACGAAATACTTATACGAGGTTCCCGTGCCCACGTTGGGAATAAAGATTTCCCAGATGCCGCCGTTGCGAAGGCGCATGGGATTGCGGCGTGGGTCCCAATCATTGAAATCGCCTACGACGAACACGACCTCCGCGTTTGGCGCCCAAACGGTAAAGCGGACGCCGGTGACCCCTTCCACTTCGGCGAGGTGGGAGCCCATTTTGTTGTAGGTTTCCGAATCCGTGCCCTCCCCATGAAGGTGGATGTCGAAATCGCTCATCAGCGGAGGGAAGCGGTAGGGATCTTCGACTTCGGTGGCGTTGCCGCTGTAATCCGTGATGCGGAAGCGATAATTCCCGGGCGTCGCGTTTCCTTTATGGATAAAGATGCCGTGTGGGTGGACCCGATCCATGGGCTGTGGGGCGGGCGGCTTGGAGGTCGTCTTGGAGCCGGTGGACACTCCGGGCAGGATCTCCACGGAAGCAGCCTGAGGCTGAAAGGTGACAACCGTCCAGACCGCGGTCTTGGCCTTTCCTTCTGAAATCGAATGAGGACCCAGAATGCGAAACGGGTCTCCATGATATCCGCCAACGATCGCTTCCATGCCTTCAGGTGTCATTCCGGCTATTATCGCAGTATCAACGGAAGGCGGGATGCAGTTGTCGATTGCAGGTTGGATCAGCGAAATGCCGAAAGCCGAACTTCACCTGCACCTCGAGGGTTCGCTCGAGCCGGAAACCCTGCTGAGATTGCGCCCTGATCTGAGCCTGGATGAGATTCGCGCCCAATATCGTTACGACGACTTTCCGCATTTTCTCCAAAGCTTCAAATGGGTGGCGCAGCATTTGCGGCAGCCCGAAGACTACGCACTCGTCGCGCGGGAGTTGTTCGCGGCGCTGGCGAAGCAGAACGTGCGCTATGCGGAGGTGATGTTATCCGTGGGAGTTCTACTTTGGAAACGGCAGGACGCCGGCGCGACCTTTGACGCTCTGGCCGAGGTGGCCGCGGAGGCGCCGTTCCCGGTGCGCTGGATCTTCGATGCGATTCGCCAGTTTCCGGTGGAGGATGCCGAGCAGGTGTTGGAGTTGGCCATCCGCAATCGTTCCCGTGGCGTGGTGGGCTTCGGGATCGGCGGGAATGAAGCATTGGGGCCTGCGCGGCGATTCCGCGGTGTTTTCGCGAAGGCCAGGGCGGCCGGGCTGGGGCTGACGGTGCATGGGGGGGAGTCCACCGGGCCGCAATCGATATGGGAGGCGCTCGAAGGCGGTGCGGAGCGGATCGGCCATGGCATTCGCGCGGTGGAAGACCCGGTGTTGCTACGGCATCTCGCAGGGCGGCGGATTCCGTTGGAGATTTCCATTTCAAGCAACGTGCTGACGGGGGTGGTGGCGTCGTTCGAGGCGCACCCGCTGCGGCGCCTCTTTGATGCCGGCGTGCCCGTGGTGTTGAATACCGACGATCCGGCGATGTTCCATACATCGTTGAACGGGGAGTTTCAGATCGCGCACCGAGCGTATGGATTTTGCGAGACGGAGTTGAAGCGGGTGGCGGAAAACAGCTTCACATTCGCGTTCGACCGGGAGGCCGCGCGGAGCGCACGAATCAGGTGTTAATGGGAAGGGCTACGCTCGTTCGCGGGGAAGGGAGCATCCGTTTCGCACGGAGCTTTGTGATCCGCTTCAAGGCTCTTCACGTGCAGTTCGAGCACCTGGAGCCGCCGCATCAAATCATCGATGCGCTGCCCTTCGGGGTCCGGCAAGTCGCCGTGAGCAAGCGTGGCGATTTTTTCGCCCATGCTCTTTACGACACGGCCAGGAATGCCCACCACGGTGCTGTTCGGGGGGACGTTTTTCACGACGACGGAACCCGCCCCGACTTTGACACAGTCGCCCAGCGTGATGTTGCCGAGTACCTTGGCGCCTGCCCCCACCACGACCTCGTTGCCGAGCGTCGGATGGCGCTTGCCTCTTTCGTTGCCGGTGCCGCCGAGCGTGACGCCCTGGTAGAGCAGCACGTCGTCGCCAATTTCCGTGGTTTCCCCGATGACGATTCCCATGCCGTGGTCAATAAACAACCGGCGGCCAATGGTCGCGCCGGGGTGGATCTCGATGCCGGTAAGGAAGCGTGCGGTCTGGCTAACCATCCTTGCGAGCACGTAACGCCGCTTGAGGTAAAGCCAATGGGATGCCTTGTGGAAGAGGATCGCCTGCATGCCGGGGTAGCAGAACAGGATCTCCAGGATGCTCTTTGCCGCCGGGTCTTCCAGCCGGATCGTCTCGATTTGTTCCCGGATTGTGCGGAACATCGTCACTCTATTATCGGGGATGCGGCCAAGCCCGCCAAAGGTTCACAAGCTGGATTGCAGCAAGCGGCATTCCGCTGAGGGGACTTGAGAGCGGAATGGATGGGGAACTGCGCGGCCGGGCGGAATTCGCAGAGACGCGGCGGCTGAATCCGCCCGCTCAATTGACCCATCGGTCCTCGTCATTATCCCGCTTCCGCATGTAGACCTGGAACTTTTTCTTCGCCTGGCGCAGCTTGTAGGCCTGATACTCCTCACGGATGTATGGGACGAGTTGAAAGCGGCGCCGTCGGGAGCTGAGGTAGAGAAAGCCGAAGAGCATGCCGCTTAAATGCGTGACATGGCTCACGCCGTCGCCGGATTGAAACGACATCAGGAACGCGATGCCGCCGATGATCATGACGAAGTATTTGGCCTGAATCGGGAACAGAAGCATGAATAAGATCGTCCGATTCGGATAGAGCATGCCGAATGCGAGAAGCAATCCGAAGATCGCGCCGGACGCGCCGATAATCAGCACGTTCTTCTGGATGTCGAAGACGACGCGGATGACCAGATCCATGACGCCGGCCCCGATTCCGCACAGGAGGTAATACTTCGTGAAGAAGCGCGTGCCCCAATCGCGTTCGAGGTCCGACCCGAACAGCCAAAGGGCCAGCATGTTGAACAAGATGTGCCCAATTCCCGTAGGGGAATGGATAAACATGTAGGTGACAAACTGCCAGACGGTCCCGTACTCCAACACCATCAGCGGCGAGAGACCGAGCAGGCGGAACAATCCCCCGGCATGCAGCATCTCCGCGAAGAAATAGAGGATGTAAATCGCGGTGTTGGAAATGAGCAGCCACTTGACCGCCGGAGGTACGGGGCCGCCCCCGAACGTGGAAATCATGCTGCGGCTGCGATATGCCATGAGTCTGCGGGGGGACCTTTCCAGCATATCAAACGGATTTTCCGCGGCTCTCGAAAGCACACCATGAATGCGGGAGACATTGAGTGAGGAAGCATTCCGCGCCAAAAATTTACATGCCCGGGTTGTGGCGTCGGCTCTGGGACCGCGTGCGCGGCCAGGAGGTGCGTGTGTTCGAGTCGCTCGACGCCTTGCCCATTCTGGTGGTGCGGCATCCTCGCACGCGGCGCGGCGCGGACGCGGCGGAGAGTCTGCGGACGGCGTGGGTGCAATTGCTCACGGTGATGGAGCCGGATCCGCTCACGGTCTATCGGGATGTGTTGGACGTATTGCCGCCGATGGTGGTGGTCCGATTTGAGGAACGGAACGCCAGCGGCGTCCTTGGGCACGCCTGCCCGCGAGGCTTGGAATCCGCCGTGACCAAACGGTTGCAGGCGGAGACCGGTCTGGCCGTGGGCGAAGTGGATCTTGCCTATGAACTGATCGCCGCGTGGCAGCCCCGTCCGCTGGCGAGCCTGGCTTCGGGCGCGGAGGCGATGGAAGACGGCGAGTTGCGATATCGCGTGTCCCTGCTCGCGGTGCTCTTTCACGAGCTCGAACATTTGGCCTTTCCGGAGCGGGAAGAGCGCCAGGTGCGGCGGCGAAGCGATGCGTTTTACGAAGCGGCTCTCGAAGCGGGCGCGCGCGGCGTGGGAAGCCATTACGGCCTCGATGCGTAGGCCAGACGCCTAGGAATGGAGCGTCGTATCGCCGTACCGGTTCAAGACCAGGGAGGTGGCTTGCAGAAGGACGGACGCGAGCAGCCAAGTTTGCCAGCGTGCAAAGACGCCGTGCTGGATTCCGAAAGCTCCGGAGTAGCCGAGGTCCGCGGCGAGACTCCACAGGCTGAGCACGAACGTGACCAGTGCGGCGGGCGATAGCAGCGCCGCCGCGGCCAAGGCAATTCCGCGCCGCGGCAACGCCTTGAGGCTGGGGGGATCCTTGGGTCTCGGCGTGGGCCCCAGACGTAAACGAATTCGAACGATCATGGGCCTCAAAGAACTCCCAGTCTAACAACAACTGCGATACAGTGTGAGGTGAAATCCCCGCTCCCGTCCGCGTTGTTTGAGGGCCATTTTGCCTCTTCCGCGGGCTTGGCAGGAGCCTATCGGAACAGAGGTTACCCCAACAATGGCAAGAATTAAGACAGCAATCATCGGCACCGGTTTCATGGGCGCGGTGCATGCGGAAGGCATTCGCCGCCTGGGCAACGTGGATATCGCGTGCATCGCTGGATTAACCGACGAACTGGCGTCCGGATTCGCCAGGCAAATTGGCGTGGAGAAATCGACGTCGGACTATAAGACCGTTCTCGCGGATCCAGCCATCCAGGCCGTGCACGTTTGCACGCCGAATGCGCTGCACTACCCGATCTCGAAAGAGGCAATGGAAGCGGGCAAGGCCGTCCTGTGCGAGAAGCCGCTGGCGCTCGACGCAACCCAGGCTCAGGACCTCGTCGATACCGCCGCGAAAACAGGCTCCGTGAACTGCCTGAATCACAACCTGCGCTATTACCCCCTGCCGCAGCAGATCCGGGAAATGATTGCCGCCGGTGAACTTGGCGACATCCTCAATGTGCAGGGCACGTATGCGCAGGATTGGCTGCTCTACGACACGGACTACAACTGGCGCATCGAGCGCAAGGATAACGGTGCGCTCCGGGCCGTGGGCGATATCGGTTCGCACTGGATGGATATGATCCAGCATGTTACGGGCCTGAAGATCACGGCGCTGTGTGCGGACTTGGCTACATTCCACAAGACGCGCAAGAAGCCGAAGATGGCGATCGATGCCTTCGCGGGTAAAACCTTCACCCCCGACGACTACGACGAAGTGCCGATCGATACGGAGGATTACGGCGCCGTGCTGCTGCATTTGGGCGAGCGCGCTCGTGGGGCCTTTACCGTGACGCAGTTGGCTGCCGGGTGCAAGAACCGCTTCCAAATCGAAATTTTCGGCACGAAGCGGGGCGCGATCTGGAACCAGGAGCGGCCGAACGAATTGTGGATCGGCGAGCGGAACGAAGCGAACCGGCTGCTGCTGAAGGATCCGTCGCTGCTTGGGCCGAAAGCGCGGACTTACGCATCGCTCCCCGGCGGGCACGTCGAGGGATACGCCGATACGCACAAGAACGTCTACCGCGCCTTCTATCGCAAGGTGGCGGACCCCTCCGCTGCTGTGGAGTATCCGACCTTTAACGATGGGCTTCTCGGCATGAAACTGCTCGAGAAGATCATTGAGAGCGACAAGAAGCGCTGCTGGGTGGACACGGGACTTTAGCTCCGGCTCAGCTTCCACCGTGTTCCATCGATTTACCGTGAGCCACCGGGCGGCGAGCGGAGGTTATACGAAGGGCTCCTCTCCGAACTTTCGGGGCAGGAGTCCTTCGTTTTGTCTGGAAGCGTCTTGGATGGATGCGGAAGACGCCACCCGTCCGCAAAGGAAATTCTGTTGGCTGGAGGGTCGTTTGCGTTCCGAATTATTTGCGGTGAAAAAGAAATCCTGCAATTGTGACAAGAATTCCACGAAATATATTCCATTTAGAATCAATGCGGTAGCAAAGCGTATCGGCTTTGCGGTCACAATGACGGTAGAAATTTCGAGAAAGCGCGGTGTGTGGAGTTGCCAAGGGCGAATGGATGTGTCATTCTTATCAATGCGCCACCGGGAACTTGAAGAAAGGGAACGGGGGCGAGGGAGCCGGGGGTGGAGAGTC
>JADLCF010000115.1 GCA_020847315.1 Bryobacterales bacterium | reverse complement strand
GGCCGGGGGACGATCGTGCGCCGGGAAGGCGAGGGCGAGAACGCCAAGATTACTATCAGTTTCCCAGGGCACGGCCTCAAGAAACTCGTTGAAAAATTCGCAGGATTGAAGGTCGCAAAATGAATACCAAGCACATTACGGATCCCGCCGAACGGAAACGCCTGAAGCGTACCGCCCGGAAGAATGCGCCGCCGAAAGGCAAACGGCCCGAGGGCGTTGACCGGGGATCTCAGAAACGAACGATCCGGAAGGCTTCCAAGGGCCAATCCAAGCGCTAGCCGGGCTGGCTCGCGTCTTCACCGGCCAGCATTGCTTCCCGTGGCTTCGCCTTCGCCAGGGAATTGCTTTCATCCATGAGGGCGAGTGCAGGTTCAGGGACGGGCGGCGCCAAGCGCCGCCCGCATTCCATTTTCCGGGCATTTCCAGTGAACAGCCTATTTCGTACCAAGAGTATCCAGGAACTGATCGCTGCCTCGGAAGAGCCTCACTCCCGGCTCGCCAAATCGCTGGGACCTTGGAGCCTGATCGCTCTCGGCCTTGGCGCCGTCATCGGCTCCGGCATCTTCGTCCTCTCCGGGACTGCCGCCGCCGGTGAGACGATGAACTTCAACTCCATCCTGCACGCTCCTGTGCTGGACCTGTTGCTTTACGGACCCGATGCCGTTTCCACCATCGGGCGGCCTGGCGCGGGCCCGGCGATTTCCCTCTCTTTTCTGCTCACCGCGATCGTCTGCGCTTTTTCCGCGCTCTGCTTCGCGGAACTCGCGTCGATGATCCCCGTCTCCGGAAGCGCCTACACCTACTCCTACGCGACGCTCGGGGAAATCGTCGCCTGGATCATCGGATGGGATCTGATCCTGGAATATGCGGTCTCGAATATGGCCGTGGCGGTAGGCTTCTCGGCCTATCTGGCCGATGTCTTCGATAGCGTCTTCGGCATCACGCTCCCCATGCAGTTGACCACCCCGGCGTTCGCGAACGGAGCCGCGACGGGCGCGTGGTTCAACCTGCCCGCGTTCATCGTGCTGATGGTGCTCACCTGGCTGCTCGTGAGGGGCGTCCGGGAAAGCGCCCGCACGAACAACATCATGGTCGCCATCAAAGTGGGCGCGGTGCTCGTGTTCATTTTCGGCGCGGTGGACGCCGTGAACCCCGCCAATTGGACACCCTACATGCCCAATGGCTTCACCGGCGTCATTACCGGAGCGGCCATCGTTTTCTTCACTTACATCGGCTTCGATAGCGTCTCCACCGCTTCCGAGGAGTGCACGAACCCCAAGCGCGACGTGCCCATCGGCATCATCGGCACTCTGCTCATCTGCACGGTGCTCTATGTGGGCGTGGCAGCGGTGCTCACCGGCATTGTGGATTGGCGTACCCTGTCGAATGCGGCTCCCGTAGCGAACGCGCTCAAAGACCTCGGCTATCACAACGTACGCCGGATCGTCAGCATCGGCGCGCTGATCGGGATGATTTCCTCGCTGCTTGTTTTCCAATACGGCCAGGCCCGGGTATGGTTTGCCATGTCCCGGGACCGCCTCATGCCAGGGGCGTTTTCCCGCGTCCACCCAAAGTACAAGACTCCGCACGTCAGTACCTGGGTGGCCGGACTCTTCGTGGGAATTCCCGCGGGTATCTGGGATATCGGCACGTTCGCCGATCTTTCGAGCATCGGCACGCTTTTCGCCTTCGTGCTGGTGGCCGCCGGTGTACTGGTGCTGCGCAAGAGAGACCCTGACCGGCCGCGGCGCTTCCGCGTGCCCTTCTCACCCGTGGTCCCGATTCTCTCGATCGCCACCTGCCTGATTCTGATGACGGGCCTACCGCTCGAAGCCTGGCTTCGCTTTGTGATCTGGCTCGTGATCGGCCTGGTGATCTATTTCATCTGGGGCCGGAAGCGGGCGGATACGACGTTCTCTCATTAACTCCCGCCCGCTTTCGCCCGCCTGCCTTGGTTGGTCGTCCGCCACCCTAAAGTCCGGCGCACATTACGCCGATTCCGCTCCTATCGGAGAACCCGCGTCGATGGCCCAGAATCGTGTCCTTTCCCAAGATGAAATTGACCACGTCTTCAAGAAGATGGCGCAGGGCGCGGGTGGAGGTGGACATACCCCCGTGGCCGCCTCTACGTACGATTTCCGTCAGCCGGACCGAATTCCCAAAGATCAACTCCGCGAAATCCATCTGCTGCATGAGAATTTCTGCCGCAATCTGGCAAGCAGTCTTTCGGCCTATCTCCGCGCGTATGTCATGGTGCACCTGGTATCCGTGCTGCAACTGAGCTATGCCGAGTTCATCCAGTGCTTTCCTTCCCCCACCTGCCTAGCGGTACTTTCCCTGCGGCCGTTTGAAGGGAAGGGGATTCTTGAATTCAACCCCACGCTCGCCTTTCCCATTATTGAGATCCTGCTGGGCGGTCCCGGCACACAGGCACAGACCCTCAAGCGGGAGATCACGGAGATCGAACAAGCCGTCCTCGACGGGGCGCTCCGTATCATTCTCCGCGACTTGCGCGAGGCTTGGACGAGTGTTGCCAATTTCGATCTGAAAATGGAGAGCCTGGAGACGGAGCCGCAGCTTGTGCAGACGCTCTCCCCGAACGAACCCGTCGTGGCGGTGGGCGTGGAGGTCAAGATCGGGAACAACACCGGCATGCTCAACTTCGGAGTGCCCGCCATCATTATCAAGATGCTACGGCAGAAGTTCGACCAGCGCTGGAGTGTACGCAAGAGCGAACCGAGCAGCGAGGAAATGATGCGCATGGCGACGTTGGCCGCCACTTCGCCACTAAGCGTACGCGCACAGCTCGAAGGCCCCACCATCTCGGTGCGCAATATCCTCAAAATGCAGGTGGGCGATGTGATCGCCTTCGATTATCCGGCCACCCGCCCCATCGAAGTGCTGCTGAATGGAAAGCCCAAATTTGAGGCGCATCTCGCCGCGGTGGGAAATAAGAAAGCCGTCCGGCTTGCCGGCCCCGCGTTACAACCCAAAGGGAACGCGACGCCGAAGCTCGCACCCGGACCGGCTCAATCCGGCACCGGGCAACACGGCGGCAGGCAACCCAGCGATGGAGCGGCCTCGCCCCACGCCGCAACGCTCGCACCCGCACTCAGCGAAGCTTAGCGGAGTGCGCGAACATCCTCAGCAATCGCGCGAACCGCGCGAACATCCTCAGCGAACGCGTGTGTTAGGTACGCGCCTGCTGCATCTCCGCGGGGTCCCAATACAGAATGCTCTTCTTGTAGTAGCTCTCATTACAGAGCAGTGCGGGGCCGGCCGCGCGGAAGCCGAAGACCGCGTCTTCCACCACCGGCTTGCGTGTGCGCACCGCGCTCATGAACGCTTCATGGTGGGCGACGTGGGCGCTATAGCCTTCGGATGCCTTATACTCGCTGTTCTCCACCACGCGGCCACGGTTTTGCCGCACCATTTCCGGATACTTCTCGTTGTAATCCTTGAGAAACGCTTCCTGCGTCGCCTTGGTGAACGTGCCGATCGTATAGCCCGGCGCGCTCTCATCCGGCGTGCGGACCATCTCCAGCGTGTCGTAGCTTGTCGTGAAACTTCCTTCCGTGCCACAAAAGCGGAAACCAAAGCGCTCGTCCGGCACGCCGCTCTTGAAGTTCACTCGCAGGGCCAGATTGAAGGCCGGGTGCTCCGGCGATTCGGGATAATCGAACAACGCCAGCATCACATCGGGCACGTCGCGGCCGTCTTTCCAATAGCGCAAGCCGCCGGTGGAATAGACGCTGGACGGCCCCTTGGAATTGGTGGCGAAGTGCAAACCGCTAAGCAGGTGCACGTATAGATCGCCGGCCAAGCCCGTGCCGTAATCGTTGTAATTGCGCCAGCGAAAGAATCGCGTGGCATCGAAGGGGCGTTTCGGCGCGCTGCCCAGGAAGCGGTCCCAGTCGACGGTCTCGGGGCCGGCATCGGGCGGCACGGTGTATTGCCAGGCGCCCGTGGCGGTATTGCGGTCGAGCCAGGCTTCCACCATTGTCAACTGGCCGATCTGCCCGCTCTGGATGATCTCGCGCGCCTTCTTGTAAATGGAGGAAGTCACGTACTGGCTGCCCACCTGAAGGATCTGCTTTCCGCGCTGCACTTCCTCGATCAGCCCCTTGCCCTCACTGATCTTGTGGACCATTGGCTTCTGGAGATAGACGTCCTTCTTCGCCTTCAGGGCCTCCTTGGCGATGGGTACATGCCAGTGGTCCGGGGTCGCGATGATGACCGCATCCACGTCCGGCCTCGCCAGAATCTCCCGGTAGTCCCGCGTGGTGGCGATGCCGTCACCGAAAAGTTCCTTCGCCCGCTCCAGCCGCCCGGTGTAGAGGTCGCATACGGCCACCAGCTCCACGCCCGGATCCTTGAGCGCATTGCGCGTGTCGCCGAAACCCATGCCTCCAATTCCGATGGTCGCGATCTGCACGCGATCGTTCGGCGACAATCCCGTTTGCGCGAAGGCGGGAAGCGCTAAGCCGGCGCTGGCTGCGTTCCTCAGGAATCGACGGCGGGATGGCGGCATGAACACACTCCTTTGGCGCGCATCCGTCGCGAGAATGCAGCGCGGCATTTCTATTCTATCCCGAGGCAACCGCGCCGCCACCCCGGCGCGGCAGTATACTGGCTGAATAGCGCTTGGCTGCCCGGCCGGGCCTCACTCTTTCCCCTGGAGAAATTTCCCCATGTCCATCGCAACGATCGTGGTCCGATTGTCTCTGCTCGTCCTATTGGCAACCCTTGCCTGCCTCGCCCAGAACCCCGCGCTAGCCGGAATGCATCGCGAGTTCTCTGCTGCAAAGGCGTCCGTGCTCAAGGCGGCGAACAAAGCGCCTGAGGACATTTATGGCTTCCGTCCCACACCGGAGGTCTTTACGCTGCGCCGCATGTTTCTCCACATCGCCGGCGCCTCCTACAGCATTTGCTCCAGCGCCGCGGGCAAGCCGGGTTCCGCGCCGAAGGTGGACGTGACGGCGGAAAGCCCGAAAGCGGAAGTGATTGCGAAGCTCAACGCGGCATTCGCCTATTGCGAAGACGTCTTCGCTCATTCTTCCGACGCGACGCTGGCGGAGACCGTTCCCACCGCCAATGGCCCCCGGGAGAAGAGCTACTACTTCAGCCATCTTCTCGGCCACACATTTCTGCACTACGGCAACGTCGTGACCTACATGCGCATCAAGGGCATGTCGCCGGGCGATTGAGCGCTACCCCAGCGCTAGACCGCCCAAACAGCCGGCTCGGCCTCCACGGTCCGCGAGACTTTCCGTTGCGTTTCCTCGGCCGTCGGGTTCTTAAAGGGGGCGCCCATCAGCTGCGTCAAATGCGCGAAGACATCCGTGTTGCGCAGCAGACCCTCAAAGCGCTCCTGCCCCGGCCCCACCGCAGTGGACGTGGCATAGTCCGCCGTATGGCTTGTGCCCACGAAGCCGACCCCGGTCACATTGGCCAGCACTTGTCCGAGAACGCCGGCAAGGGTGTCCTGTTGGACGTTGAGCGAGATTCCTTTCTCCCCGGATGCAGCGCGGGCGATCGCATTCGCGTGGGCGGCGGGGAGGTCAACGCCATACGCCTCCCGGATGACGCGGGAGACGCGCGACGCCGGAGTGCTACGCGCATCGGAAGCCTTGCTCTCCTCCATCGTGTAATCGGCCCGGTTGCCCAACTGCCGCGCGATCGCCGTGAATGAGGCCTTCGCCGCAACCGCGCGGACGAGGCACTCGTCGCTCGTGCCGTTCGCGCCCCCCATGCTTCGCAAGCCAGGGTTCGAGTTTGCGTGATCCGTGCACAGCACGATCAGGGTGTTGCGATCCCGCCGCGCGAATTCGAGCGCAACCGCGATGGCGGCGTCAAACGCCAACTGGTCCTGGATGAGCGCCGCCGCGTCGTTGGCGTGCGCGGCATGATCGATCCGAGCCCCCTCCAACTGCAAGAGGAATCCCTTGGGCGAGTTTGCAAGCGCGGCCAGCGCCATCGAAGCCATCTCGGCCAGGGTGGGTATGTTTCGCCTTGCCTCTGCGTCCCTGACATGGTCAATGGAGTAGGGCAGTTGCCCTTCCCCGAATAGCCCGAGCAGCCGGTCGCCCGCCTTCACCTTCGCCAGTTCCGCTTTCGTTACGGCCACGCGATAGCCGCTCTCCCGGTAAGCGGCCAGCAGATCCTTCCGGTCCGCGCGTTTGTCAGCGAGGAATGCTTCGCGTCCTCCGCCGAGCAGCACGTCCACACGATGGTGATACTGCTCGACAATCAGGTCCTTCGCGGAGCGCTTCGGGACACTTGCCGCGAAACCGGCGGGCGTGGCATCCCAGATGGATGTGGTGCTCACCAGGCCAACGCGCATCCCTCTCCCGCGCGCCAGTTCCGCCAACGTGGTGAGAGAAGTGCCGTCAGGTAAGGTGTTCAATGCGCCATTGGCGACCCGAGAGCCAGACCCCCAACTGGAGGACGCCGCGGACGAATCCGTAACGCTGCTATTGAGCGAAGCTTGATCGAAGTATCCTCGCGTGACCGACGCATCCCGCAGCAGCCGTACCCATTCCGTCGGTCTCCCGTTTACAGCCCGCGACGCCAGCTCAGCAAGCGTGAGCACGCCGGCGCTCATTCCGTCGGACACCATGAATATGATATTGCGCGGGCGCTTTCCGCTCACGACCGCTCTCGCCTCGGCACGCGTGCGTAGCATGGTCACGCCCAACGCACCTAAACCCGTCTGCTTAAACCAATCTCTCCGCCCGGATGCCATCATTTTCAGATCTCCCGCTATATCCAGAGTTTACTCTCTGATATTCCTGTTATACAACTTCTCTGCCTCGGAATCAGCTCCGGGCATTGGCCCATTCCCGGCCCTTGCGTTCGTCATCGCATCGAGTGCCTGTGAGAATTCCCGAGCCCCTTCTTGCGAGTTGCCTCGACACCCTCGATGCCCCACGTCCAAGCTTTCTTCTTGTCGTGAACGAAGGCGGCTAAAGGCAAGATCGTGCCGGAAAGCGGCCTCATACCGGAGGTGGCCCTTGCCTCAAATGTGAGCCCCTACTACCGTCGCTCGAGCGCCCCGGCGAAGTCGTACAATTCTTTCAGCGCGGTGCTGGTGGAGCGGCGGTGATCACCTCGCTCGCAAGCCCCATGCGGCAGATTCAATTCGGGCTTAGGATAGCATTCTGACATGACCTTGCCATTCGATCGATTCAGTCGAAGAAGCCTGCTTGGCGCGGGGGCGGCGCTCGCCGCCTCCGCCGCTTTGCCCATTTGCTCCGCGGACACGCCGGATCATCTTTGGGCCGGGTACGATTTTGGACCCGGTCCAAAGCCGGTCAACCGCCTCAACCAGGGTCCTTTCGGGATCGAGCAGGACGATGGCTGGCGCACTCTGGCCGCCACCACGCAATCCTCCGCCCCGGTCCGGAATTTCGGCGTGGGCCTGTGTGGGTACACGTGGGAAGAAGGCGGGCCCTCGCTCGCCGCGCGGGCCGGCAAGCAGACACTCGAAGACCACGTCGAAAGCCTTGCGTCCCTGCCCTTCGTGGATGTTCTTTACATTCGCTGCGATTGGCGCGATGTGCAGAAGACACCAGGGAAGCTGGACCTCAGCCCGATCTGGAAGCTTACCTTTGACGCGGCGAAGACCTACAAGCAGCGGGTCGCGTTCCGGGTGCAGCTTTCAAACCCGGAGTTCCAGCCGAAGCAGCTCGCCATGCCGGATTTCCTGCTATCGAAGGTTCCGCTCGTCAACATCGGCCCCATTGAGGGGGGCGGCCAATATCGCGAACCCCGCTACGATCATCCGGAGTTTCTCAAAGCATTCCGGGAGTTGAACGAACTGCTCGCTGAGAAATTCGACGGCAGCGCGCAGATGGAATTCATGGATCTGATGATGTACGGGTTCTGGGGAGAGGGGCACACCGGCCGCTTCCCGAACCCGTTCCCGAATTACCTCACCGCCGAGCGCACGATGATGGAGATCACCAGGATGCAGTTGGAGGCCTGGAAGAAGACGCCGCTCGCGGTCAACACGCAGCCCGATATCGGCCGCACCGGAAACCGGCAGGTGCTGGACGTCTGCGTGCGGGAAGGCTGCTGGCTGCGCTCGGATTCTATCCTCCAGATCGAGGAACCGTTGCAGGTGGAAGCGCTCGCCAACCGGCCGCCCTGGCTCGCCACCGTGATGGAAGACGGAGGCTTCCGGGATTACAATGTCGCCACCATCCCGAAGGATGCGGCCGGCATCAATCTTCGGGAAAAGGCAATGCTCCACGTGCTTGACCTGGGGGCGAACTACTGGGCGCTCTGGACCGAAGGCGCGAATCTGAAGACGTACAACCAGCAGTATCCGCGCGGGTTTGAGACCCTGCAACAACGCATGGGTTACCGGGTGCGCCCGTCTTGGATCTGGCAGCGCAAACGGTACGGCACGAGCGAAATCATCGTGTGCGTGACAAACGATGGCGTCGCCGGCGTGCCCGGCATTCTGCATCTTTCCGTGGAAAGTCCGGACGGCAAGTTCCGGATGAGCGGAGGGCTCGATGCCGGCCATCCCTTCGGCGGAAGGATTCGCCAGGCTGCGTTTGTGCTGCCACCCGGAATGGAGGGCCAGAAGTTGCGGATTCGCGCGGAGATCGAGACGAAGGGAGTCCGGCGCCCCGTGAATTGGGCGTGCGAACAACCGCTGGACGAGGGTGGGTATACCTTTGAACTCGCGCGCTTCGACGCGCCGGGATGGCGGAAGAACGTATGAGTGAGACTGGGTGGCCCACGCCGCTAAGGCGCAACCACATGCGTGGGCTGCCCCGGCTCCTTCACGTCCACGACGAACCGCCCTTCGCCCTTCACGCCGCCCGCTGAAATCTTGCCGTGGCTGCCCGCGCCCCACCATGCAGCCACATCGGCTCCGTCAACGCGGAAGCCGATCGTGCTCTCCCCGCGCAGCACTTCAATCTTCGGCTTGGGCTCGGAATCGCGGTAGGGCACAAGCACCGCCAGAAACTTGATCTCGTCGTCCGGAGTCTCCGTGGTGGCGCGCAGATGCCACTGGTCCGCGAAAGAGGCCTTGCCCAGAATGTAGGCGGTGTTGGAGGCGGCCTCGGGTGGGATTGTGAACTTGCTCGTTTGACTGAAACGGAATGGAACCGTCGCGACCAGCCGCACGGCCACCCTCACATCGCCGTCCTCGATCACAATCGTCCCGCTGTCGCTGCCGGTCTCCATCCGGTTCAGCGCGTGCAGCAGCCAATCGAATTTCGCAGGACCGGCCGTCTTCACGTAATCGTGAACCACCAGAACGGGCCTCGTGCTGGACGCGACAAACGCCAGGGTGCGCTCGAAGCTCTCCACCTTCGGATCCATCGACGGCAGCGGCTCTTTCAGAAGTTTCCGCCAGAGACGGGCAGTGCCTTCGGGCTGCGGCAGGTTGTAGGCATTCGCCGCCTGGCCGCGGACCAGCGTCACGATGCCCTGCCGCTCAAAATGATCGATGCTCCCCTCCGCCTCCCAGGTGTAGGCTGGCTGGCCCCGTCCATTCACGAGGATTCCGTTATGCGCGCGCGTTTGCCTCGTCCAGAGGCTGTCGTGCGGCGTGCCGTATGAGGGATAGTAGCCGGAATCGATGGCCAGCGCGCGGCCGTATGCATATAGCTGGAAGCTGTTCTGGTCCGCGTGGGCGTGGCTGAAAGAGCCGAAGCGGCCTGACCGGAACATCGCCCACACATCATTCTTCGCATCGCCAAGCGCCGAGTGCATCGTCACCCAGCCGATGTCCTTCATGTGCTTGGAACCGTCGAGCTTTGAGGGCGCTTCCGGTTGCAGCGCCGAGGCGTCCCCCGCCTGCAAGGTCTCATACACGTCTTCGATGAACCATTCCCTCCACTTCGT
>JADLCF010000114.1 GCA_020847315.1 Bryobacterales bacterium | reverse complement strand
GGGACGGTCAGCTTGCCTTTCGGCCCTTCCACTTCCAACGTGTCGCCCACCTTGAGCTTCACGCCGGGTGGCACGGGAATCGGCTTTTTCCCAACTCTTGACATGGTGTTTCTCGCTTCACTCCCCAGCCGGCCCGCATCGGTTCACGAAGCGGCCGTGGGGCGATCCTGAATTCTTACCAAACCTCGCAAAGCAGCTCGCCGCCCACCTTCTCCATGCGGGCCTGCTTACCGGTCATCACGCCGCGCGGCGTCGTCATGATATTGATTCCCATTCCACCCAGCACGCTGGGGATATCCTTGCTGCCGACAAAGACGCGGCACCCCGGCCTCGACACGCGATTGATCTTCGAGATCACCGGTTGATTCGTGGGCGTGTACTTCAAATAGATCTTGATCGTCCGCTTGCTGCCTTCTTCGGCCAGCTTGTAGTTGAGGATGTAGCCCTCTTCGCGCAAAATGCGGGAGATCTCCATCTTCAGGTTCGAAGCGGGCACATCCACTTTGGGATGTCCGGCTGCATACGCATTTCTCACCCGGGTGAGCATGTCGGCAATGGGATCACAAAACATATTTCATTCTCCGTTTGAGCAACTCCAGGGAGCCGCTCCGTGTGACCGTCTCCGCGGGCTTTCCGCCCGTCGGACTGCGTCGCTTCTCTCGCTTGCCACTCGCCGGCGCCGCGCTTCGCCCTTGAACGGCGTCGCGCATCGATCTCCCCCTTCGATTCGAAGGTGGGACGGCCCTACCAGCTCGCCTTCACCACTCCAGGCAACTCTCCGAGCAGAGCCAGTTCCCGGAAACAAATCCGGCAGAGGCCGAACTTCCGGTAGAACGCGCGCGGGCGTCCGCAGCGCCAACAGCGATTCCGGTGCCGGATCTTGAATTTCGGCTTCTTTTGGTCCTTAGCGATCTTTGCGGTGGTTGCCATTCGATTCCTCTTGCTTCCCTCTCGCTTCTTACTTGGTGAACGGCATACCCATTTCCCGCAGCAGGGAACGCGCCTCGGCGTCCGTGTGTGCGGTGGTGGTGATGCAGATGTTCATGCCCTTCGTTTTTTCCACCTTGTTGTAATCGATCTCCGGGAAGATCAACTGGTCGCGAATCCCGAGGGTGTAGTTCCCCCGACCGTCGAAGGCCTTCGAGGAGATTCCGCGAAAATCGCGCACGCGCGGCAAGGCGACACTCACGAGGCGATCCAAGAACTCGTACATGCGGTCTCCCCGCAAGGTAACCATCGCGCCGATGCTCATCCCCTCGCGCAGCTTGAATTGCGCAATCGATTTCCGGGCCTTCGTGACCACCGGCTTCTGTCCGGTAATCGTCGTAAGATCGCCCACGCACGCATCGAGCAGCTTCTGGTTGCCGATGGCCTCGCCCAGCCCCATGTTCACCGTGATCTTCACGATCTTCGGCACCGCCATGGGGTTCGTGTACTGAAACTCCTTGGTGAGGGCGGGCACAACCGTCCCCGTGTAGTGTTCCTTCAATCTTGCATTTGTCTGCATCGTCTGGTTCCTTTTCGTGCTCCCCGGTTTCCAATCGGGCGAGCGGTTCGATGCCGTCCGGCCTTCTTCTTCCGTCGCAGTTCCGTCCCGCAAGGCGCTGGTCTTCCTTCCGCGTCCGCTGGGGCTGCAACTACTTCGACTTGGTCTCGATCACTTCCCCGGTCTTCCGGGCGATCCGGGTCCGGCGCGTCTTTCCGCCGGCCGTTTCCACCTTCTTGCCGATCCGCGTGGCAATTCCATCTGCCGTCACCAGCATCACGTTCGAGAGGTGAATGCTCGCTTCCTGCTCGGCGATCCCGCCCTTGATGCCCTGCTGCGGATTCGGACGGACGTGCCGCTTCATCAGCATCACTCCCTCCACCACCACACGGCCCGTCAAGCGGTTCACGTCGATGATCCGGCCGGTCTTGCCCTTATCCCGCCCGCTGATCACCTTCACCACATCGTTCTTGCGGAGCGCGGTCTTCACGGGCCGCGCCGCCATCTTGTTCAATTCGCGTTTCGACGGCATCTTAGATCACCTCCGGCGCAAGCGACACAATCTTCATATAGCGCTTATCGCGCAGTTCGCGAGCCACAGGGCCGAAGACGCGGGTACCCACCGGTTCTCCATCGTCTTTCACGAGCACGGCCGCGTTGGAATCGAAGCGAATGTAGGTGCCGTCCTTGCGCCGGGTTTCCTTGCGGGTCCGCACGATCACGCACTTCACCACCTTGCCCTTCTTCACATTCGAATCGGGCGCCGCCTCTTTTACGCTCGCGGTCACCACGTCTCCGAGCCCGGCTTTCGCGCCCTTGTCGCCGCCAAGCGGAAGAATGCACATGAGCTTCTTGGCCCCGCTGTTGTCGGCCACCTGGAGAATTGTTCTCATTCCTACCATGGCAATATCCCTTCCTGCCGCCCCCGCGCGCCTTGATCCGCGGCGGCGCTTCGGCTAGACCGCTTCGTCTTCGAGCACCCGCCCCGTTTTCACATCGATCTGCACGGCGCGGCGCACTACTTCTTTCAGTGTCCAGCGCTTCAGCTTGCTGATGGGTGGATGCTCCTGGATCCGAACCAGATCGCCCACCTTGGCCGTCTGCTCCTCGTCGTGCGCATAGAATTTCTTGCGCACATTGACGATCTTGCGATAGAGCGGGTGGGAGACGCGGCGGCTCACGGTGACCACGATCGTCTTCTCCATCTTCGTGGAGACCACCGTGCCGAGCTTCTCATTCCGATGACCGGTTGATGTTGGCATGACCTAGTTTCCCTTCCCCGCGCCGCGAGCGGCGGCCCCGTCCTCGTTCTGGCGCAGCACGGTCAGTAACCGGGCGCGGTCCTTGCGAAGAGCGCGGTAGTTCTTCACCCCGTCGGACTGCCCGAGCGAGATCTGGAAGCGCAGCCGGAAGAGCTGCTCCTCAATGTCTTTTGCCTTGCCGGCCAGTTCGGCGGCACTCAAATTGCGAAAATCGTCGGCCTTCATGAGCAACCCTCAAACAAACAGTTCGTCGCGTGAGATAAATTTCGTGCGGGTAGGCAGTTTCTGTGCCGCCAGGCGCATCGCCTCCTGCGCCACTTCCTTCGAAACGCCCTCCATCTCAAAGAGGATGCGTCCCGGCTTGATCACCGCCACCCAGCCTTCGGGAGCGCCTTTACCCTTACCCATGCGGGTTTCGGCGGGCTTTTTCGTGATCGGCTTACTCGGGAAGATCCGGATCCATACCGTTCCGCCGCGCTTGATCGAACGGGTCATCGCGATGCGGGCCGCTTCAATCTGCCGGTCCGTGATCCAGCCGCAGTCGAGCGCCTTCAATGCATAATCGCCGAAGGATAGGGTGGCGCCTCGCTGCGCCGTTCCGGCCATCCGTCCACGCTGCTGGCGGCGGTATTTTGTTTTCTTTGGCATCAACATGGCGTTCTCTCCTGCTCTGGCTCCCGGTTTCTTCGCGCCGGCGGGAACTGTCCTCCCGGCCAGCTACGCCGCAACCGCGGCGCGCAAACCATCCGAATCCCCTATTCCTGCCCGCTGCCTTCTTCCGTCTTGGGCGCTTCCGCTACCGGAGCTGCCTCGCTCGCCGCGGAAATCTCGTCCGGGCTCGGCTGATATACCCCGCTCTGCGCGGGCGATGTCATCGGCGGCAGAATGGGTGCGGATCCCACGGCGGCCGCCTCCACGGGCGCGGCTGCGGCGGCGCTTTGCCGGCCGGCGTCGCGGTTCCCGCGGAACCCACCGTCACGGCCACCACCTTCACGGCCACCTTCGCGCGGTCCACCTTCCCGAGGTCCGCCTTCCCGCGGACGGCGCTCCCTGCGGCGGGGCCGGGCCTCGCCCGCGTCGCCCGTCATCTTGCGGCCGCCCTCGAGCACCTCGCCCTTGTAGATCCAGCACTTAATGCCGATTACGCCGTAGGTTGTGTGCGCTTCCGTAAAACCATAATCGATGTCGGCGCGGAGCGTATGCAGCGGCAAGCGGCCCTGCAGATACCATTCGCTACGGGCGATTTCCGCGCCGTTCAAGCGTCCGGACACCCGCACCTTAATCCCCTTGCAGCCGAAGCGCAGCGCTGAATCCACCGCCTTACGCATCGCCCGCCGGAACGCCACGCGCTTCTCCAACTGCGTCGCAATCGATTCCGAAACCAGTTGCGCATCAAGCTCCGGCTTGAGCACTTCCTGAATGTCGATGAAGACGTCCCGTTTCGTGCTCTTGGCCAAGTCGGCCTTCAGCTTTTCGATCTCCGCGCCTTTGCGACCAATCACGATGCCGGGGCGTGAAGTGCGGATCGTAATGCGCAGCTTGTTACCGGGGCGATCGACTTCGATGGAGCTGAGCCCCGCGGCCTTCAACCTCGCGACGAGCGACTCCTTCAATTTCTGGTCGTCCTGCAGCACGCGCGAGTAATCCGCCTTGGCGAACCAGCGCGATCGCCATGTCTTCGTAATCCCTAGCCGGAAACCATAAGGATGTGTTTTTTGACCCATCGTGTCTCTCTCGATTCGTCTCTGCCCTGCCGCTGTCTCGGCTCACCTGATTCCGCCGGGCGCATTCGCCCCGCCGCCGCTATTCCGCCGCTTCCGTCCGTTCCGCCACCTTCACCACAATGTGAGCCATCCGGCGCTGATAGCGGTACGCGCGGCCCATCGGCGCGGGGCGAATGCGCTTCATACGCGGCCCCTCGTTGACGTAGGCCTCGCTCACCACCAGCGCATCGACATCCACCTCGGCGGACTTGTTCTCGGCGTTGGCGATCGCCGAACGCAGCACCTTCTCCACGGTGGGGGCAATCCCTTTGTTCGTGGTTTGCAGTACCGTGATGGCTTCTTCGGCTTTGAGGCCGCGAATCAAATCGATCACCAGGCGCGCCTTCTGCGGCGATACCCGGACGTGTCGTGCTTCCGCTCTTGCTTCCATTGTGAATTCTCCCGCGATCTCCTCCTGGGCTTGCGCCCCGGAAGAACTATCCGCGTCCTCCCGACCGATCGGACTTTGCAACGTGGCCCCGGTAGGTGCGCGTCGGCGAGAACTCGCCCAGACGGTGGCCCACCATATTCTCCGTCACATACACCGGGATGAACTTCTTCCCGTTATGCACCGCGATCGTCTGGCCAATGAACTCCGGCAGGATCTGCGAACGCCGCGACCATGTGCGAATCACGCGCT
>JADLCF010000113.1 GCA_020847315.1 Bryobacterales bacterium | reverse complement strand
GTTGTGGCGGAGGGCGGCAGCTCTCACTGAATGGCACGAGCCGTGTGACGGGAGACTGTCACGCACGGTTCTGTGAGCGGCTCGGGGTGCAATTCCCCGGGCCGACTCGGCGGTGCGGGGCGACCCGAATTCCTACCGCGACCGAAATTGCCGAATTTCATGCACTCTCACACTCTCGACTTATTTAAGTCGCGCTGCTAAACTGAAAGTGTATGGACAAGCGTACCGTTCGAACATCGCTCGACATACCTGTGGCCCTCCATCGGCAACTGCGCGAAGCTGCGGCGCGTCGCGGATGCTCAGCGCGTCAACTGATCCTGCTAAGCATCGAGCGCGCGGTTGAAGATCGGTCCCCGAAGCGGCCGCGCCGGCGCTTGGCGCTCGATCCGCCGATCATAGCTTCCGTCGGAAAGCCATTCGCGCTCTCGTCCGAGCAGATCTATGACCTCATTGAGCTTCCCTGACGTTAACGTCTGGCTGGCGCTGCTGATGGCCGACCATATCCATCGCCCCGCGGCTATTCGCTGGTGGGAAACCACCAATGCGTCCACGATTGCATTCTGCCGGTCAACCCAAGTAAGCGTATTGCGAGTACTGACTACCGCGACGGCGATGAACGGAAAGCCACTGACGATGGCCGAAGCCTGGGCTGCTTATGACCGGCTATTTGAAGATGACCGGATTTGCTTCATGTCCGAGCCCGCAGTGATTGAGGATGAATTCCGGGCACTAGCCCGTCTGACGACCGCGTTGCCTAAGCTCTGGGCCGATGCGTACCTGGCGGCCTTTGCACGGGTTGCCGGGGCAACCCTCGTTACCTTTGATCGGGCGCTTAGCAGCAGGGCGGATGATTCCCTCCTGCTTGACCACTGAGCCCTCGGACTTGAGACGGCCGGAAGGGACTCGCGCGGAGCCAAATCGAGGAGAACCGAGAGAACGGGCGCGTGCCGGAAGACTCCCGGCAGTCAATCGCCGCCGGGGCGTCTTGCCCGAAGCTCCCCACGCTGAGCACAAGTATTGCTATCACGCAGGCCCAAAGCGGCCTCATCTTGTGCCGGACCGTGCCTGAGGATGTCGTGCCATGGCTCTCCATCCATATTCCATGCACTTCAATATGCGACTTGCACCCGTTTTCATGATCGGGAGTGGACCCGCGGTTCATACGCCCGCGTCGATACCGACTTCCCCTAAAAGCGAATCCGAACCGTATTCGTCCTCTTTCCCCCGTGAACGAGGAATACGTCGGTTTCGCCGGTTCCTTTGAGAATGCGTGGCAGCTTCACATTCACCTGGTCCAGGCCCGCAAAGAACCCTTGGGGTCCCGCGAACTCCGCCTGCAGGCTAAGGTTTCCGATGCGAATCTCCGGCATCACAGCGCCGAAGCCGCGGAAACCGGTGCCGTAAAGGACGAGAAAAACCTCCGCATCGTTGGCCCCCCAGTCGATCAGGCTGGGGACACAGTCCTGGTTTTCCGGACACTGGGCGAGTGTTCCCTCGGTCTGCGACCCATTCTCAACTCGTATGAACTGACCGGCTGGCGCGCCGGCACCGTTGGAGTTCGCGGCAAACAGGGCAGGGGCGATGGGCTCGACGACGACGGCAAAGCTGGCAACCGGAACTTCGGCCGAGTACAGAGTCAGCGACGCGTTGCCCAAGGGAATCCCCTCCGGCAGCAGAATGTTGATCTGGTTCGGGGAGACAAAAAACAAGGGCAGATCCCATTGCTGGTTTTCCCTGCGGAGTTTCACCGCCCGGTCCCGAAGCCGGGTGGGCAGCGGAAGTGTTGTTGCCTCCTCCGCGGCGTCGGCCAGCGCCTCCCCGAACAAGCTGAAAATGCCCGCACCGGTAACAGCGGTCGCCGCAAACGACGCTCCGTTCACGACAGCCAGAATGTCGGCGCCCGACTGTGGCGCGCGGTTCACGGTGACTTCGACGGGGAACGTAAACGACGCCGGTCCGGAGCCTCCGGATTGCGGCACGGAAACTGTGCATTGAACGCGTCCCTTGGGGTAGAAGGGTGCGGCCGCGGGCTCTACAGCGACGTTGAGGGTAGCCGGAGTCACGCCATTGCTGTTCGCCGCAAGGGTTGCCCGCACAAGGGGCGGCTCCACGGGGCAGTTCACCGTCGGCTGGCCGAGGGAGATCTGAACGCCACTGCTGATGAGGGTGGCGGCGGCGTTGAGCAGTTCAGGGGCGCTTCCGATCTGGAGCAGCGGCGGCGGTTCAGCCAGGGAAAGCACCGGAGCATTCGGATCCGCGACGAAGTTTGCCACGATGTTCCTGGGCCTGGACATTCCCACCAACGCCGGATTGTCCGAACTGACGAAATCGCCCGTCCATCCCGCGAAGATGGAGCCGGGGCTGGGCGTCGCCTTCAGGATGATGCCGGCGCCACCAGGGTGGTAACCGTGGGTGTAATAGGGGGTTGTGGAGACGGATCCGAACCCATTGGCGGACGTCGACAGCAGAAACTGCGTCTCAAAGATCGCATATAAGAATCGCTCGTCGGGATGGAACGCAAACTCGTGCTTCCTCGGCTTCCCGTTGGACCACGACTGAAAAACGCGGCGCTCCCCGCTGTTCACGGTCCAGATGGACGGAGCCTCAAACTGCGCGGGTTGCCCTCGAGGGCTGAGCACCATGGCTGGGGTCTGGACAGGCGTTCCATTCACCAGCAGGGTGGCTCCGGGTGAAGCGGAGAACAGCCTCAGGTATGGGGCGCCGGGCTCACCGTCTTGGAAGATCATGTGCTGGGTGTTCAGCAGCCGGATGCTTCCCGTGCGCGGCATGTTGGAGGGATTGGGATCCACGGTATAGGTGAAGTTGCCAGGACCAACGCCAGGGTGGCTGTCCAGATGAATCCATGCGGCGGAAACCTGAGGCTGGTAGGTGCAGCCCGCGGCGCCAAGGAGTCCAAAAGAGCCATTGCCACCCGCGTTGCTGAAGTCCCTCCAATAGCCGAACAGCTCAAATCCGCAGTTGCCGCCGGGCCCGTAATTCGCAGCTTCGCGGCGAGGCGGCGAGGCCGGCTGCTTCGCCCGGAGACCTGCCTCCGGATTCGCGTTGCGGACGGGGGCGGAGGCGGCGCTTTGCCGGCCAGAGATCTCGGCATAGAGACCAGCCTGCGCCCTCGCGGAGGCGGCATAGACGCCAATCAAAAGCACAAGCGCGGAAACGGTCAGGCTGCGCGGGGAAGTGGCAGCCGAAAGGAGATTCCAATGTTTCATCGTTGTGTACCGGTTTCTGGCCGCACATTCGAAGGTAACACTATATTCAGACCTGTAACAGCGATTACTCCTGCTATCGAAGCACCGATGGATCCGACCGTAGGCGACAACGCAGAGCTGGAGAGATGGAGTGCCCGCTTGATCTGGCCATGTGACGCCGCCATCCGGCGACTCTGAGTCCATTTTCAGCGGATCGGGACAGATGAGATGAGACGGCTGGTTCTGCTGTAAAAGCCGAGACCAAACGACGGCTCGTGGCTTCGCCTAACTTGGCGGACCTCTCCGGGGGATATGCGTCAGATCTAAAGCGAAAAACTCTCTTAAACGCAATACAAGGGAAGCGTTATCAATAGGTTAGGAGACCACTTTGCGTTTGGATTGCGTTTTAGTTGAGACTTAGCCGTCTGGCTGGCCGGTGCCGATGTACCATCGACCGGCACGGCGACTGCCCACCACGTGAGCTCGACCCTCTCTCTTGAGTTCCCGAAGCAAGGTCTGCACCTGGTCTTTTGAGAGGTCCTTCAGCACCTCCAAATTCTTCGAAGCGCTTCGGGTTCTCTGGCGGCGGCGGAGGCGGTCCGGGCGGAGTTGTGCCGGCTTGGAGGCGCAACTCTCCCGTAGGGCTTGGCCTGGACGGCCGCGCCGGCCAGAGATTCGGGGCTACAGGATGACGCGGGAATCGCCTTCGCGGCGGGTGACTCTTTGCCGGTCTAAGAATTCAAGGAGCGGGATGGCGTACTTCCGGGAGATGCCGGTCCATTCCTTGAATTCGGCTACGGAAAAGCGTTGGCCCCGGCGGCTTTGCAGGAGGCCGATGGTTTCCGCCAGATTCTGTTTGTGAAAAACGAGATCCTGGCCTACCTTCACCAGGCGGCCCTCGCGCACGAGTCCGTGGAGGAGGGTCTGGGCGGTCCTGGGTTCAATGCCGCTCGCGCGGAGAGCCTCCTCGACGGGCGGCACTTGCAAACCCGCGGAACGGAAGAGGCTTTCCAGCTTCCCGGCCGCCGCCGCTTCCTCGCCGGAGAGGCTGGGTTTGTGGACGCTGAGCCGCACCGTCTCCCCTTCGCGGTGGAAGCGCGAGTCCTGAGAAAGGAACCAATCGAAGACGGCGTCCGGCCAGGGCGCGTTCAAGGCAATGCGCGCTTGTTCCTTGGACATTCCCGGAAGCATCGGGTTCCGGGAGTGAAACGCCGCCAGGATGCTTTGGATGCGCCCGGCGAGTTCCTCGGATTGCTCCGCTTCCAGCAGCCAATTCGCTTGCGGCCCCCCCATGCGCAGGCCGCTACGCTCCGCCAGCCGCCGCAGTTCCGGGGCGGAATACCCCATGCGCGGGATTAACGATTCCAGGGAGCATCCGGCCGCGGTTTCCCGCACAAACTCCGTGAGCGCCTTAGCGGGATCGCCGCCGGCAAGCGTGGTGAGCTTCCCGCCCTCTCCTTGGTTCCGGCGAAGGCGCGGCGGATGATTGTCGAGAACGATGCCGCCGCCGATGGTCTCGAGCGGGGAGAAACGGCGCAGAATGAAATGATCGCCCGGCAACGTCACTACCGGGCTCTCCGCGAGCACGCGGGCGAAGAGACGGTTCCCTGGGGCCGCGAGCCGCACACGGTCGTGGAAGCGAAGTTTGGCCACGCAGGCAGTGGTTCCCAGGTGCAAATGGACCGGATGCAAGGGTGGGAGTTCCGGGGCGGACGGTAACATTTCCAACTGGACATCAAACTCACGGGTGAGGCGGAAGCCGTCCGCCGTCACGAGCGTATCGCCGCGATGAATCTCCGCTACATCCACCCCCGTGAGGTTGAGGGCGGCGCGCTGCCCCCGCCGGGCCACTTCGGCGGGCTTGCCGTGAACCTGGATGCTTCGAATGCGCACCGGCTTGTTCCGGAGAAGAAGCAGCAGCGTTTGGTCCGGCACGGCGCGCCCGTCGAAGACGGTGCCGGTGACCACCGTTCCGAAGCCTTTCATCACGAAGGCGCGGTCAATGGGCAGCCGGAAATTGCCGGAGACGGGGCGGCTCTCCATTTGGGCCGTGAGCGCTTGCAGCGCGCCTCGCAGGCGTTCGACGCCCGCGCCGGTCCTGCTGCTGACTGGCAGCACCGGCGCATCGGCCAGAAAGCTTCCTTGCGCCAGCGCCCGCACGTCGGCAATCGCGAGATCGAGGCCATCCTCATCCACCAGATCGGATTTCGTGAGGGCGATCAGGCCATGGCGCACGCCCAGCATGCGGCAGATTTCGAAATGCTCCCTGGTTTGGGGCATCACGCCTTCCGTGGCCGCCACCACCAGCACCACCAAATCAATCCCCGCGGCCCCGGCCAGCATGTTTCCAATAAACCGTTCGTGCCCCGGCACGTCTATCCAGGAGAGGGTGATATCGTTTGGAAATGTGCTCGAAGCAAAGCCGAGATCGATGGTGATGCCCCGTTCCTTTTCTTCTTTGAGTTGGTCTGTATCCACGCCCGTGAGCGCGCGCACGAGCGAGGTTTTCCCATGGTCGATGTGCCCGGCGGTTCCGGCGATGAAATGCTTGGCTGGCATCGTTCTCGTTACAGGGTTCGTGTTTCTACTCTTGCTCGCGCCTTTAGGGGCCGCCCAATTCCGCCGGCTCCCTCCCCCTTCGGAGACTCCGGCGGCGGCCCCTGTTCCAGGGAGCCCCAAAGTTCCGGAGCCGCAAAAAGACCCTTCCGGCTGGGGACGGGCTCCGAAAGCGCCCGCGCATCCCGATAGTACACCCGCCGCGCCCGCGGCTGCTCCGGAGGCGGAGGAGACGGATTTCGTGATCCGTCAGGATGTCCGCCTTGTACGCGTGGATGTCCAGGTCACGGAAAAAGATCGCGTCGTGCGTGGACTTTCCGCTTCCAGCTTTGCGTTATTCGATAACGGGGCTCCGGCCGCGATCACGAGTTTCGGGGAAGAATCCGACCCCGTGGATTTATTGATGCTGCTAGACGTCAGCGGGAGCATGACTTCGTATCTTTATGAGGTTTCCCGCGCGGCGGGCGTGGCGCTCGAAGAGTTGACTCCCGAGGACCGCGTGGGGGTGATGATCTTCAGCAAGCAGGGGAAGCTGCTGAACCCACTCACGAAGAATCGCCCGGACGTGCTGACGACGCTGCGCTCGCTTACGCGGCTGCCCGGCATGGCCGCCGGCACGGCCATCAACGCCTCCATTATGGATGCCGTCCAGGTATTCAAAGACGACGCAGCCGCGGGCAACTACGATCCGCGGCATCGGCGGGCGATTTTGATCCTCACCGACAACTGGGGGCTGAACTACAAGATGCCGGACCGCGTGGTGCTGCGCAGCCTGCACGAGGAGAACATTTCGCTGCACGCCATCGTCGTGGGGCGCGTGCAGAAGCCGAAAGGGAAGTGGGCCGAGGCGGACGACGATCTGGCCGAAGAACTGGATTTCTCACCCGCGAACGTATTCCGGCTGGCTGAAGATACGGGGGGCGATATCTTCACGAATCTCACCAAGGATGGCGGCCTCGCGGAGATCCTGGGCCGCATCCGAACGCGCTATTCCCTCTATTTCAAGCCGCCCGCCGACGCTCCGCCGGGGAGCTACCGGAAAATCAAGGTGCAACTCGCGGGGGAGGCGGAGCGCGCGCATCGCAAGGCGGTGGTTCGCGCCAGGGCGGGCTATTTCACGAAGTAGGCCGCGCCACGAGGCTCGTCAGATCGCGATTCCGATTTGCCAGAGCAAGTGGCCTGCCGCCTGGCGGAAGTAATGGCGCCATTCCTCCGCGGCAGTGCGTTCCCGCTCCGGGCGGGGCGAAGTGTAGACGGCGATGCCGCGTTCCTCAAGAATCCGCTTGACGCGATACAGATGGTAGCTATCGGAGACGATGATGCAGGATTTGAGCCGCATGCGATCCATGATTTCGGCCACCGCGACGGCGGAATGGATGGTGCTGTCGCCCTCGTCTTCCATGACGATGGCCTCCGGGGGGACGCCCTGGCTTAGCAGGAAATTGCGGCCCACTTCGCTTTCCGTGAAGCGGGGGTCTCCGCCCGCGCCGCCGGTGGTGAGCACAAACGGAGCATAGCGCTCCCGGTAGAGCGCGAGGGCGTGACTGAGGCGCGCCTCCAGCACGGGCGAAGGCTTGCCGCGATACTCCGCCGCGCCGAGAACGACGATGACATCCGCCGGCCGCGCGTCGTCCACCTGAGACTGGCGGCGAACCTGGTCCGCCAGATAGAGCAGATACGCCGCGCCCCCAGCCAGAGCCACCAGCGCGCAAAACAGCCAACCTCGTTTCATCCGATGCTTCTATTCTACCGGCGGCGGCTTCGGGGGAGTGCCTCGCGCCGCTTCAGAGCGGGATGTTTCCGTGGCGTTTGCGCGGGGAATCGTCTACCTTGTTTTCGAGCATGCGCAAGGCGCGGATGAGCTCGATGCGCGTGCGGCGCGGTTCGATCACATCGTCTATGAAGCCATGCTCGGCGGCGATGAAGGGGTTCGCGAAGCGCTCGCGGAACTCGGTGATCTTCTGCGCACGGGCGGCCTCGGGATCCTCCGCCTGCCCGATCTCGCGCTTGTAGATTACGTTCACGGCGCCTTCGGGCCCCATCACGGCCAGTTCCGCGCTGGGCCAGGCGAGGTTCACGTCCGTGCGCACCTGCTTCGACCCCATCACGCAATAGGCCCCGCCATAGGCCTTGCGGGTGATCACGGTAATTTTCGGCACAACCGCTTCCGCGTAGGCGTAGAGCAGCTTTGCGCCATGCCGGATGATGCCGCCGAACTCCTGATCGGTCCCAGGGAGGAAGCCGGGCACATCCACGAACGTAATGATCGGAATCTGAAAGGCGTCGCAGAAACGCACGAAGCGGGCCGCCTTCACGGAGGAATTGATGTCCAGGCACCCGGCCAGCACACTCGGCTGGTTGGCGACGATGCCCACGCTGCGCCCATCGATGCGCGCGAACCCGATGACGATATTCCCCGCGAAATGCGCCTGCACTTCGAGGAACCTGCCGTCGTCCGCCACGGCCTGGATCACCCGCTTGATGTCGTAGGGCTGGTTCGATTCGGCGGGCACAATCGAATCGAGTTCGGGCGCCTCCCGCTCCGCCGGGTCACTCGATGCGCGCCGCGGCGCTTCGTCCTGGTTATTTGAGGGCAGGTAGCTGAGAAGTTCTCGAATGTCTTGGAGACAATCCTCGTCGTTGGGAGAGACAAAATGCCCCACGCCGCTCACGCTGTTATGCGTCATGGAGCCGCCGAGGGCTTCCTTGGTGACATCCTCGTGGGTAACGGTCTTGATGACGTCCGGGCCGGTGACGAACATGTAGCTCGAGTCGGCCACCATGAAGACGAAGTCCGTGATGGCCGGCGAGTATACCGCGCCTCCGGCGCAGGGGCCCATGATTGCGGAGATCTGCGGCACCACTCCACTCGCCAGCGTGTTGCGCAGGAAGATATCGGCGTAGCCGCCGAGGGAAAGCACCCCTTCCTGAATGCGAGCCCCACCCGAATCGTTCAAGCCGATGATGGGCGCGCCGTTCTTGAGGGCCATATCCATCAGCCGAGAGATCTTGGCGGCGTTCGCGGCGGAAAGGCTGCCGCCGAAGATCGTGAAATCCTGGGCGAAGACATAGACGGTGCGCCCCTCCACTTCGCCGTAGCCGGTGACAACGCCGTCGCCGTCGAACACGTGTTTCGCCATCCCGAAATCGTGGCATTGGTGGCGCACCAGTTTGCCGGTTTCCGTGAAGGTGCCGGGATCGAGAAGGTGGTCGATGCGTTCGCGAGCCGAGAGTTTGCCGGATTCGTGCTGTTTGCGGATCCGCGCCTCTCCGCCGCCCGCATGAGCGCCGGCCTTGCGGCGCTCCAGTTCTTCCTGGCGATGCATTAGCGAGCCTCTCCCCAAAGGCAATCCGCCAGCCACTCGAGGTATTCCTGGTTGCGCCGCCGCACTTCGCTCAGCAAGGCATCGGGCAACTCGTCAAACTTCTCCTTGAAGAAGCGGTGGTCCCCATCCGGGGAGTGGATGTCGCGGCTGCCGTTCGTATTGCCGATCCAGAACACGTGGAAGAGGTTGCCATCCACGCGGCCGCGCTTGGCATCGCCGAGGTAGTAATCCTTGCCCTCCGCGCGGTATTTCGCGGCGAGTTCGCTTTCTTCCCCGTAGCAATCGCGCGCCGCGAAACCCTCCGTGCGCGCCGCCAGCCGCTCATAGAGTTGCCGCCAGTAAGAGCCCTCGGCCTGTTCGCTCAGCACATCGAAGAGCTGCAACTGAAGTTCGCCGGAGATCTTGTAGTTCAACCGGCCCTGGGTTTCCTTGCCGATGGTCTGCAGCACGCGCCGCTGCTTGCCACTGCCCGAGTGAATGCTGAGCGTGCCATCGAAATAACGGGCCACGGCGGCGAGTTCCTTCACGCGCTCGCCGAGTTCGGCAATGGGGTCGCCCGCAAACTCGTTTTCTACCCGCGGCAGCAGTTCCGGCCACATCTTGTGCTCGACGTATTGCCGCAGCCCGACGGGGCTGGCTTCGGATGGTTCTACAGATTCGGGATACGCCTGCCGTTTCTTAAAGCCCAGGTTCGGCGGCACCAGCGTGGCCGGGCGGCCGTTGGCCTTCAGCCAGTGCATGTAGAAGATCAATTCCTGGGTGGTGGTGAGTGTATCGGCCTCGTCCACGGAGGGCTCGAAATCGAAATCGGGCGCAAACCCCGCTGCTTCTTTGGCCGCGCGGATCCTGTCGTAGAGCTTTTCGTTCAATTGGATGCTGGGGCCGAACTTCACGGCGTGCCGGCGGATCGAGGAAGGTGAAAACGAGTACGTTTGCTCCTCCACCACGAAGGGCGCGGCGAACTGCTCTTGGATCCACTGCTGATCCGCCGTGGAGAAGAGCTTCTGGAAGTGCTGCTCCACCTCCGCGTCGCTGTACGGATTCGGGTGCCGGAGGTCCGCGCGAAGGTCGAACATGCGTGAGGTGTCCGTGGTGAACTTGGTGTAACCGGCGGCATCGGCGATGGCGGTTTCGCTTCGCTTGAGCGCTGCTTCGATCTCTGCTTCCGAGTGGCCGGAGATGATGAAGTGGTCCGCCTCAGCGTTATAGCCCGCGCGGAAGCCGCTGCGCACGGCGGCCCAGAGCCCGGTGTGGAACAGGTGCTTGATGGAGACACGCGTGTGGCCGATTTCGGTGGGCTCTTCCCCCTCCCGCGCGGCAATGACGTCATCGGTAGTCATCTCGCGGGTGGCCGAGAGTTGCACGGTGGACGCCACGTTCCGGCCCGTGCGGTCGAGGATCGTCTGGAACGCGGCGAAAGCGGCGGGCAGGCTGATTTCCGGATGGCGGTTTCCGCAAGCGATCGCGGGCTGGCTCCCCTGGGGGCGGGGCAGAAACTCGGGCGCGATCTCCCGGACGAAATACGCCAGATTGCCGTAATCCGTGGGGCGGAACGGAATGACGTGGACCGTCCACGGGCTTGCCTCGATATCGCTCGATACGGCGCGTTCCATGGCGGGAAACGCGGGTGCGGAGCGGTCGCTTCCTCCGCAGAACACCAGCATCACGCCGCTATCGAAGCGCTGCTTGGCGTCGCTCCAATCGAGGTCCGCCGCCAGGTAATAGCGGGTGGCAAGCGCGGGGTCCTGCGTGAGGCTGGCGGGGCAGAGTGTTACATCGTCGAGCGCAAGCGCGCCGAGCTGCCGGGCCAGGGTTTCGCGCAATTCCGGACGCATTCGGCCATCGAGCGGACAGGCCGTAAACACATCGATCATCTGGCTCAGAGTACGTACATCGATCGGAAAAGGCATGCTTAAATCCTGCCATAGAAACCGGGTGGTGGGGGCGTTTGCAGACTGCTTGCCGTGGAACTACACCGCAACGAATCCCTTGGGGTTCAAAAGTCGCGGCACCGCAGCAACTCGCGGAAGCGGCCGCCCAGTTCCGGATGCGCCAGGGCATAATCGATCGTGGCTTCGAGGTAGCCGAACTTGTCGCCCGCATCGTAGCGCGTGCCTTCGAAGACATAGCCGTACATGGGCATGTCGGCCAGCATGTTGCGCAATCCATCGGTAAGTTGCAATTCGCCGCCCGCGCCGGTCTTGGTCTTATCGAGGTAGCCGAAGATTTCGGGTAGCAGAATATACCGCCCGATGATCGCGAGGTTGCTCGGCGCATCCTCCGGCTTCGGCTTCTCCACCATCCCGCGCAGCTTGTACAATCGGCCTTCGGCTCCCTCGTAGGGGTGGGGTTCGGCCTCTACCACGCCGTAAGCGCCGATGCGCTCTCGCGGCACTTCCATTAGCGCCAGCACGGAGGCGCCCAAGGCCTGATGCACGCGCTTCATCTGCTTCAGCACGGGCACGCGCGACATGATGATATCGTCGGGCAGCACCACGGCAAACGGCTCATTGCCCACCACGTCGCGGGCGCAGTTCACGGCGTGGCCCAGGCCAAGCGCGCGCTTCTGGCGGACGAAACAGATGTTGATCAGATCGCTGATCGCCTTCACTTCGGCCAGGCGCTCCACATTGCCCTTCTCCTCGAGCGCCGCTTCGAGCTCCGGGCTGAAATCGAAATGATCTTCAATTGAGCTCTTGCCCCGGCTCGTGATTACGATGATGTCGGGGATCTCCGCGCCCAGCGCTTCCTCGACGCCATACTGGATGAGCGGCTTATCCACCAGCGTCAGCATTTCCTTGGGCTGCGCCTTGGTGGCAGGCAGAAAGCGGGTGCCGAGCCCGGCACAAGGGAAAACGGCTTTCGAGAGACTTGCGGGCATAGGTTTCCATCGTAGCGCCAACGCGCCCGATACCGCCGCCGCGTGTTACGGAATGCGGGTGAATCGCCCGTCCGCTTCGAGCCGGTAGCGGTGGCCGCGCCAGAGGATGGTGCTGCCGAAGAAGCCCGCGAGCCAGATGGCGAAGCTGAGCAAATCCTGCGCGGGCAGCAGCGCCCAGTGCTTCCAGCCGAAGCGCGCCCGTACCGTGCGGCGCAGCACATCTGCCTGGAGATAGCGCAGCAGAAGCGTCGCGGGCAGGATGGGCCAGAGCGGGGGGGCCACGACAGTCAACAGGACGGCCAGCCCAAGCGGGCGCAGGAAGAGTTCCCCGAAGTATCCGGCAGGCCGGGAGCGCCGCGTGGAGCGCGCCCAACGAAGCCTGTGCGCCATGCTGTGCACCAAATCCTGGCTGCCGATGCGGTGCTCGATCGCGTAGCGCGAAAGGATCACGCGATGCCCGCGGGCGGCAGCGCGCTGGCCCATCACGAAGTCTTCCGCCAGGAACTCCCGCAACTCCGCGAAGCCGCCGATGTCATCGAGCACGCCGCGGCGGATGGTGATCGTTGGCCCCAGGGCGAAGCGAACGCCTTCGAGCAGGCGCGCCGTCAGAACGCCGCCCAGAAACTCGGTGTTCATGTGCAGTGCTTCGAGAAAGCTCCAGAAGCTCGCCCCGGCGACGGCGCGATAGGGGCAGGTGGAGAGGCCGAGAGCGGGGTCAGTGAACTCCGCGCTGATCGTTTCGAGGAACCTAGCGTCCACGCGGACGTCGCTATCGGCCATCACGAGCAGGTCATGGCGCGCGGCGTCCACCATCAGCGCGAGGGAATACACTTTCGCGTTCGGGTAGGGGGGCTCGCCCGTTAGGAGCCGCGAGACTGGCACATCGGGGAACTCTTCCCGAAGTTTCGCGACCACGGCGAGCGCGGGATCGTCCAGATCGCGAGTGGCGAACAGGATTTCAAATGCCGGGGAGCCATCGGCATGGCGGTACGGCTGCGCGAAGAAGCTGCGGAGATTTTCTTCGAGCCCTTCATCCAGGCCGTGAAGCGGTTTGAGGATACTGACTGGGACGCGGGCCTGCGCGGGGGCGGGAATCCGCTGCGCGCGATAGCGCAGCGCCGCCAGCAGTGAAAGCAGAACGTAGACGGCGCTGCCCGCCAGAATCGCCGCAGCTAACACAGCGAGGCTCCAGAATATCCAAAGAAGGTCCAAATGGGAATTCTACTGGATGGGGCTGGAATAGCGTGTGGGCTTGGCGAGAGCCGCACGACGGCGCCACTGGGTGCGGATAGGAACATTACCCGAATCGCAGCCCGCGTTCGAGCCGGAGCGACTCAGAACTGGGTCAGAATTCCGGTGGCGGGCCAACATCCGGTGATCCAGATCCTTCCGTTTGCACCGGCACGCCGCTTTCAAATAAACCCTGCTGAATGGCGGGAAGGGGTAACTCCGAAGTGCGTTTCACTTTCAAGCCGGAACCCTCGCCGAACTTCTTGACACCTTCATCGTCGGAGTACAGAATCCGCGCGCCGTTTGTGAGAGCTATCGCTACGATCTGCCGGTCGAACTTCATCTTCGCTTTCGTGGTTCTCTGCCCCTCACGAACGTCACCCTCGGCGAAGGCGGCTCGCAGTCGAACGGCTAGTTCGACAGCGGCACGCTTGTCGAAATCCCCAATACGAATATGGGCCGAACCCTGCAGGACTCTCAGGATCCCGTCGATATCACAATCCGGGGTGGCCAGAACTTCCGCCAGTGCGGGCGCGGGCATCAGCACCTGTTCACCGCCGTCCGCGACCTCTTGCACCATGGCGAGAACGCGATCCCGCGCTCGCTCGACGGGGGTTGCGTCTGGCCCTTCCTGCAGTACCGCGTCTGGAAACAAAAGCAGCGACAAGATCGTGTTATCAAACGCGACCATCAACGCTCCTCGCGCAATTCGCGCAGAAACGCCGCTGGGTTCGGGCGCCCATTGGGACCAGGCCCGAGTTTGGCGCGCAAATTCTCAAACAACTTGGGTAGCGAGGTCTGGTCCAGGGTGTCGAAGTCCTGAATCGTAAACTTGCGCGGAGTCCATCCGCCGGGTTCGGATCGAGACCACATTCCGACACCATTCAGACGAACCGGCGGGCCGAACAGGTGTTGAGCCAATCGCCTGGCGATGGCTTTAGTGGTGACGCAATGCAACACGTCTTCGCCCACCCGCAGGTGTACATTAATCGTTTCGTCGCGTCCGCCGATCTGGATCACCTCTCCGTCCAGCGTACCGGCCTGCTCCACCGGCCCAAGGCTTTGCTCCACCACACGCGTTCGACCGGGGAATGGGAGTAATTCAGCGGCGCTTTGGACAATCTTCCCCGCAGCATTGTCTTCTAACAGGCGATTGTCGATCGATCGATATGCTTTCAGGGCGCCCTTCGGTCCATTGCCGTAACGCACCTCTTCCAGCCTACGCCGAACCTTATTCTGAGCCACCGGCTCCACCCGGGAAGTCACCACAAGGCTTCCCTCCCGCAGCCCGTCAAAATGGACTTGATCCTGACAACCAAGGAGTTCGGCGAAATCAGCCATGTATTCCGCCAACCGCGCCATGGAGATGGTCAACGGCGTGAACGCGTCAATGTGGAGTTCGTAAAGATCGTTGCCAGGCATTATTCGATTCTCCGGCCGCCACTCGTATTATCACAGATCGATGCGAGACGGCTTGCTGTGCGACTGCCGGAAAATCGCCTACCGGGAACTCCGCGGGCGATAGCTGCTGGTGGAATCGGGCAGAAGCCCGTCCCTTGCTAGTCGTTCACGTCCCTCGAAGCAATCAGCGGCGTGATCATCGAGACAAAATCCTCGAAGCTTTTCACGCCGAGGTCCCCGCGCTTACGATGGCGCACCGCGACGTTCTCCGACGTTTCCTCGCGATCGCCCACCACCAGCATGTAGGGGATCTTCTGCAACTGGGCTTCCCGGATCTTGAAATTCACCTTCTCGCTGCGGTCGTCCACCCATACCCGGATGCCCTTCTTCTTGAGCTGCGCGGCGAGGGCTGCGGCGTATTCGAGTTGGCGGTCTGTAATTGGAAGAATGGCCACCTGCACCGGCGCCAGCCATAGCGGGAAGGCCCCTGCGTAATGCTCAACGAGAATGCCGAAGAAGCGCTCGACTGAGCCAAATAGCGCGCGGTGCACCATGATCGGCTGGTGCGCCTTGCCGTCTTCGCCGATAAACTCGAGTTCGAAGCGCCGCGGCAGCGTGAAGTCGAACTGGACGGTGGAGAGCTGCCACAGGCGGCCGATTGCATCCACGAGCTTCACGTCGATCTTCGGACCATAGAAAGCCGCTTCGTCCTCGACGATCTTCGCCTTCAGGCCGATTCGCTCCACCGCGTTGCGAAGGGCGGCTTCGGCATGGTTCCACTGTTCGGCCGTGCCGTCGTACTTGCCGCTCTTGCCCCCATCCCAGGTGGAGAGTTCCGCCTGATACTCGGTGAAGCCGAAGGTGTTGAGCGTATCGACGGCGAACTGCAAGCAGTTCACCACTTCGTCTTCCGCCTGCTGCGGCGTGCAGAAGATGTGGGCATCGTCCTGGGTGAAGCCGCGCACGCGCAAGAGGCCGTGCATGGTGCCGGAGCGTTCGTATCGATAGACAGTGCCGAGTTCGCCCAAGCGGACGGGAAGTTCCCGGTAACTGTGCTGGCGGTCCTTGTAAATCAAGATGTGGAACGGGCAGTTCATCGGCTTGAGCTGGTATTCGGCGTCGTCCAGCTCCATCCGCTTGAACATGTTTTCGCTGTAATATCCGGAATGCCCGGAAGTCTCCCAGAGCCCGGCGCGCGCGACGTGCGGCGTATAGACCAGGCTGTAACCCCGGTCGAGATACTGTTCCCGCATCCAGTTTTCGAGCAGCATGCGCACGGTGGCGCCCTTGGGGTGGAAGAAAATCAATCCCGGCCCGGCCGCTTCCTGGATGCTGAACAGGTCCAGTTCCTTGCCGATCTTCCGGTGGTCCCGCCGCTTGGCCTCTTCCAGGCGCTCCAGATACGCTTTCAGATCCTTGGGCTTAAAGAACGCCGTGCCGTAGATGCGTTGCAGCATCTTGTTCTTCTCATTGCCCTTCCAATAGGCGCCGGCAATTGAGAGCAACTTGAACGCCTTGATCTGCGACGTGTTTTGTAAGTGAGGGCCGCGGCAGAAATCGGAGAACACCGGGCCGAGCGTATACTCGGAAACCGTGTCGCCACCCCGGTCTTCCACGAGTTCGCACTTCATCCAGTCGCCTTGTTCGTGGTAGCGGGAGAGCGCTTCCGCTTTCGGAATCCATTTCCGCTCGAATGGCACGTTGCGCCCCTGGATCTCGGCCATTTTCGCTTCGATCTTCTCGAGATCGTCGGGCGTAAAAGGCGTGGGGCGGTCAAAATCGTAGTAGAAGCCGTTCTCGATCGGCGGGCCGATACCGAGCTTGGTTTCCGGGTACAACTCCAGCACCGCCGCCGCCAGCAAGTGCGCGGTGGAGTGCCGGTAGGTCTCGAGCGCCTCGTCGTCGTTGGGCGTCAGAATTTGAACGGTGGCATCGCTTTCGAGGGGGGCGTCGAGGTCAACCAGCTTGCCGTTCACTTTGGCAACCAGGGCCTGTTCCGCAAGCCGCTCGCTGATCGATCGAGCAATGTCTAGCGCGCTTGTACCGGCGGCAACCTGTTTGTTGCTTCCGTCCGGCAGCGTGATGGTAAGCTGGCTCATAGGGCAGATATAAGCCTTCAGGTTATCACACGGCCTACAGCGCACCCGGCTTCCGCGAAGGTGCGAACGGGCCGGATTTCCGGCGATTTCGTTGGCAAGAGGCGGCTCCACCGCAGTGCGATTCCCAACAGCCAGACATGGGCACTCCTATCCCCACACCCGAACCCGTCTTCAATGAGACCCCGCTGGTTCTGCAGGCGCGTTCGGGGGATGTCGCCGCGTTTTCGAAACTTGTCGAGAAGTATGAGGGCAAGATTTTCCGTCTCGCCCGGCATATCACGAACAATCAGGAGGATGCCGAAGACATCCTGCAGGAAACCTTCCTGAAGGCTTACGAGCATTTGGATGCGTTTCAGGGGAATTCGAAGTTCTATACCTGGATCGTCCGGATCGCCGTGAACGAGAGCCTCATGAAGCTCCGCAAGCGGAAGTCTGACCGGTCCGTTTCACTGGATGAACAAATTGATACCGGCGAGGATGTCATCGCGCGGGAGATTGCCGTCTGGGAGGATAACCCGGAAGACCGATACAGCCAGCAGGAACTCCGCGAGATTCTCGACGATGCGATCGCCAGCCTGCCCCCAATCTTCCGAAGCGTTTTTGTTCTGCGCGACATCGAAGAGCTAAGTTCGGAAGAAACAGCCCAAATGCTGGATCTCACCGTCCCGGCGGTTAAGAGCCGATTGCTCAGAGCACGATTGAAGTTGCGGGAAAAACTCACCAGGTTCTTCAAGCGCAAAGGGGACGATATCTTTGATTACCTGTAAGAAGTTCATGGAGGAATTGGGAGCGTATCTGGACGACCAGACGGCGCCCGAAGTCCGCCTGGAACTCGAGCAGCATCTGGCCGAGTGCCCGAATTGCTGGGTAATCACCGATACGACCAAGAAAACCATCAAAGTTTACAAGGGGATGGACCCTTACCCTATCCCGTGCGACCTCCACAACAAGTTGCTCTCCGCGCTCACGAGAATCACCCCTCGCCAGACGGATCTTGGGCCGCATGGTGGAAATCGTACAAAATCGTGACAGGATTTGGTTTTACCGGCGGCCACGCTCCGGTCTGCCTCCGTCTGCTTTCCATACTCGTTCGGGTACCTTGACGCCGCTATGCCGCCGTCCGTCTTTTCGCGGAGTCCTCAATTTCCGCCCCGCGCGATAAATCTCCGGAGTTGCCCTTGGATGGAAATCACCAGACATGGATCGCGACGATTCGTGGCGGGCCGGGCGCGCTCCGCACGATATCGACTTCGACGACGACCTGCAAATTCTTCGCCTCCCAGCCGCTGGGCGCGCTTTGATCCAGCATTTCGAGGTACTTCTCGCGGCTCACGAATTCTCCCGCCGCAATCGTCCCGTTGCGGCCCAAGCCGGCCAGCATGATAATGTGCTGTTCCGTCAAGGGCTCCACGAACCTCGAGATGATCGCTCTGTCGGTCTTCACCGTTGAGTAAGGCGCGCTCATCGGGGCGGCGGTGTAGATCGTTTTTCCAGATTGCTGGTCTACAATGGAGCCGACGCCGATCGTCTTATCAAAGATGTAGCGGAATCGCAGCTTGGCTTCGAGTTGCACTACCCAAGGGTTATTCTGAGAGCCGACCAGGACCGCGGGCGCTCTCGTAAGGTCGCTCAGGCTCAAGGATCCCGCGCGGCGAATCTCCAGCGTTTCTGCGCCGCTCGAGTTCAATGCTACGGCAACCCTCGCCAATGCGAGGGCATCGGCGAATCCAACGGAATCGGCAGCCAGCGTTTGGGCGACGGTAAGACCAGTTCCGCTGGTTTGTTCCGTTTGGCCGCTTTGCCCTTCCAGGCCCCCCGGCAGCGACAGTGAACTCAAGGTGGCCACCCCGCCCGCGCGTTCCAATTCGTCCCGCATGGCCCCCGCGGCCAGGATCACCGCTCCACGGCGGACCAGAAGGGGTCCCCAAAATTTCTGCATGGAATCGGGCACGCTGTTTCGGCCAAAGTACGCAGCCAGGGCCAGCGCCAGCACGCAGATGCTCGCTCCCGCAAGCACCGCCTTCCCGTAACGCGGCCAAAAAGTTTGCTCTGTCTCGGCCGGCGGACGCTCCAGTGCTGCGGCCGTAACGGGGGGTACGCCGCCCGGAACCGGCGTCGCCTCCATTTCCTCCCACACGAACGACGGAACGTACGACCCGGTCGTAAGCCGAATTCGTACCGGTCCGGCGGGAGCCGTATCGTAATACTGCGCCAGATGCTTTCGGACCTCGACCGCGGAGGAGCGGACGACGCTATCCGTGGCGGTATCGTAATCCGCCGCGCGCCCGAAGGCCGCGATGCCGATGGTCCGCTCCTTCAGATACTCGCCCCGTCCGTCAACGGTCTCGCTGACTACGTATTGGAGCAGATCGGTGCAGCGTTTACTGCCCTTGAAAAAGCGGCTGTCGAGAATTCGGCGCAACTCTTCAACGATTTCATCCTGTTGTGCGCCGTTGCTTGCCAAGCCACTGGGATTCGGCATCACCCACATCCAATTCGCTGAATTTTATGCCCCAAATCGACGGTGCGCAACCGGTGCCGCACAGGCCCATACCCGGTTGCGAGATCCAGCCCCAAGCAGTCGAGTTTCGCACCCGATTGTATCACACCGACGAATCGGTTCATTGGCGATCAACACCGCTCCCGCGCCGCGGCGGAGTGGGCTTCGAGCGCTTTTCCGCGCCCCGCGCCCCACGTGGGTGGATGCGCAGTGCGCACTGTACCGCCCTTGCCGTGATGGGTAGATCGAAATAGATTCGACTAAACACGGGCAGAAGCCTGAGTTTCCTGGGCGCTCCATGGCCCCAGAAGTTCACGTGAGGTTAGTGTCCGCATTCGTCCGGACGGAGGAGAGGGCCGCCGGACATCCAGACAAGGGGTCGGAAGACCTGAAAGCGAGGTTGGTTTCGTGAACAGAACACTACGCAAGACATTTCTCCGGGTGGCAAGCATCATTGCTTTGCTTGCAGCCTTGTCAATGGCCCAAGTCACGACAGTCGATATCGTCGGGACCGTGACTGATCACACCGGGGCAGTGGTTCCCGGCGCGAAGATAACCGTCACCCACGCGGCGACAAACCTGGCCCGCTCGATGGAAGCCAGCACAAACGGCGACTACACCTTCAGCTTGCTGCCGCTCGGCGGGTACTCGGTGAGCGTGGAAGCGGATGGATTCAAGAGGTTTGAAACCAGGATGAGCCTGGCGGCCGGCGAAAGGGGCCGTGTCGACGCGCAGATGCAGTTAGGCGACGTCAATGAAGTTGTCGAGGTTAGCGCGCAAGCCCAAGTCCTCCAGACCGACAGCGCGACG
>JADLCF010000112.1 GCA_020847315.1 Bryobacterales bacterium | reverse complement strand
GTCTCCTTGCGGATCGCGTCCATGATTTCCGGATCCACTTCCGCTAGCGGTCTTGCGAGTCTTTGCTGTTCCGTCATTGCTTGCGATTCACTTTCGTGTGGCGGTTCCGCCGCGTTTCCGGCGCGAATCCCGGTTTCGGCCCGCGACGCGCGCAGCCCGAGGTTAACGTTTTGGATCAACGCCGCGAGAGGTTCCCGGCGCACCCGATTCCAGAGCCATCATCTTGTTCACCCGGCGTTCGTGCCGCCCGCCTTCGAAAGGAGATGCAAGAAAGATTTCCACCCACCGCGCGGCATCCGCCGGATCGGCGAAATTCGCGCCAAGCGTGAGCACGTTCACATTGTTGTGGGTTCGCGCGAGCCGGACTTCCTCATCGGAGCGCGCCACTGCCGCGCGGATGCCATCCACCTTATTCGCGGCGATGCTCATGCCGATGCCCGTCGAGCAGACCAGAATTCCGCGATCCGCTTCGCCGCGCGCCACGCGCTGGGCCACCTCGGCGGCATAGTCTGGATAGTCCGTGGAATCCGCCGAGAAAGTTCCCGTGTCGGCGACCTCGTGCCCCAGGGCCTTCAGCCGCGCAACCACTTCATTCTTCATGAGATATCCGGCGTGGTCAGCCCCAATCGCGATCTTCATCGAGCTTTCATTGTAGCATCGCCCACGCCACCGCTCTCATTTTCGGCCCGCTCCCGGACACTCGCGGCTCCGGCTATGTCCGCGGAAAGGAAACTCAGGCAGTTTCCCGTCTCTCTCGAATTGAAATTCGTGCTTTGAGAGGCCCGGTAAAATTGCATTGTGAATATCAACCGCGATGATTCGAAGCCCTACGATAAAGCCCGTTCGGCATTGAGTACAGAGAAGCCTATACGTACTGAGATATAGAACTGATAGTCATATTGTTCATTGAATCCGCCTCGATGGAAACGAATCGATCAACCTGGTATGGATCTGGTCGAAATGCCACACGGATATCCTCTCCGCGGATCGTCCAATGGCGCGAAGCGGTTGGAGTCGCGGGGGAACGCTCGCGGAAGGCAGGGCCTTCCGCCATTTTCCTTGCCGGCTGGAAATTGCACATATCTGCCCGCAAGCAGCCCCGAATCTTTCGAAAGTCCCGTTAGTTTGTACCACTCGTTCCGAAACTCCCATTTTTCCCGAATCCCTAGCCTATCTGGGGATAACATGCAACACTTTCCATAGTTTGCGAAACAGTCAATCACATTCATAGTCAGGAATATGGGGGAATACCGATGAAGAGATGCTTTGGTTACGGTGTATTGGTGTTATGCGGGCTCTTCGCTGCACACAGCTCTCATGCGGAGACCATCGTCTACCCCAATGCGCCGGGTGGAGATGCCTACACAAACGCTTTTAACTTCAATCAGGGCCAGGCCGTGGGCTCCTCGGGGTGGTATTACAACAATGTGAGAGGTTCGGGAGCGGTAGGCATCAGCGCCCAGTACCCGAATGACTCGACAGGCTCCGTAAAGTTTTCCAGCCCGTCCGGCTCCGGAAAGGCGGATATCGAGTACCTCGCGAATCCGGTGAATGGTCTTGGAAATTTTTACGCCTCGGGTTCGCTGGGCCTTTTGTCCGATCTCTCTTCGATGAGCTATTCGTGGTACCGCGATGGGTCGAGTAACAACCCGGCACTCCAGCATCCGGTGCTCCGCGTGCTGGTGGATGCGGACGGTGACCTTTCGACAATCATTGACCGTGGTGGGCTGGTATTCGAGGGCGTCTACAACGGAAGCCCGGTGGCGACCACGAATACATGGGTATCAAATTCGATCGCCGCAAGCACCTTCCTTTGGAATTTCGGCCTGGGAATCGGATCTGAGGCCAACATCAATGCCACGCCATACGCGTACGATGCGACCCTTGCCGATTGGCAGGCTTATTTCCCCAACGCGGCCATCATCGGGTTCAATTCCGGGTTTGGCGGCGGCTGGAACGGCACGTTCACGGGCGCGGTCGACAAGATTTCGTGGACGATCGGCGATGTGACCACCTCCACCAACTTCGAATTGCAGGCCGTGCCGGAGCCCAGTTCGCTGCTGCTTTCCATGGCGGGCGCCGCTCTCCTGTTCCTTCGCCGGCGGAAGGCCCGGCGCTAAAGCAACACCTCATTAACGCAACCGGAACCCCTGGGCTGGCATCCACGCCTCGCCCAGGGGTCTTGCTATCTCGAACGTGCCGCTCCGCGCGGCGCTCCTTCGATCCCGGCGCACCGTCTCCGATCAGCGGATCGGAACGCTTTGGATCGCTTCCATCCACCGCCAAAGCTCCTCGCAGATACGATCCGGATCCCGGCGGGCGAGACAATCCTCCCGCGCCGCGTGCGCAACCGCGTTGCGGGCGCTTGCATCCCGGGCCAGCCAAAGGAGGCTTTCGGCAAGGCTTGCCGCTTCCGCGGGTCCAGTCCGGATCGGCACAACCGCGCCCGGCGGGCATCCATCGCCGCCGGTGCTCTCGCTGACCACTAGAGGCACGCCCAGCGCCATCGCGCGCACCGCGATGCCGGAGCTCTCCCCCGCTCCCGGATACTTCAGATTCACGCAGACATCGGCCGCGCTGAGCAGCAATCGAAACTCGTCTTCCGTGCTCGCGCCGCGCAAAATCACGGCCGTGTGCGTTTCAAGGCGCGGACGGATGGTGCGGGCGTAATCCTCCGAAGCGTACGCCCCGGCCACCAGCAATTTCGCAGGTACGCCGTTCTCGCGCAGGGCGTCGAGCGCCGCCAGCACACTGCCGATCCGCTTTGTTTCCCGCAAGTGCCCATAGACGCCCAGAAGGAAATCCGCACCGCGAAGCCCGAGCGACTCCCGGCGAAAACGTTCCCGCGCGGCCGGGGAGGGCGCGGCGCCGGGTTCTTCGAGATCGAGGTGCGGAATCACCCTGACCCGCGCGCTCGGAGCGTGCACGAAAACGGCGCGTGCAGCCTCCTCGGAATGCACCACCAGGGCGAGCGAGCGTTCCGCAAGCCGCCTCAACAGCGGGTAACGGAAATAGCGCGGCTCGCTCATCGCGCGCGCTCGGCTCCGCCAGAGATCCCTTGCCAGATCTTCCGCCCAGACACCGTAGTTGTACGTGAACTCCGCGATGTAGCGCGCTTCCTCGAAGCACCCGATCAGCAGGTGGTGCAGCACGGCGTCATGCAGCAGAACCACGCCCGGTTCCGCGATTGCACGCGTGTAAATCTCCGCGTGAAGGCGGTTGTTGCCGATGTGGTAGAGATTGCAGTCACCGGGCTGGTTCTTGAGTACGGCGCCACACCAGGAGAGGCCGCGGAGCATCGTGGCCGCGTAGTCGGCGACACCCGATGCGAGCGGAGGAAGTGGCGCGAAGTAGCCCAGGTTCATAGCGGCATGCCCGTGCGCAAGACCGACGTTTATCAAGCCGGCTTCGTGCGTCTGCCGAACAGCGCGGTGCCAAGCCGGATGTGGGTGGCGCCTTCCTCAATGGCGGCTTCGAAATCGTTGCTCATCCCCATCGAGAGAGCCTTCAGTTCGTGCTTCGCGGCCAATTCACGCAACCGCGCGAAGTAGGGGCGGCTGCGCTCCGGATCCTCGAAGTACGGCGGAATCGTCATGAGCCCGAGCAAGCGCAAGTGGGGCAAGGGCCGGACGGCTTCGACGAGCGCCGCGAGATGTTCCGGCTCGCAGCCGTGTTTGCTCTCTTCATCGGAAAGCTTTACTTCCGCCATCACGTCGAGCGGCGGCAAGCCCGCACCGGCCCGCGATTGGTTTAAGCGCCCGGCCAGCCGCGCGGAATCCACCGTTTGCACGCAATCGAACAGCGGCACGGCCTTATTCACCTTATTGCTCTGCAGATGGCCGATCAGATGGAAACGCGCACCCTCCAGCGGCCCCAGCAGCGGCGCTTTCGTTTCAAATTCCTGCACGTAGTTCTCACCGAAATCGCGCAACCCGGCCTGCCATGCGGCATGAGTCGCGGAAGCGGGGAAGGTCTTGGTGACCGCGATCAGCGTGATCTCCGAACGGTGCCGGTGGCTTCGCGCGAGAGCGCGGGAAATCCGCTCCTCCACCTCCGCCAGGTTCTCTGCAATGCGTTCCACCCTTACAGTATCGCCCGCCGGCCTCGGTGATACGGGAGCAAGCCGCATCGAAAAGCCTCCCAGGAATTCCGATTTGAACCGCAGCGCACTTTTCGGTAGAGAATTCCCTCCATCGCGCCACTGTACCGTTGTGACCGATGCACCGATGATAGATGAGCGAAGTTCCCGTAGCGAACAGGCGCAGACCCACTATGAAACCCTGTCGCGCTTTCTTTCCGCCTGCCGGAAGCCGGCCGTGGTCGAACCGGGGGAGCCGTTGCTGCTTTTGCGAGACGGCGAGTACTCCCTGGAGGTAGTCCCAAACGGCGTGCTACTCGAAGCATGGGGCGATTCGAAAGTGCTGCGCCGCCGCATCACGGGCATTCGCCGGGAGACGGCCAGAAAGGTGGATCTCGCCATCGAAAAGTTTGGCCGCAAGACCGGCACGCTCACCCTGCTCGATACGGATTCGAGCGAAGCGGCCGTGGTGGAGCGCGAATCCGCTCGCGCGTTGGATCTCGCCACTTTGTGCCGCTGGTGTGAGCGCCTGTTCCCCCAATGGAGGATGGAGCAAAGCAGTTGTGGCGCGGACTTGGAGAACTCCCTCTCGCCGCGTTTCCCCAGGGCGCTGCTTCGCAAGGGTTCCCATGCAATGGCGGTTCTTGCCGCTCCGGATAGTGAGAGCGCGGGCGATGCACTGGCCTTCGCCCTGATCTGGTTTCGTTACGCGCAAACCCGCTGGCCGGCCTTCGCCGTGAAGTCTCTGGCGCTGTTCGTTCCCGCGGAGGCGGCGGTGGCGATGGCGTTGCGCCTGCGCGCGCTGGAGCCGGAACTCGTGCAGGCGCGGCTCTTCGGAGTGCCTCCCGAGGGGTTCCCCGCAGAATGGCCGGTGGAAAACAGAGGCAATCTCGATTCCGCCGTCGCCCCGGTCCACTACCTCCCCGCCGATGCCCGGTTTCGCGCCCTCTTTGAGGAAGTAGCGGCCGGCTCCGAAGCCGAAGTGGTCGAGGACCTGCAAGGCGGCTTGCACCTCGAATTGCGCGGCTTGCCGCTGGCGGTTTGCCATGGGGACCGCCTGCGGGTAGGCCTGGCTCTGCGGGAGGCGCGGCGGAACGTGACCGCCGCTCAGTTGCAGTCCCTCGCTGAAAGAGTGGCTCGCATCCGTTGCGAAGGCTCCGCGCAACGGATGCACGCGCTCTACCGGCTACACCCGGAACGCTGGCTGGAATCGATGGTGCGGCGGAACCTCGCCCAACTCGATCCGCTCATTGACGCCTCCACCGTCCGCCGCCAGGTGAGTGGATCGCTGGGCGTGCAGCACAGCCGCACGGATCTGCTGGCCCTTGACCGGAATGGCATGCTCGTGATCCTGGAAATCAAGGCCGCCGAAGATATCGCCCTGCCCATTCAGGCTCTCGACTATTACACGCGCCTGAGTCTGCAAATCGAGCGCGGAGAGATTCAGCGCAGCGGGTTGTTCCCGAACCGGACGATTTCGGGCGCTCCACCCCGCCTGCTTCTCGTTGCCCCGGCGCTTCAGTTTCACTCCACGAACGAAACCGTATTGCGTTACTTCGAATCCTCTATTCACGTGCGTCAAATCGGCGTCGCGATAGAATGGCGTAAGTATCTTCGCGTGGTTTTCGATCATCCGCGCAATCGTCAGGACACAGGGGGGAAACGCGAGTGGCAGGCAACATACTCAGTCAGATCCGCAAGACTCTCTCGACGCTGAACCCGTCGGAAGTGCGCGAGATCGCGGATCGCCCGGCGCGCATTGTGCTGCATGCGAACTCGGAGCAGAGCTACCGCGAAATGGAATCTTTTTTCGTGCCCGGCACGCTTTCCGAGCGGCGCCGGGAGAAAGTGTTCGCCAGCCTCTATCGCGCCACGGATCCACGAGCCCCGGTTTCCGCGGAGATCGAGATCTACGAGCAGGGCATCATCCACTCCCAGAGTGGCTTCACGTTCTATTCCTATGACCCCGCCGGAACCGTGCAGGAAATCCTCGCGGCCCGACCCGAGCTCGATCTGGCTCTCGCTAGAACTTACGCGCCTTTCCGCGCACCCGTCGTTGCAGACGCGGTGAGCAAGATTTCAACGGCGAACGGGTGGTTCAGCGTGGTCACGGCCCTGCCGAATATCGTCCCCAGCCCCTTGATGGTGCCATGGGCGGTGGGGGAGTTCGCTTCAGACACAGCGGTGTTGACCGGCAACCAGATCCGCATGGCGTTTCTGATCGCCGCGGCAAGCGGCCACCCCGTGGGTTTCCAGGAGCAGCGGTCGCAGATTGCCTCCATCATCGCCGCGGCCTTCGGCTGGCGGGCCATCGCGCGCGAAGCGGTGGGCAAAATCCCGTTCGGCGGGGGCGTCATCCCCAAGGCGGCGATCGCCTACGCCGGAACCTGGGTGATTGGCAAGAGCTTCGAGCGCTTTTACCGGATGGGCTACGGCTATACGGAGAGGGAGCGGAAATCGGCGTTCAAGGAAGCGTTCGAACGCGGCAAGGGCATCCTGAGCGTTTTGCTGCAGCGGCATCGCGATCAGGCCGCGGATCCCCACAAGGTGGATGAGGAACTGGCCCGCCAGGTCGTGATTAAGACCGGTGGCTAGGCCTCGAAGAGCCTCCTCACCGTTCAAATTCGAATATCCAGATAGAGGGGCTTCGCGCCCGGATGCGCGCTCGATCTCCGCGCCCGCCGCGTCGAATCGCGAATTGCCGATTGCTTCCGCGGGACATTCGCCGCGCAAGCACCCGGATTTCGCCGCACAATGGAGTAGACATCTGGAGCGGCGTCCGTGCCGGAGAAGCCGAGCCGCCCCTCCCAAGGAGACTCAGAGAATGAGACGCTTGCTGATCCTGCTGGGACTCGCGTTCATGCTGCAAACCGGGGCGTCCGCGGACACGCTCAAACTGCTTGACGGCAAGGTGATCACGGGAACGTTTCTGGGCGGCGATGCGCGCACCATCCGGATGGAGGTCGCTAACAAGATCGAGATGTTCCCGATCTCAGAAGTCGATTCGCTGAGCTTCGGCGGCGGCGTGGCCGGGGCGGCCCCTCCGCAGCAAGTGGACCCGAAGAAGGCGAAGGAAGTGGAGAAGGCCCGCAAGAAGGCCGAAGAGCAAGCCGCCAAGATGGCGAAAGAAGCCGAAAAGGCGAAACAAGCCGCGGATAAGGCAGCGGCCAAAGCGGCGGAAGCAGCCGCAAGAGCAAAAGGCGCTACTTCCGCGATGAACGCGCCCGTCAAAGCGCCGAAGCTGGGCCGCTTTGGCAAGCCCCCCGCATTGGGGAGCGCGAGTGATGCCGCGAACGTGGCAAAGACGGCGCAGGCCCCGGTGACCGGCGCGGCCCAAACTGCGCAAAAGGTTTCGACTACCGCAAATCAGGCTGTCGCGACGGCCAACCAAGCCGCCGCCGTTGCGGCAGACCCCGCCGCGGCAGCCGGCGGAATCGCGCAGCAAGCCGCGCAGCAAGCCGCACAAGGAGCGGCATCGCAAGCTGCGGGAGCGGCAGCGCCTCTCGTCTCCAACGCGCAGGCGGTGGAGTCATCCGTGCAATCGGCCCGAAGCGTGGCGCGGACCGCTTCGAATGCAGTGGATTCCGGCAGGGCGGCGGCAGCCGGCTCCTCGATGGCCCAATCCGCCGGAACGGCTTCGCATTCCTCGCTGGGGACATCCTCCTCATCGGGCCACTCGCAGCCCGTTGCCTCCCCGCCCCCGGCTGCCGCCGCCTCACCCGTAGCCGCGTCGCCCACAACCGCATCGCCCGCAACCGCATCGCCCGCAACCGTGCAGGCGCAAACCGGCGCCATTTCCGCCGCCGCGCCCTCCGGTCCCGCGCCGTTGCAACCCTCCGCGAATGCCGCGCTGGAGCGGGAGCCCGTGGAAAGCGCGGCCGTCCCCACCGGAACCGTCTTTCGAGTACGGATGGTGGAAGCAATCAATACGGACATCTACCACGCCGGTGAAGTTTTCCGCGCGAGTCTGGAAGTGCCCCTGGTCTCCGGCGGCGTCCAGGTTCCGAAGGGCGCCGATGTCATGCTGAAGCTCGTAAAGCTGCCTCCGGCCCGCGGCGCAAGCACATCGTTGTATACACTCGAAGCCGTTTCTCTTCGGGTGGATTCCCGCAACCTGCCGTTTGCCGCCGAGTTGATGACGCAGCCGGGTGATGCCTTGCGGGGTGCTTCCGGTTCGGCGGGCATGCAGTCGTTCCGGGGCGCGGAAGCAATCCATATTCCCGCCGACGGCTTGATCAGTCTGCGCGCCATCCGTCTCCCGAACAAGCGCTAATCGGCATCCGCCAATGTATGATCGAGAGGTGGGCGCGCGGCTCAAGCGCGCCGGTTCAGGAGGATTGGTCCCATTTCGAAACCAACGGCTATCGTCACCGGAGGCGGCCGCGGCATCGGTCGCGGCATCGTCGTCGAACTATCCCGCACCCACCAAGTGATTGCAACCTATCGGGGCAATCGCGAGGCGGCGGAGAGTCTGCAAAAGGAAACGGGCTGCGAAATTGTCCAATCCGATATTTCTTCGCCGGAAGATCGTGCGGCTCTCATCGATCTCGCCCGCTCGCGGGCAGAACACCTCGATCTGCTTGTGAACAACGCAGGCATCGCCCCGCGTGAGCGTGCAGATATCCTAGACGCAAAGCCGGAGATCTTCGACGAGGTGCTCGAAACCAATCTGAAAGGCCCCTACTTCCTCACGCAACTGGCGGCCCGATGGATGAAGGATTCCGGGCGCGGGCGCATCGTCTTCGTCACGTCTATCTCCTCGTTCACGGCTTCCGTGAATCGGGGCGAGTATTGCATCTCCAAGGCAGGCTTGAGCATGGCCGTTTCGCTTTGGGCCAACCGCCTCGCGGAGCATGGGGTGACGGTCTTCGAGATCCAGCCGGGCGTCATCCGCACCGATATGATCGCGAAGGTGGAGCAGATTTACGAGGAAAAGATCGCCAATGGTCTGCTGCCCCAGCGCAGGATGGGTGAGGCGGCGGACATCGCGAAAGCCGTCCGCGCCATCGCCGACGGTTTGCTCGATTACTCCACCGGCCAGGTGCTGCACGTCGATGGCGGTTTCCACCTGCGGAGCCTCTAGCCGCGCGGCTTCCGGCAAGCCCGTGTGCTACTCTCTCAGCTTATGCCCCAGTTCGACGTAACCGGGATCGGGTTGAATGCCACGGACACCCTGATCCTGCTGCCGAAGTTTCCCGCCTACGCGGGCAAGATCGCGTTCGACCAGGAAATGTACAGCCCCGGCGGTCAGGTGGCGAGCGCCATGGTGCAGTGCGCCCGGTTGGACTTACGCACGAAGTACATCGGCACCGTGGGCGACGATCTGCGCGGCAAGATCCAGATGGAGAGCCTGGAAGGTTCCGGCATCGACATCAGCGACGTGAAAGTGGTGGCCAACTGCCCCAACCAGACTGCATATATTCTGATCGACAAATCCACCGGCGAGCGCACCGTCCTCTGGCAGCGCGGCGATTGCCTGCGGCTCGAAGCGAGCGACATCACGGAGGAGATGATCACGAACACGCGGCTCTTGCACATCGATGGCCACGATACCGCCGCGGTGGCGAAGGCGGCCGCCATCGCACGCAAGCATCGCATCCCCGTCACCGTGGATGTCGATACCATCTATCACGGTTTTGAGGAAGTGCTGCCGAACGTCGATTATCTGATTACCAGCTCCGAATTCCCCACCGCCTGGACCAACGAGAAAGATCCGTTCACCGCCCTCAGCCTCATGCAGAAAACCTACGGCATGCGCATGGCGGCGATGACCCTCGGCGCGTATGGCGCGCTCGCGCTCTCGGAGGGCAAATTCCACTATTCCCCGGCCTTTGTCGTGAACTGTGAGGACACTACCGGGGCCGGCGACATCTTCCATGGCGGCTTCTGCTACGCGCTCTTGAAGGAGATGCCCATCGGCGAAGCCCTCGAGTTCGCGAATGCCCTCGCCGCGCTGAATTGCACGGCGATCGGGGCGCGCGGCGGCATCTCCACCGAAGCCGCCGCCCGGAACCTCATCGCGCGTGGCGAACGTCGAAGCAACAAGGAGATTGCGGCCCGCGCCGCGGCCTCCCCCAGTGTGTAGCGGACCTTCAGCATGATTCCTCTTCGCGATACCGAGCGCAGCTACGCCAAGCCCTACGTCGTGATGGCGTTGATCGCCATCAATGCCGCTGTGTTCCTGTATCAGTTAATCCTGCCGCCCCAGGCGCTCGAACGCTTCATCCTCACTTGGGCCCTGGTGCCGGATCGCCTGGCGCTCCATTCCCTCGCCACCTCCATGTTTCTGCATGGCGGTTGGCTGCACATCATCGGCAACATGTGGTTCCTTTGGATCTTCGGAGACAACGTGGAAGACATCCTCGGCCACAAGCGTTTTCTCGGCTTCTACCTGCTCTGCGGCGTTCTCTCCGCCCTTGCGCATTTCACGATGAGCATCGGCTCCCCCGTGCCCACGCTTGGCGCAAGCGGCGCGATCGCGGGCGTCATGGGCGCGTACATGGCGAAGTTCCCGCACAGCCGCATCCTGACCCTCGTGCCGATCTTCGTCTTCATCACCACGGTGGAGATCCCGGCGCCCTTCCTACTGGCCTATTGGCTGCTCATCCAAGTCGTAAGCGGGACTTTCGCCGCCGGCCAATCCGCAATCGCGAGCGGCACGGCGTGGTTTGCGCACATCGGCGGATTCATCGCGGGATTCCTACTCATCCGCCTTTTCAAAACACAGCCGCTGCACCGGCGGCTTGAGGTGGATTGGACCCCGTAATGTTTTATCCCACGCTCGATGTATCCGAAGTGGCCGCGCTCGATGTGCTGGCCGTCGCCGCCCACCCTGGGGATGCGGAATGGTTCTGCGGCGGCACGCTGCTCACCCTTGCGGAACAAGGCAAACGAACGGGTATCCTCGATCTCAGCACCGGCGACATGAGCCCGCGCGGCATCCCTCAGCAGCGTGTCGCGGAGGCGGAAGACGCCGCGCGCGTTCTGGGCGTCGCCTGGCGCGGGAATCTCGGCCTCCCGGATGGCCGCCTGGAGAATAACATCATGGCGCGCATGACGCTTGCCGGCATCATTCGAAGCCTCAAACCGCGAGTAGTGCTCGGCCCGCACCCGGACCGCCGCCACCCGGACCACCGCCATGCGTGGGAGATGCTGCGCGACGCCTGCTACGCCGCGGGCTGGCCCAAGCTCGACGACGATCTCGCCCCGCATCGTCCCCCGCAAATCCTCCGTGGCGCGCCGGATACGCCCGCCCCACCCTCGCTCGTGATGCCCCTCTCGCGGGCGCAGGTCGAAGCGAAGGTCGAAGCGCTGCTCGCCTACCGCTCCCAGTTCGAAGCGCTCGAAACGCGCGATGGCTTCGAGGATCCCCTGGAATTCCAGAGTGAATCCGAACTGCGCGCGCGGGTTACCGCGTTTGCCACCACCTACGGATTCAGCGTTGGCATCGAATTCGGGGAACCCTTCTACGCCGAGGGGCCGCTCATTGCTTTCCATCCATTCGGCTTGTAGCCGCTTGCTCGCGGCCTCCGCCCCTCATGGGGCGAAATCCTCCGTGAACCAGACCCGCTGAAGCTGGATGCCCAACTCGCGCGTATCCCCGCTCACCCCATCGGCAGCCGGAGAACTCACCGGGTCAATCTCGAACGCAATCCGCAGAATGCCATCCGCGGCAGCCGTTCCTTCCGGAATCTTCACCACGCGGTCCCGCGAATCCCAATGATCTACGGCGAACGTCTGCGCGCGGACGCCGTTTACCAGCACTGTCAACGACCGCCGGGGGTGGCGCGGCGAGAGAAACGCTTTCGAGCGGAAATGGAATTGCAAGTCTCCGCCCTCCATTGCGCCTGCGCGGAACCGAAGCTCCGCGCGGCGGCCGCGCATCCAGGCCCCATCGGGCTCCACCGGATACCAGCCCGCGCCGAACATCGGCGTGAGATCCGTGATGCCGTCAATTACAATCGGGTGGTCCGGTTCCACGCCGGGAAGCGGTGGCGCGCTCACCGGCTGGAAGTAGCTTTCCGCCACGCCTTCTTGCGGAATGGGAAGGACAAATTTCTGCCCGAAGCGCCGCGAACAAACGACGCCCAGAGGGAACACGCGGCAGGCGTCCGCGCCGGGAAAGGAACGGCGGGCCTCCGGCCATCCGACAGGCGGCAAATAGAATACAAGCTCGCCCTCGCCGGGCAAGAGCGTCTCCATCCGTTCGCGCTCCGCGTCGCAATCCTCCACCTGCCTGGCCATGAACACGGTGCTGATCGGGACGCCCGACCTCGCGGCAAGCAATTGCAGTTCCTGGCTGAGGCGATGGTTCTTCACCGGCCCGCAAAAGAATCCCGGAAACACGCGAACGAGGCGCTGCTGCGCGAGAATCGGATTCCAGATCGCCGCAGGCAGCAGAGAGGGCTGGATGAGCCGTGTGTCCTTCGCGGGGTAGTCGCGCGCGGGCGCGGCGTCAATCCATTGCGCCAGCGGCGCGGCGATCAACACCACCGCAAGCCAGCGCCTCTGCCTCCGCTCCCGCGCGAGCAGCGCCACGGCGCCGAGGGCCAGCGCGTAGCCCACCGGCCAGAAGAATCGCCCGCTCGACCGGAAGAGTTCGACGGGTTTTTCGATGACACGCGGAACCCGGTACTTGAGCACGGCGGTATCGCCCCAATAGACTCGGTTCGATAGCGCGAACAGCGTCAGTAGCCCGAGCGCCAGCAGGAGGAAGCCATTGCGCCGCAAGGCCGGTTTCCATTGGCGTTGCGCGGCTGCGAGCGCGGCAAGAATCAGCAGCAGCGCGCCCGCGCCCAAATAGTTGAAGCCCTCATACTGGCCCCCGGTCGCATCAAATACCGGATACGGCCATGGGAAGTGCAGGGTACCCTGCGGATACCAGGGCTGCAGCAGATTCATGCTGTAGATGCCGTATCCCTTGCTCGCATCCTCTACCGCCTCTCCACGAAAGTGGCCGCTCAAAAGCGCAATACCCAGAACCCCGCATCCCGCTAAGAGCGGAATTGCCAGCAGCGCCGGCCACTCCGCGCGCCATTGCCTCCGATGATTCCACGCGCGTTGCGCCACCGCCGCTGCGAGTAGTGCCATCACCATGGCGAGCAGATAGATGTGGAGGAGCAGGCTCGCCACCGCAAGCCCCACCCATGCCGCAGCCACCCGGCGCAGGCTTGCCGCCTTCTGCGTTCGCGCGTAAAGAACGAGTCCGAATAGCAGCAGGAAGTGGCCGCACAGCGCCATGTGATTGTGGCGAATCAGCCAGGCCGGCATGGAAAGGGCAATCAGCGTCCCCGCGGCAAGGCCCAGCCAATCCCGCACGCCCCACTCGCGCAGCAGCGCTACTGCCCCTACCGATTGCAGGACAAAACAAAGCGCGAACCACAAACCGAAGTAATGGAAACCAGAGGGCAGCAGCGGCGCAAAGGGCTTCGCGAGAAGCGCCAGCAGCGGGATGCTGTCGGTGAAGATGATGTTTGCGCCTTGCGGGTACCGGAGCGTCTTCACCTCAAACAGCGGGACGCGCCATGCATCATGCGCGAAGCCATGCCAGCCGGTGAGCGCCTGCATCTGGTCGGCGTGCGGCGCTTGCCAGAACGCGCTTGTGCCTAGCAGGAACGAAACGTCATAGATGCGGAGGCAAACCGCCAGCCCCAGGGCCGCGGCCAAGGCGTAGATCGCAATCGACTGAACCCGGTTTGACATTCACGCGAGGCAGCCAGTCCCGGCGCCTCTAGGCCCCCGCCGCTTTGAGTGCCGCGGCAACGATCTGCTGTGCTTCAGCTTGAATCCGCTGCAGGTGCTCTTCCCCGCGAAAACTCTCGGCGTAGATCTTGTAGATTTCTTCCGTGCCGGAAGGGCGCGCGGCGAACCACCCATTCTCTGTGCAAACTTTAAGGCCGCCGATTTTATTTCCATCGCCTGGCGCCCGGGTAAGCTTCGCCGTGATCGCTTCACCGGCAAGTTCCGTACTCTCCACCTGCTCCGGCGAGAGACCGGCAAGCGCCTTCTTCTGCGCGAGGTTCGCGGGTGCTTCCAGGCGTCCATAGGCGGGTGCGCCGAATTCTTCGGTTAACGCGCGGTAAATCTCGCCGGGGTCCTTCCCGCTGCGCGCCGTGATTTCAGCGGAAAGCAGCGCGGCCGCGATGCCGTCCTTGTCCGTGGTCCAAACCGTGCCGTCCCGCCGCAAGAGCGTGGCCCCGGCGCTCTCTTCCCCCACGAACCCAAGTTCGCCCTTCACCAGGCCGGTCACAAAATACTTAAAGCCCACCGGCACCTCAAAGAGCCGACGCCCCAGCCGCGCGGCCACCCGGTCAATCATGCTGCTGCTCACCAGTGTCTTCCCAACCGCAACCTCCGAGCCCCAGGAGGCGCGGTTCCGGAAGAGATACTCGATGCAGACCGAGAGGTAATGGTTCGGCGGCAGCAGCCCGCTGCCCCGCGTCACGATCCCGTGCCGGTCATGATCGGGGTCGCAGGCGAAGGCCACATCGAAGCGATCTTTGAGGCCGATCAGCCCCCGCATCGCATAGCCGCTCGAAGGGTCCATCCGGATCTTCCCATCCCAATCGATCGACATGAAGCGAAACGTGCTGTCCACGGAATCGTTGACAACCGTCAGGTTGAGGCCGTATTTCTCCGCGATCGGGGCCCAATAGTGAACGCCCGCGCCCCCCAGCGGATCCACGCCCAGCTTCAGCCCCGCACCGCGAATCACATCAAAATCGATCGCATTGCCAAGGTCGTCCACATACGCGCGAAGATAATCGTGTTCGCGCGTCGCCTCGGCCCGTAGCGCCTGCTCATACGGAATCCGCTTCACTCCGGCGAGGCCCGCTTCGAGCAGCCCATTGGCTTCGTTCTCGATGGCCGTCGTCGCTTCGCTCTGCGCCGGGCCGCCATCCGGCGGGTTGTATTTGAACCCTCCGTCCTGTGGCGGGTTGTGCGAAGGCGTGATGACGATGCCGTCCGCCAGCCCCGCCGTCCGATCTCGGTTGAAGCAAAGAATGGCGTGCGAGATGGCCGGCGTGGGTGTATACGGCGTGCCTGCGGAGATTCTTGCCTGGACGCCGTTTGCCGCCAGCACTTCAAGGGCGCTCCGTAGCGCGGGCGACGAAAGCGCGTGCGTATCCTTGCCGAGGAACAGCGGCCCATCCACCCCCTGTCGGGCGCGGTAATTGCAGATAGCTTGCGTGATGGCGAGAATGTGATTCTCGTTGAAGCTGTTCTGGAACGAACTCCCCCGGTGCCCGGACGTACCGAAACTCACGCGCTGCGCGGGCTCCCCTGGGTCCGGTTTCCCCTCGTAATACGCCGCTTCCAGCTTCGCCAAATCCACCAGCATCGATTCGCTCGGCTTGGTTCCCGCAAGTTCATGCACGGTCATCGGTTTCCTCCCCCGTCGGTGCGCCTCCCGCCCAGTCTAGCGGATTCCCGCGCTGCCCTACACGATGGGAATCTTATCCTTGTGCGCCCGCAGCCATTCGCGGAACCCCTGCATTCGCGGGTTGAGCGAGCGCGCCACCCCAAGCGGGCGGGATTCGCGGAAATGCGCGGCGAAGTCGCGATAGAACTGGAACATATTGCCGAGGTCGTCCGCCCCCGGTATCGGGAAGCTGCGGAACACCTCGGGCGGCACATCGTTGTAGCGTACTTCCTCGCCCATCACTTCCGTGAAGATCGCGGCCATCTCCGCCATGGTGAGTTGCTCCCCCGCAATGCCCACTGTCTTTCCGATCCAATTCGCGGAGTCTCGAAAGATGCCGTAGGCGCAGCGCCCGATATCTTCGCTCGCAATCGATGCCATCGTTTCCTTGCCAAGGGGAAAGGTGAGCGAGAGCACGCCGTCCGGCCCGCGCCGCAAGCCGGAGCGAAAGAAGTTCTCAAAGTAGAAGCTCGCCAGCAGAAACGTCACGGGTACCTGAGCGTCGGTGAAATAATGATCGCTCTCCCCTTTCGCGTCAAAATGCGGCACCTTATACTTGCCGCCGAGCGTGGGCATCCTGGCGTCGTCAAGCGGAATCCATTTCCGCGAGTCTTCGAGCGTGGACCACACCACATGCCGCAAGCTCGCCGTCCTCGCGCTGCGCGCCATCGTGGCAATCTGAGCAGTCTCCGTTTCCGCGGACATGTGCTCCCAGTAGAACGTGACGCAGAACGCGCCCCACGCCCCCTCGAACGCGGCCCGCAGGCTCGCTTCATCGTCGGCGTCGCCCTTCACCACCTCCGCGCCCAACGCCGCAAGCGCCCGCGCGCTCTCCGAAGCCGGATTACGTGTAATTGCCCGGGCTTGAAACTCTCCCGTTGGCTCCGCCTGAATCGCCCGAACCAATCCCCCGCCCTGCGCGCCCGTCGCTCCGAGCACCGCGATGATCTTCTTCGTTGCCATGGAATCCCTCCTTGCTCCTCGAACTCGCCCATCCCGCCTGCTTCGCGCAAGCATCGCGCGCGCAAACAAGCCTCGTGTTTCCCAGTGTACAGAGGTCCGCGTGCTGCCACCCGCTGCGCCGCCTCCTCGAAAAGCTTGCACCGCCGGAATCCAGTACACTCGAAGCGGAGACGGAGAATGCGGTCTTGCCGCGGACCGGCTCTCCAATCCCGATTCCACGCGGAGCACGCATGAATCTCGAACTCGATGGGCATGTCGCGGTCGTCACCGGCGGAGCGAGCGGTATCGGCCTTGCCTGTGCCCGCGCATTCGCGGCGGAGGGCTGCCGCGTAGCGCTATGGGACCGATCCCCGCGCGTGACGGAAGCGGCCGCGGGCATCGCCGGCGACTTTGACTGCTCCACTCTGGGCATCGAGACGGATATCACCGACCTCGACGCCATGCGGGAAGCCGTGCTTGAGACCGAATCTTCCCTCGGTCCCATCGCCCACCTCACCCATGCCGCCGCCATCGGAAGTGGAAAGTTCGGCTTCCCTTTCACCAACCTCACGCCGGAGGATTGGCCCCGCGTGCTCGAAGTGAACATCATGGGGATGGTGAACGTCGCCCACGCCGTCGCGCCCGGCATGGTGGAGCGCAAGGCCGGGACGATGGTGTTCATCGGCTCCGTCGCCGCGCAGATTGGTTCGCCCACGGATCCTCCATACAGCGCTAGCAAGGCCGCCAACATCAACTTTGCGCACTGCCTCGCGAAGGATCTCGCGCCCCACGGCATCCGCGTGAATATCGTCAATCCGGGCATGGTGCGGACGCCGCTCAACCGCTCCGTCTGGGAGGCGTGGAACCGGCGGCAGCCACCGGAGAGACAGCGCTCCTACGAAGATTGGGCAGGCGAAAAGGTCCGTACTGTAGCCCCGCTCGCCCGCTGGCAGCAGCCCGAAGACGTCGCCGATATGGTAGCCTTCCTCTCCTCCTCCCGCGCCGCTCAGGTCACCGCCCAAAGCATCAACGTTGACGGCGGCCAGGTGATCCGTTGGTAGTGTGCGCCTTCGAACGTTTGGGGCGTGGGGATGCCGCTTGACGCAATCTGCCACGCCGGTTGCGTTCGCTCATGGCTACAAACCGCGCGGCCTTCAATCTCTCGCTTACACCAGAGTTCGATACCTTTCTCCGGAGCCGCGTGAAGTCCGGGCGCTACCATGCCACGAGTGAGGTTGCACGCGAGGCCCTCCGCCTTCTCGATCGTCACGAACGGGAACGGGATGAAGCTTTTGGGCAGTTGAAGGGAGAACTGGAGCGCGCCGCATCCCAATTGGCCGGTTCCGGGTCTCAACACTTACCGCAGTAGTGGCTTTGTGTCCGAATCGCCGGCACAATCGCATCCCGCGCCCGATGTCTCTGCGTCGCTCTTGCGCCCGCAGGACTCGAGTTACCCGGCATCCGCGCGGTGAATCGCCCGTATCCGCAGCGCCGGGGCATGGCGCGCGCCCCCGATACGAGAAGCACCGGAACTCCGGCTGCTCCGTTGACATAGAATAGCAGATGCAATAATATTGCAGAGAGTGAAGCGTGCAAGTTCTCCCCGTAAGCTGGATGTTGAGGAGATTTGCCGCGAGCACGCGCTACCGTTGACGGCGCAGCGACGGATTGTCCTCGAAGCGTTGTCTTCGAGATCCAGCCATCCGACCGTGGATGAAATCTGGGAGGATGCGCGGCGCAGCATGCCGGAGATCTCACGGACGACCGTCTACCGGATTCTCGAAACGTTTGCACGCCTCGGCGTCGTGCGGAAAGCGGGCCATCCCGATGCGGTTGCGCGCTATGAGAGCCGGACAAGCCGCCACCATCATCTTCTGTGCGTCCGTTGCGGGCGCATGGAGGACTTGGACGATGAGTCTCTCGACAGGATCGACCTGCCCGGCCGGGAGACCGGCTATCGGATCGAGGACTATTCGATCCAGTTTCGCGGGCTGTGCGCCAAGTGCGCGAACGCGGAAGGGCGGCGCCGCGCGGGCAATAGCGGCGATAAGAGAAGAGGAAAGACACGTTGATATAGCCGTTGAGGCAAAACCGGGAGCAGGAGGACTCGAATGAAAGAAAAGAAATTGACTACGACGGGCGGAGCCCCCGTTGCCGACAACCAGAACATCATGACAGCCGGCCCCCGCGGCCCCGCACTTCTCCAGGATGTGTGGTTTCTCGAGAAACTGGCGCATTTCGACCGCGAGGTGATCCCGGAGCGCCGGATGCACGCCAAGGGTTCCGGCGCCTATGGCACGTTCACGGTAACCCATGACATTACGCGCTACACCAAAGCGAAGATCTTCTCGGAGATCGGGAAGAAGACGGACATGTTCGTTCGCTTTTCGACTGTCGCCGGCGAACGCGGCGCGGCGGACGCGGAGCGCGATATCCGCGGCTTCGCAATGAAGTTCTATACGGAGCAGGGCAATTGGGATCTGGTGGGGAACAATACGCCGGTCTTCTTCCTGCGTGACCCGCTGAAGTTCCCGGACCTGAATCATGCGGTGAAGCGCGACCCGCGAACGGGGCTGCGCAGCGCGCGCAACAACTGGGATTTTTGGACCCTCCTGCCGGAAGCGCTGCACCAGGTGACCATCGTGATGAGCGACCGCGGCATACCGTCCTCATACCGGCACATGCACGGGTTCGGAAGCCACACGTTCAGCTTGATCAACGCGGAGAACGAACGCTTCTGGGTCAAGTTCCATCTGCACACACAGCAGGGCATCCGGAACCTGAGCGATGCGGAGGCCGAAGCGCTGATCGGCAAAGACCGGGAGACGCATGGGCGGGACCTCTACGAAGCCATCGAGCGCGGGGAGTTTCCCCGCTGGACGCTGAAAGTGCAGATCATGCCGGAAGCGGAAGCCGCCACCTGCGCCTACAATCCTTTCGATCTGACAAAGGTGTGGTTCCACAAGGATTACCCGCTGATGGAGGTGGGCGTCATGGAGCTGAACCGGAATCCGGAGAACTACTTCGCCGAAGTGGAACAGGCCGCATTCAATCCGGCCAACATTGTGCCCGGGATCGGACTCTCCCCGGACAAGATGCTCCAAGGGCGGCTCTTTTCTTACGGCGACGCCCAACGTTACCGCTTGGGCGTGAATCACGCCAGCATCCCCGTGAACACGCCGCGCTGCCCCTTTCACAGTTACCACCGGGACGGCAGCATGCGCGTGGACGGCAATCACGGCGGCACGCTCGGCCACGAGCCGAATAGCTACGGCGAGTGGCGGCAGCAGGAGGAGTTCAAGGAGCCTCCACTGGGTCTTGAGGGCGCGGCGGGCCAATGGGACCATCGCGAGGACAGCGATTATTTCTCCCAGCCGGGGCGGCTGTTCCGGCTGATGAGCGCTGAGCAGCGGACGCTGCTGTTTGAGAACACGGCGCGCGCAATGGGCGACGCGCCCAAGGAGATCAAAGTAAGGCACATCCGGAACTGTTCGCAAGCGGATGCGGCCTACGGCGAAGGCGTCGCGGCCGCACTAGGCATT
>JADLCF010000111.1 GCA_020847315.1 Bryobacterales bacterium | reverse complement strand
GCCCACAAACCGAAAGATTTTCGAGTGTATTACTGCGAGGATAAGGCGGAACCTTCATGCGCTTGGCTACCGTGAATAATCGATTGTTGGATGCCTGCCGGCGGCGCCCCACGGATGTGCGGCCGGTCTGGTTTATGCGGCAAGCGGGGCGGTATATGCCGCAATACCGGGAGATCCGCCGGCACCACACGATCCTCGAGATCTGCAAGAACCCGGAGCTCGCGGCCGAAGTGACGCTGCAACCCGTCAATGCCCTTGACGTGGATGCGGCAATCATCTTCGCGGATCTTCTTCTGCCGCTCGAACCGATGGGCCTGAAGCTGCAGTTCGTGGCCGGGGAAGGACCGGTGATCGATAATCCGGTTCGCTCCATGGCGGACGTGGATAGCCTCTCCATTTCGAATACCGACGAATTGGGCTACGTCGGCGAGGCGATCCGGAAGGCGACAGCGGCGCTCGACAACAAGATTCCGCTGCTGGGGTTTGTGGGCGCTCCCTTCACCATCGCCAGCTACATGATCGAGGGCGGCGCTTCACGCACCTTCCTGAATACGAAGCGGCTGATGTACGGCAACGAGACGCTCTGGCGCAGATTGATGGGCAAGATCGTGGATGTGGTCGGCCCGTTCGCGGTGCTGCAGGTGGCTTCCGGGGCCCGCTGCATCCAGGTCTTCGATAGCTGGGTGGGCGCACTTGGGCCGGACGACTACGTTCGCTACGTAGCCCCATACTCCCGCGCGCTCATCGAACGCGTTCGCTCCGCCGGTGTTCCCGTAATCCACTTCGGCACAGGCGCCGCAGGCTTCTTCCGGGAATTGCACGCTGCGGGCGGAGACGTCATCGGCGTCGATTGGCGCGTGAACATCGATCAGGTTTGGAGCGACATCAGCTATCGCTCCGCGATCATGGGCAATCTCGACCCCAGTGCGCTGTTCGCCCCAATGAGCGAACTGAAGGAGAAGGTGACGGAGTTGCTGAAGCGAACCGGTTCGAGGCCCGGCCACATCTTCAACCTCGGCCATGGGATTCTGCCCGAAACGCCCGTGGAGAACGTCAAAGCCGTGGTCCAAATGGTCCGCGACTTCAAACCACAGGGCCGGGACTAGGGCGCGACGGGGGCCATGGCAGCATCGATCGCCCCTCACACGGTAGGCTCCCCGTCGAAGCGGGTGGCAATCGTGGGAGCCGGCATTTCCGGTCTCAGCGCGGCGTATACCCTGAAGAAAGCCGGATGGGAACCCATTCTCTTCGATGTCAGGCCCCGCGCGGGAGGGGTGCTCGAAACCACGTGCATCGATGATTGCCTGGTGGAGGGCGGCCCCGATAGCTACCTGGCGCAGAAGCCCTGGGCTACATCGCTGATCAGGGAATTGGGCATGGCCGGCGACCTCATCGGCTCGAACGACGAGAAGCGCAAGACGTACATCGTTCGAAACGGGCGGCTGGTCCCCATGCCGGACGGCTTGCTGATGATGGTGCCCACCCGAGTGATGCCCATGATCGGCACGCGGCTCCTGAGTTGGCCGGCGAAACTGCGCATGGGGCTCGAACTGTTGCGCGCCGCTCCGGCCCAGCCTCGCAGCGAGGATGTCTCCGTCGCCGATTTTTTCCGCGACCACTACGATCAGGAAGCGGTTGACTATCTCGCGGAGCCGCTCCTCGCCGGAGTCTATGGCGGAGATCCGGAACGGATGAGCGCCACGAGTGTGCTCAGCCGGTTTGTCGAACTGGAGCGGGAGTATGGAAGCCTCTCGCGCGGCGTGCTTGCGGAGAAGCGCAAGCGCGCGGCGAATGCCTCCGGCAATCCGGCGGCCGGACCGCTCTTTCGCACGCTCAGGAAAGGATTGGGGACGCTTGCGGAGCAACTCATGGGCGCCATCGGAGCAAGGCACTTCCACCTGGGCGAGCGCATCGAAACTCTGGAGCGAACGGGGGGTGGGTTCCGGTTGCGCACCCGCACCGGCGAATGCGAGGCCGCGCAAGTGGTTCTGGCAACGCCAGCCCACGGCGCCGCGGCGCTGCTGCGGACCCTCGATCCCCCGGCCGCTGATCTACTAGACCAGATTCGGTATCACAGCTCGGCCACGGTGGCGCTTCTCTACAAGATGAGCCAACTTTCCCGGCCGCCGATTGGTTTTGGCTTTCTTGTCCCCCGACGAGAGCGGCGGACGATGGTGGCAGCCACCTACGTCCAGAACAAGTTCAGTGATCGGGTCCCCGCGGGCAGCGCTCTCTTCCGCTGCTTCGTCGGCAATGCCTCGGAGGAAGAGGCGCGTCTCCGGGACGACGGAGCGTTAGTCGAGGCGATTCTTGCCGATCTTCGATGGCTAACCGGTCTGAAGGCGGAACCGGAGGCGGTCCGGGTTTTTCGATGGCCGCGGGCGATGGCGCAGTATGAAGTAGGGCACGCGAAGAGGATCAAGGAGATTCGAGAGCGCATGTCCGCATTGCCGGGTGTCCACCTGGCGGGCAATGCGTATGAGGGCATTGGCATTCCGGACTGCGTGCGCACGGGGCAGCTCGCCGGGGAAGCTTGCCTTCGTTGAGCCGCGGTGAGGGGCGGAGGAGCGCTACGCGAGTTTGGGAGATTGAGGATCTCCCAGCGATTCGTGCGGGCCGTGATCCGGGAGAAAGGTCTGAAGCAGAGTTCGAGCCAGTGCTTCGGCATCCACGGAGTACTGGCCGCGGGCATACGCCTGTTCCAGCATCTCCACGCGGGCATCACTGTTCGCATTGCCGAGAATGGTTAGGGACAGCCGCGAGAACTCGACGGCGTCCACCGCTTGAATCGCTTCTCCACGCGGAAGCGTGGTGGGCGAGACATCCTGGTAGACAGCAGGGCCGCCCATAACGCCACCCACCGTTTCGCGGCGCGGTCCAATGGCGGTTGCGGCCTCGGGAGCTGGTTGATTCGGCGGATTGGGTTGGAACTCGGGGATCTTCATCCTATTTGGTCCGTCCTGATTCCCTTATCGGAAGCGTCCCGGGCTTCTTTAGGGTTTTTCCGAGTTTTTTCCTAAGGTGGCCGCAGACGGGGCGGCGCTGGAACTCGTTGCCGGTGTCAGCGTCGCTTCGAGGGAGCGCGTGAACAAAGCGGCAAGCCCAAATCCGCCCCCCGAGGCGATCGCCGTCGCAAGAAATTCTTCTCCCATTTGCGCGGTGGCTTCGGAAGTCTCCCCCGCATCTTCTCCCACCCAGCCGCCACCGCCGGCGCTTCTGGCCGCCTTGACGACTTCCTGAATCAAGAGCGCCTCAAAATGCCGGGCCACTTCACGGGCCTGCTCCCGCGAACCAACGGCCCTGCGGATCCCTTCGAGCGAGAGCGGCGCTTGCGAGACTTCGCTCCCCACAGCCGCAATCCCTGCCAACTCATTCATTCGTGCATTCCTCCACCGGGTTCACGCAAACTTCCCTTCGCTTTCTGTGGCATCCCTTTTCTTGTTGCGGCATCCGCGCCATTCGAGGCGCAGGCTCGCGAAGATCTTCTTTCCGCGGCATCACGGGAGCCAACTCAGATCACCTGAAGATCCACATCGAGCGCTCCCGCAGCCTTCAAGCTCTGGAGAATCGAAATAATGTCGCGTGGAGTTACCCCGATCGTATTCAGCGCCCGAACGAGGTCATCCACGGTGGCGCCTTCTTTCAGGGATACGCTCCGCGCTTCTTCCTCGCGCACCTGTACGTTCACCTCCGGCACGACCCTGGTTTCCCCCTTGGCGAACGGCGCGGGCTGGGATACATCGAAGCGCGTCTGGATTTCGATGCTCAGGTTGCCGTGCATCATCACGACCGGAGCCACGCGCACCTGGCTGCCCACGATGACCGTTCCCGTCCGCTCATTCACGACGATCCCGGCCCGCTGCTCCGCGTCGATCTCGAGCGCTTCGAGCGCCGCGATAAAGCCGGCCATTCCACCGGGAGCGTTCTCGGGCGCGCGCACCGCAACAAGCCCCGGGTTCTGCGCCACCGCGAGGGGGGCCGCCTCCGCCGGAAACCTCCCGTTAATCGCTTCGGCGATCCGGGAGGCGTTTGCAAAGTCCGAAGTGCGCAGTTGCAGCCGCACTTCCTTCACCGGCATCACCGATGGCGCCGCCTGTTCGACGATCGCGCCGTTGGGAATCCGCGCGGTGGTGGGGTGGTTGCGCGTGGTTGCATTCCCTTGCGCCTGCCGTCCCGCCACGAAGCCTCCCGTACTCATCGGCCCTTGCGCCACCGCGAAGATCTCGCCATTCACTCCACGCAAGGGCGTCAGCAGCAAGACACCCCCTTGCAGGTTCGAGGCATCGCCCATTGCCGATACGGTCACATCCAGCTTTCCGCCCGGTTGCGCGAAGGGTGGAAGCGTCCCGGTGACCATGACGGCAGCCGTGTTCGTGACGCGCAGCATCGCCGGAGGAAGGGAAATGCCCATCCGGTCCAGCATGTTGCGCAGCGTCTGGACGGTGAACTGCGTCTGCACGCCGTCTCCCGTCCCCGCTAGACCGACCACAAGTCCGTAGCCGATCAACTGGTTATCCCGGATGCCCTCGATCTGAGCGAGTTCCTTGATGCGCGTGGCCCGAGCCATGGGCACGGCGCTCCAAAACAGAATCAACGCCGCGAAAGCGGCCTGCCGGCGTCTCCGCCGGATCGTGGTGATCATCGTTCCCTCTATCGTCCGTTTCGATGCAGCTTAGAATGGCAGCACCTTGGTGAGCAGATTCACCAGAAAGTGCGGCTTCCGGATCGCGTCCGCCACAACCCCCTTGCCGTTCACCGTCACTTCGAGCATCGCCAACCGGTCCGAAGGCACCGTGTTCTGCCGGCCGAGGTCGATCGGCCGGATCACGCCGCGCACCTTCACTTCCTGCTGTTCCCCGTTGATTCCGATCCGCTTGATCCCTTCGATCGCCAGATTGCCGTTGGGGAGGACGTGCGTGACGCGCGCCGAGAGCGTGGTTGAGACCGAGACCTGCCTGCTCGTCGAGCCTTCCCCTTCAAGCGAGGACGACCCTTCAAAACCCACCAGGTTGGGGAGCAGGCTCGCCGGCACGCGCGGACCGAATAGCGTGTCGAAGCCGGTACGAGCCTTGGACTGGCGGTCCGTGGCCACCGAACCGCTTGTGACGGAACTCGCCTGCTCCACGATCAGAATCGTCACGACATCATCCACCTGCGAGGCGCGCAGATCCCGGCTGAGATCCGCCATCAGCGCCGTTGGCGTGAAGACGCTCCCCGTGACATTGGATCTTCCGCGGGCTTCTCCTCTACCCAAGGACTCCTCCAGGTACACATCGAGCGGTGTTTTCCGTGGTGGCCTATCCTTCTTGTCCCGGGCCGTTGCGGGAAACGCGAGAAGCGCCAGCAATACGGCGCAAACGAATCTTTGCATCATGGAATCCTCCATCCGGAACGGGCCTCAACAGAGGCCACCGCAGGCGCCTCTTGCGTCCGCTCGCGACCCGGAAGGGAAAGCGTCAGCCGATCTGGACCGGCCACTTTGGCCTGAAACCGCTCTCTGGTGGCGAGGTTGCGCACCCAAATCCTATCGCCGGCCTGCCCGCTCTCTTCCGGCATCACCGGCAAGACGAGCCGCACTCCGCCGGACTGCAATTCGAGCGTGGCTTCCCGGCGCGCGATCACCATCGCCGCCTCGGCAAGCAGCGCCTCCGTCAGCCACTCCCCCTTGCGGATGGCCCGGGCCGCCGCACGCCCAATAAAGCCTTGCCCACCCCGGCTCGTCCCGGGCTCAAGCGCCCCCGCGAGAATCGCGGCCGCGTCGCAGACGGCAGACTCGACCTTTGCCGGGGGCAAGATCTCGCCTCTCGCGAGATCCGCCACGGCGCGGAGGCACCGTGTTTCCCTCATGAGCCGCACCCGCGCCCACAGCGCCACCGTGCGCCCCGGCTCGTACTCCAACGACCCTCGCCACAACACCGCGTCCGATCCGCGCGCGGGGGGAGAAACTCCGCTTGCGGGAAACCGCAGCGTCCCCACCGGGAGGACGGCGCGAGGAAAATCGAGCAGGATCGCCGACACGCCCGGACCGGGCAGTTCGAGCGCCGCAAGGATCCCATCCTCCTCGGGCGCCCGCGATTCTCGCTCCACGCACACGGATTCACCGCTGGGCAGCGCGAGGGTGCGCCGTTCACCCGGTTCCGGTACATACCCGAGATCGGCGCCGGGAGGCATCGCGAGAAAGCGCTCGTCCTGCCCGGCCAACTCCGCCGCCACCAGACGGGATCCGGACGCTTTCAGGCAACCTCTCGCGGTCTCACTTCTCAGCGTGGGCGCCCCTAGTAGTAGATAGCTGCCCGCGAAGACCGCGATCCAAAGCGCCCAGACGCATCGTGTGCTCCACCGCATCGATCGTCTCCTTCCGAAGCCGTTCCTCTCAGAATTCATTGGGTTCGCTCAAACCCTACCGGGTGAGGTTGTTCAATTGCTGATACATTTCATCCGCCGCTTTTACCACCTTCGCGTTCGCCTCGTAGGCGCGCTGGCTGGTGATCAGGCTGATGAATTCTTCCACCAGGCTCACGTTCGATTGCTCCACGTATCCTTGCAGGAGCGTTCCCGCTCCCTCGGGGCCTCCGGGGATCGAAAGCGTCGGCTGCCCGCTCGCATCCGTCGGGAGCAAGAGGTTCTTGCCCAGGCTGCTGAGTCCGGCCGGGTTCTGGAAGTTCGCGAGCAGGAACTGCCCTGCCCTCTGGCTGCTTCCCTGGCCGGGGAGCGAATAGGTCACCGTGCCATCGGGAGCGATCCGCACATTCAACGCCTCTGGAGGAAGCGTGATGGGCGGGTCCAGTTGATTGCCGTCGGCGGTCACCATGCGCCCGTCCTGATCGAGGTGAAACGCGCCGGCCCGGGTGTAAGCAAGCTCCCCGTTCTGCTGCCGGACGGCGAAGAAGCCATTCCCTTCGATCACCAGATCGTAGGGATTGTTGGTCATCGTGAAGTTGCCCTGGGTGAAGATGATCTCGTTCGAGATGGCGCGCGTTCCCAGGCCGATTTGCAATCCGGTCGGCACGAACGCCTGCGAGTTGGCGCTCGAGCCGGGCTGAATCACGTTCTGGTAAAGCAGGTCCTGAAACTGCGCCCGCCGCATCTTGAAGCCCACGGTATTCGCGTTCGCGAGGTTGTGAGAGATGTTATCGACATTGGTCTGCTGCGCGCTCATGCCGCTGGCGGCGCTATAGAGAGCTCGGATCATCGATGAAGTTCCTTTCGAGAGGGGTAACGCCTACCACTTGGCTACCCGTTCAATTACGCTGCGCTGCAACCCGTCGTGCAGCGTGAAGGCGCGGTTGAGCATGCCGAACTGGCGCGTGGTCTCGACGAGGCGGAAGGAGCCCGCGGCCGCATCCACATTCGAAGCTTCCAAATTCCCGCTCACCACCGGCGTCTGCCGCGCCTGTTCCGTCATGCCGTCCACGGCCCGAAAATAGACCGCTTCTTCCTTGCGGAGCAGATCCGGCCGCCCAAATCCCACCCGGTCGAGCACCCCCAGGCGGTTCTCGCCTTGGAAAATCTCGCCCTGCGACGTAATGCGCACGGGCATGGAAGGATCCGCCGCCAATCGCTTCGGGTCCCGCGTCTGCTTCACGCGGACGCGGTATCCTTCCCGCGACCGCAGTTCGCCATCCCGTTCCAGATGAAAACGGCCCGCGCGGGTATATCGGACGCCGCGGGGTGTTTCTATAGAGAAGAACCCCTCTCCGTCGAGGGCCACATCCGTGGCGAGGCCCGTTTCGACAAACGCGCCCTGCCGGAATTCGGTAAACCGGTCTTCCACCATCGGCACTTCGGCCGCCTTCTCTACCTCACCCGTGGCCAGCGCCTGCGCCAGATCGGCGGAGAGAAAGGTGCTGAACCGCTCCCGGTCCGCCTTATAACCCGCCGAGGAAGCGTTGGACATGTTATTGGCCAGCAGATCGAGAGAATCGAGCCGCGATGTCATTCCGCCGGCCAGCAGGGAAGTGATGGGATCCAAGGGGATGTTTCCTCCGTGGCTTGGCTCTATGCACGCAGATTGCCATTGCGCACGAAGAAGAAGGCAAACGCCCGGAATCCCCGCCTACCCCGCATTCGAGCGACGCCACATAGAAGGACATTGCGCGAGGCCGAAACGATGAAACCTTGGCACTGACGAAAATTGGTCGCGCTCCCTACCCGGCAATGCAGCGCTTTTCGAGGGGGAAGCCGGTTTTTTGCGAGGAAATCCCGATTGGCATGCGAACTGCAAAGGGACTTGGCGTGATCTCCACTTCGATCCGGCCGTCCATGCCCTCCGGGGCAACCCCGTCATCTTCTGCCCGGGCGTCCGCTTCCGCGCAAGCGGGCAGAAAACCGGACGAAGACGAACTGTCGCTTCCGGACGGCGCCGAGTTCGGCAGATACGTGGCAATGTGGATGCGGCCGGACTCCGCCTCGATCTCGCCCGCGCTGCCCGCCGTAGCGAATCTCGCATGGCCGCGCTCCGCGAAGCCGGCCGCCGATGACCGCATGCGGCGCGCATCGCTCGAGACGCCGCGCTCTTCGGACGTGGCGAACGCTCGCTCCCGCGCGTATGAAGCAGACCTCCGGGAATCAAGTTCCCGTCCGGTCGAAACGCCGAGATCCGTACGCCGCGCCTCCGGCCGCGATATCGCCGAGCCGGGCACGGCGGCCCGCCGCGATCGGGGCGTCCCCGCGCCGCAGCATCGGGAGCCGCAGCATCGGCCGCCGGCGCATCGGCCGCTGGCGCAATCGTATCGAGACCCCCGGCAATCACAACGAATGGGGGAGCGGCAGGGTGTCGCGGCCCAGCCCAGGACGGCGGGATCCTCCTCATCCGAGCCGTTCGAGGCGAACGATTCCGCGAGAGAAACCCATCACGCCGGAGCGGCGCAAGCCCGCCTTGAATCCGGGAACGTGCAGGAAAATGAGGTTGGACCGGTGCTCCCAATCGGGAATCCGCCCCGCGATGCGGGATCGCCCAGTCTCGTCGACGGCGCACTCGCAAGCAACGCGAACGCAGAGGCCAAGAGCGACCGGGACGGCTCCGCGCCGGTTGGGGACTCCGCGCGCCCTGGGGAGGATGCGATTCCAGCCGTTCCCGCCGATTCCGGGAAACAGAACCAGTTGGCGGAGGGGGCATTGCCCGGCGCCGGGACTGCATGGGAACGACCGGCGATCCATGGTCCCATTGCCGGATCACGCGCGGCAATGCCGCAGGGAGAGATTCGTTTTACATCCGATGAGGCTAGGCAGACGGGGTTACCTGGGCGAGGGCTCCCGCAATCTGCGCCGGATCCACTCGGACGGAGCGGCCCCGGGGAGCCTTTCGCTGTCCCGGGAGACGCCGCTAACGCCACAATCGAGGCTGCGCCGGTCAGCGGCGGTAAAGGGATTGATGCGGAGCACTCCTCCGCAGCGCCCGCGATCCGCGTTACCGTGGACCGCCTCGCGCCGACCGCGGATTCTTCCGCGAGCCAGACTAACCCCGGCTTTGAAGATACCGCCCGGAACGCAAACAGCGGGAACAGCACCACTTCGGAACCTGCGGCGTCCGGATGGGCGAGTGCGCGGAATACCGGCATCACGCCCTCCGTGCCCGCGCTGAACGGGCCTCCGCCAAGCCAACCCATCGACTCCACGCACGAGCGGCTGACCGGGGCAGCCCATGCGGCGCAACCGGATACAAGCAGTGAGAGCGCCGCCCATGATCGGGGCGCCTCACCGGCTCCGGGAGCGGACGCGATGTCCGCGGCCGAAACCGTGCCGGCCGCTGCGCGCGGAGAGAGAAATACCATTCCCGGAGCGGTCGCGGCCGCATCCATCGATGCCGCCCCGGCAAGCCCCGCAGTGAGGCAAACCTTCGCGCCTTCCCCATTCCGTTCCCGAGCTTCGGCGAGCGAATCCGCGCGTAACGGGACCGGGCCCCAGCGGCGAATGACATTCGAAAACATAACCATCCCCGAAGCTTCTGCAGCTTCGCCCACCCCGGAAGACGCGGGAGATTCCCAGGGCGAATCCGCCGGTTTGCCGCAGCGACGCTTCTTCGCAAGCGGGGTGGATCCGGCCCGTGACGGGGAGACCTTCTCCGCGTTGCCGGCTGCCCGTCTCCAGGCGCAGGGAAATGGCGCGATCACGCAGGCCGGCGCCTCCTCCCGGCACGGCGCGCATGCAAGCCATCCCCGTTCTTCCGCGGTGCTGCCCGGCATCGCCGACGCTCTCTTGAACGAGGTTCCAACGCGGCCGGGTTCCATGGACGGCAAGCAAATTCCCATCGCCCGATCCCTTCGCGTCGTCCTTCCGGGAGCGGCTGCCGGTGAGGAGATTCGGCTTCGCTTCCTGCAGCGCGGTGGTGCTGCGGCCAACGGCGCGGGCGAGATCGACGTGCGGATTCAATCGCCGTCGGAGCGTGTCGTTCGAGAAATGCGGGCGGAGATTCCCTCCCTGCTGCATCGTCTCGGCCAGACGGGATTCGACGTGGGGGACGCGCTTCCCCGCCAAGGGATGGAAGATCGCGGAGGCCAACGGGAAGGCGCCTTCGAGCGGCACGGCGGCGGTTCGTACGGTCAATCGAACGGGAACGGCTACTCGGGTGGAGAACGTCCGGGACAGGACAGCGGCGATCATAGCCGTGAACCGGCTCCCATGCGGGCGGCCACTCGGATAACCGGCTCTTCGCCGTTCGCGGAGAACGTAGCCCAGGCCCTTGCCGGCCTCGCGGAAGGAAGCCGTAGCGAGCACTAGGAACGCGTTCTGGCGCCAGGGCCGGAACGCCGGCAAGAACAACAGATAGACGGAGGTAACGATGATTCAACCACTTAGCCGCCTCATGGGAGATGCCGCTTCGACAACGCGAAGTTCCCCGATCTCCTCGCGACGCACAGGCACGGAGAGTTCTGGAAGTTCCAGCGCAACCGGGCAATCGAGCGCAAACGGGCAATCGAGCGGCGTTGGAGAGGGCGCGACAGAAAGCGCCATCGCCGGAGCCGGGGCCCTCGCGAGCAAACAAACATTTCTCACCCTGCTGGTGGCCCAGATCAAGAACCAGAATCCGCTGAACCCTGCCGACGGCACGGAGTTTCTTTCGCAACTCGCGCAGTTCAGCGAACTGGAGCAACTGATCTCGATCCGGCAGGAGTTGGAGGCGATCGGCAAGAGCAACAGGGCGTCCGAATCCGCGGAGGGTTCGGCGGCCTAGCACCGGGATGGCCCCGGACACCACACCGCGGAAAGCGCGGCAACAGAGAATTCAAAGAAAGAGAAATAAGCATGTTTACTGCATTTTCATCAGCCCTTTCCGCCCTGGCCGGCCACACCACCGCAGTGGATGTGGTGGGAAATAACCTGGCGAACCTCAACACGATCGGCTTCAAGCGGAGCGATGTCAGCTTCTCCGATCTTCTTTCGCGCACCATGGGGGCTGGTGGACAGACCCAGGTCGGCATGGGGATCGGCCGCCCGATCACGACACGGCAGTTCAATCAGGGCTCCGTCCAGACGAGTTCCGGCCGGCTCGACGCCGCCATTCAGGGGGAGGGCTTTTTCGTGGTGAAGGACGCCAATGGAGGCACTCTCTACACGCGCGCGGGAAACTTCAAGAAAGCGGCGGACGGCTCTCTGCTCACCGCCACCGGAGAGAGAGTGCAGGGTTGGGTTGCCGACACGGATGGCAATCTGCTCACGACGGGCGCCGTTCGCGACATCGTTGTTCCCGAAGGCAGCTTGCGCCCGGCATCCGCCACGGAGAATCTCTACCTCACCATGAATCTGGACGCCTCCGCGCTCAACGATTCAACCTCTCTGTTGAAGGTGCCGCTGCGGGTTTACGACTCCCTGGGGAATGAGACCATCGTGACGCTGCAGTATCAAAAGACCGCAGCGAATGCGTGGGATGTCTCGGTGGAGCAGTTGGATCCGTTGGTCGGCGTGATTACGCAACCTGCGCCGCCAACCACCATCCCCATCACGTTTAACTCCGATGGCACGCTGGCGACAATTGACGGTACGAGCGTATCGCCCACGCTGCCCGATCCCATTCCCACGATCAACATTGAGATCACACCGGTAGCCTCGGGCGCGAACGATTTCGTTGGCCCCGCCGCATTGAAGCTGAATCTCTTTTCGCCCACGAAGGCTTCGCTCGTCACGCAGTACGCGCAACCCACGGCCGTGGCCGGGCTCGTGCAGGATGGCCGGGCCGCCGCGCAACTCTCCCGGGTTGCGGTCGGCGATGGAGGCACTCTGGTGGCGCAGTACTCTGACGGCACGGAAGGGATTATCGGAAAGCTCGCCATGGCGGGGATCGGCAACCCGGATACCCTGATCGCAATCGGCAACAATGCGTACCGCGTGAGTTCCGCGACGGCGGAACCGACCATCGGCGTGGCCGGCAGCGGTGGACGCGGCGCCATCGTCGGGGGCGCGATCGAAGGCTCCACCGCGGATATGGCTCGCGAATTCACGAACCTCATCGTCTATCAGCGTGGCTACCAGGCAAACGCCCGGGTGATCACGACGGCCGACGAGTTGAGCGCCGAAACCATCAATCTGAAGCGATAGCCCTCGCTTTCATCGCGCTCGATATCATTCGCCGAATCTCCCTTCAGGTTTGCCCGGAGGGAGATTCGGCCTCCGGGCCAACCAAATCCCGCCAAAGGACACCCCATGACACAAGCCCAGAATCCAATCCCGCCTATCGCCCTAAAGGACCTCGCCGCTTTCGCCGATGTACCCATGGAAATGGAGGTGGAGCTGGATCGGCGGACGATCTCGATTCGCGAGATGCTGAACTTCGAACCGGGCAGTGTGATTGCACTCTCCCGCGCGGCCGGGGAAAACG
>JADLCF010000110.1 GCA_020847315.1 Bryobacterales bacterium | reverse complement strand
GCAAGGGCAACGAGCCCGGGGTCGCGAACAGTTACTTCTTCCAGCCCAAGGTACACATCAAGACGCCCTTTCTGGGCTCGCGCAAGATCTGGGTGCTGGCGGTGGATAACGCCGGCAACCACACCGGTTATCAGTATGTGGGGCAGTTCAATTTCACGAGCGCGGGTTTGTACGATCTGGAGTTAACGCCCTATTACCGGCGCGATCCCGCGAGCGGCAAGCGGGAACTCTGGGTGCGGGCCGAAGCGCGCCGGCTGCCGCGCGGCAGCACGAGGGCCAATCCTGAGAATCCAGGACTGGAGGCGCAATGAGGCAACAGGCGCAAGTCTGGAGAAGGAGACCGGAATGAACGCGATGCAGCCAGGCTCTTCGGCAAGGAAGAAGTGCGGAAGCCATCCGGGCCGTTTCGCGCGCTTCGCCGCGCGCGCGGCGCTGTGCATCGGGCTCGGAGCCGCTTCGGGCTTCTCGCAGCAGGGAGCGCGGAGCCCCTTCCCGATGGTTCCGCCCGCGCAGGACGGCGCGGTACTGAATGGACGCGTGCTTGACGCGGAGGGCAAGCCGGTGATGGGCGTCACCGTCTTCACCAGCCGCATCGACGCGCAGACGGATGCGCCGCTCACCGTCGGCCGCGAGCGCACCGGCATCGACGGGTATTTCAGCTTCAGCGGGCTCGCCCCGGCCACCTACCGGCTGTGCATCGACCCCGAAGGCAAGCAATATCTGGACCCTTGCGAATGGAGCGAGGAGCCGGTGACCGTGCAACTGGAGCGCAACGGGCTGATCCAGAACCTGGAGGTGCTGGTGGAAGACGCCGGCATCGTGACCATCGAAGTGGAAGATCAGGCTGACGTGCTGGGCAAGTTCGCCCGCGCCGAAGCGGCCCGTATCCGAACGGAAACCGGAAGCGCGACGGCGACGCCGAAAGCCCAGGGCGCATTGATCCTCGGCCTGCGCACCCGCACCGGCAATCTCTCGATGGCCCGCCTAGCCGCAGTGGATAAAGAAACCAAGAAACTCCGCTACCGCATCCCCGCCCCCGAAAGGCGAGGATCTCGATTTCGTGCTGATGCCGGTGAATCTGACTCTCCGCGACAGCAACCATCTCGCCCTGGCCGAGCGCGGCGCGGTGATGCGAATGACGAAAGCACAAATGGCCGGAAAGGGCGAAGGCGCGGCCGCCATCGCATTGACGTTGGCGAGGAAGGGGGAATAGGATGAGGACCGGGAATGCGTGGGGGAAGACGATGACGCGGCGCGCGCGCGGGTGGGGACTGTGCGTTCTCGCGACGGCCATCGCCGCGATGCCGTGGCCGGCGCCGGCGCAGGCGCTATCGCCCGCCGCCAGTCAAGACAAGCCGGGCGCGAAGGAAGCGCGGCGGGTGTATATCGTGACGCTGACGCGGGACGGCTTCGAGCCCCGGAAACTCGGTTTGGCGCAGGGTTCGTTCACGTTGCTTGTGCGCGACCTCGCGGGGAGCTTCGATACGCGGATGGAGCTACGCCGGGCAGGGGCGGCCGGCGCGGCGCTGGCCACCCGGAAGCAGGACAGCCGGCGCTTGTTGATGAACGAAGTACCACTGGATCTGGCGCCCGGCGAGTACGTCCTTCAAGTGGCCGATTCCAGGGACCGGCAGCTAGCGATCACGGTGAGCGCCGGGAAGCGAGGCCTTCCATGAGGGCGGCGGGCGGACGGAATCGAGTGCGGCGAGGCGCGGGTCTTCTTGCGGCGCTGCTCATGGGTGGGGCCGGGCTAGTGGCCCAGGGCACGCTCGATCTGGTAAAGACGATCACGCATTATGCAAATCCCCCCGGCTTGGCGGCGGGGACTCCCGAGGGCTCATACGCGCTAAGCGGGGCGGAGAATCTCGACTACTTCAGCGGGCATCTGAGCTACGCGCTGCCGCTGCTCAAGATCGGCGGACGCGGGGAGGCCGGCTACACGGTTACGCTCCAGATCCCCTCGCGGTGGGAAGCGTCGTCGCAGGTTCACTGCAACCCGACGGAGAATTTCGGTGAAGTGTGCACACCCACCCGATACCACGCGATGTTCGGCGACCCAAACGCGGCGGCGGTGGGATACGGCCCAGGAATCGTGATGCGGCGGAGCACGGGAACCTACGGCCCGTGCCGGGATAACGCGTCGAACCCGGACCAATGGGCGTATGCGATGAAGTCGTCGCGCACGAGCTTTGTGTTTGTGGATTCGAATGGCTCGCAGCACGAACTGTTCGACACGTCGAGCCACGGCGGGCAACTCTTCTTTCCCGATTTGGAGGCATGCGCGAAAGACAGCGTGCTGCCGAACCGGGGAAAGATCTTCGCTTCGCGGGATGGCGGCGCCATGACCTTCGTGGCGGATGGGAATGTCGTCGATCAAGCGTATCTGGGGACCGGAGCCGGACTTGGTGGGGTTACCGGGGGAAGGCTGTTCTTTCCGAATGGGACCATGTACCGGGTGAACGCCGATGGCCGGGTGAGCTATATGCGCGACCGCTTCGGGAACGTGACGAGCTTCGAATACGCCGGCAACCCGTTGGTGTTGACGAAGGTGACCGACGCGACGGGCCGGGAAGTGACGTTCACGTACTCGGCCACGCTCGACACGATCACGTTCCCGAAATATGGAGGCGGCGTCAATACGATTCAGATCGGCCGGGATGTACTGGAGAACCGGCTGCGCTCGGATTTTGCGGGCGGGGGAACCGGGACGTATCACGAACTGTTCAACGCGGTGAACGATTGGTGTGCGGAGAACCAGCGCCCGCGTCCCGAATGCTTGGTCAATCCGCGTTTGCCCGTCTACGTGCTCTTGCCGAATGGCAGGCAATATGCCTTCCGCTATAACCGGCACGCCGAACTGGCGGAAGTGACGCTGCCCACCGGCGGGCGCTTTGAGTACGATTGGGCGGGCGGGGAGGCGGGAACGCAGCCCGACGGCTACCTTGCGAGTTCGACCGATCTGGCGCTGATTCACCGCGTGGTGAAACAGCGGAGAGCGTACACGCAATCGGCGGGCGGCACGGCGGCGCGCGTGACCTACTTTGAGCCGGGAACATTGGTGACGGGCGCCTCGCGCGATGTAGCCGAGGCGCAGAACGCGGCATCGGCCCCGCGCTTGGAATCGCACTTCTACAACGGATCGCCGGTAACGGGATCGTTTCTGCAGCCGGGACACGAGCCGTATTGGAATGACGGCAAGGAAACAAGAACGGAGATTCGCGGCAACGGAAGTCTGCTGCGAACGGCGGAGAACGAATGGGTGCAGTTGTCGAATCAGACGCCGGTGCTCAAGAGCGTGACCACGAAGCTGAACCGCGCGAGCGGAGGCGCGCTTTGGTCGAAGATCGAGCACAGCTACGATCTGTTCGCAAATATCATCGAGACCACGGAAACCGATTGGGGAGCGGGCATTGTGGGCGCGGTGCTTCGCAAGCGGAGCACGGCCTATGTGACGGACCCCGCCTATACGCAGGCGAACGAGACGAATCCGGCGAACTATAAAGCGCATCTGCGGCGGCTGCCGCTGAGCGAGACGGTGTACAAGGTGAACGGAGGCTCGCAGACGCAGGAGGCGCGGACGGAATTTGTATACGATGAGCCGGCATACCCGGAGCAGGAGTGCGCGGGGCTTGCCCTGCACGACACGAGCCTTCCCGGCGCGCCGTTTGATAGTACGCAGTATCTGATCGACAACCCGGCGCGGCGCAACACCTCGTTCGTGCAGTTCGGCAATGTGACGACGGTGAACGCCTGGGTTTCCGGATCCAGCTACATCTCGACGCATGCGAAGTACGATCTGGCGGGGAACGCGGTGTGGAGCCAGGACGGGCGAGAGAATGAGACGGCGCTGGTTTACGGGCAGGGGAACTGTTCGCTGCTGAGCGCGGTCTCTACAACCGTGGGCACGCAGACCCACACGGTTTCGATGCAGTACGACTTCAACACGGGGAAGATGACTCAGCACACGGACCCGGCGGGGGTGGCGACGGCGTTGGTTTACGAGGCGGCGCTGGGGCGGCTGTCGCAGGTGACGAACGGGCATGGCACGAGCTTCGCCAAGACATCGACGATTGCCTACAACGATAATGCGAACACGGTGACGGTGACGGCTCCGGTGGCGGCGGCGCCGGAGGTGTCGAGCGCGATCAACGCGGTGACGACGACGAGCTACGACGGGCTGGGGCGGGTGGCGGAGACGGAACGGGCGACAGGCGGCAATCCGGTGATCGTCAAGACGGCGTACGACGCGCTGGGGCGGGTGGCGAGCACATCGCTGCCGTCGGACGATGGGAACTATCGATACGTCACATTCGCGTACGATGCGCTAGGCAGGGTAACCAGTAAAAGCTGGGGCGACGGGGCGAGCGAGCAGACCGAGTATCAGGTATCCGAGATCGGGCTGGCCGCGGATCAGACGAAGGTGATGGATGCGGCGAACAAGTGGCGGGTGCTGGCGACGGACGCGCTGGGGCGGCTCATTCGGGTGAGGGAGCCGGCCGGGAGCGGGAGCACGGCGGTGGAGACCGGTTACACGTATAACGCGCTGGACAATTTACTCAGCGTGGACGAAGGCGGCCGGATGCGGAGCTTCAGCTATGACGCGCTGGGGCGGCTGCTTTCGGCGAGTAATCCGGAAAGTGGAACGGTGAATTACGTTTATGACAACAACGGGAACTTGACGCAGAAGACCGATGCGCGGGGGGTGGTGACGAGCTACACGTACGACGAGCTGAACCGGCCGCTCGCGAAGAGCTACAGCGGCGGTGTGAGCACGCCGTCGGCAGCGTGGGTGTGGGATACGGCGAAGGTGGGGAAATTGACGTCGGTGGCGTCGGGGATCTCGAAGACGAGCTTTTCGTACGATGCCGCAGGGCGCATCGCGGGGAGTGTGCAGCGGACGGACAACGTGGATTATGCGTTCGAGTACCACTACTACAGGGGCTGGGGCTTGCGGCAGGTGAAGTACCCTTCGGGGCGGTGGGTCCGATATACGCCGGATGCGGCGGAGCGGGTGGCGCAGGTGGAAGCGGTGGATAGCGGCGGCAACGTGCTGAAGAACTACTGGAGTGGGGCGCTCTACGCGCCGCAGGGGGCGCTGAAGCAGGTTACGCTCGGCAATGCGTTGACCGAGCGGT
>JADLCF010000109.1 GCA_020847315.1 Bryobacterales bacterium | reverse complement strand
CGGCTGAGCGCATCCGCGCGGCTGGCGATGATGTGGAGGCCGTCGAGCGCGTCGTTCTTCCAATCCGGGGCTGGGGGTTCGCGCCGCACCAGAGACTGGATGCTGCCGGCGATGGATTTGATGGGAGTGAGCGAATTGTTCATCTCATGGCCCAGAACCCGCACCAAGCGCTTCCAGGTGGCGACTTCTTCTTCCCGCAGCGCGCGGGTGAGATCTTGCACGGCCAGCAAGCGGTGCTGCAAACCCTCTTCGCGAAACAGAGTGGTGGATACGCCCCAGCGCCCGGCGGCGGCGGGGAAGCGCAATTCGAGGGTTCGGTCTCCGGTGGAGGCGATGCATTCTTCGAGGCCTAAATCGGCGGCCGTCCGGCCCAGCAATTCGCTCTCCGGTTTGGCGAGCAACTCCCGCCCGGCGCGGTTGAGAAAGCGGAGCCGGTCTTGCGGATCGAAGGTGAAGACGGCCACCTTAATGACGTCCATCACGCGATGGAGAAGAGCGGTGGCTTCGACGGCCCCCAGCCTCTGGGCGCGCAGGACATCCGCGAGTCCGTTGACTTCAAACATCACCTCGCTGAGCGCATCGTTCGCGCCGCCGCCGCGCCCGCGCAGGGAGAAGTCGCCCTCTCGAAGCCCGGCCAGGATATTCGAAAGCGTTTGCAGGGAACGGATGACGCGATCGCGCGACGCCGCGGCGAAGGCGGCCCAAGGCAGCGTAACGGCGGCGACGGCCGCCCCCTTGACGTGGAGCGGCCGATCCCAGAACCAGACAAAGAGCAGCGCGCAGACCAACGCGGGAACGCCGCCGAGGGCCACGAGCAGCGCCACCTTGTCTTCATAGCGAAGCCGGAAGCGCGTGAATCCGCGAAAGCTCATAAATCGTATCTTTGCAGCCGACGGTAGAGCGCGCTCCGGCTGAGGCCAAGGGCGTCGGCGGTTCTGGAGACATTACCGTCGAAGCGGCCAATGGCTTTCTGGATGAGAAGTTTCTCCATCTCCTCCAGGCTCAGATCCTCGAGGTGCGGGGCGTCCCCGCCACGCATCCGCAGAAAGAGATCGGCCTCGCGGATCTCGCCCCCACCGGCCATGAGCACGGCCCGCTCCATCGCATGCTCCAGTTCGCGCACATTGCCCGGCCAGGCGTGGCGCAGAAGGGCTTCGGTGGCGTCCTTCGCGAAGCCCGCGATGTCTTTGCGATACTTGGCGGCGTTGCGCTTGAGGAAATGCTCCGCCAACGGCGGGATGTCCTCGCGGCGATCGCGCAACGCGGGTATGGCGATCTCAACGGTGTTCAGACGATACAGCAGATCTTCGCGAAATCGGCCGGCCTCCACCTCGTCGCGCAGGTTCGCGTTGGTGGCGGAAAGGATGCGCGCGTTGACGGCGCGCGTCTTCGACGATCCCACGCGCTCAAACTCCCCGGTTTCGAGCACGCGCAGCAGTTTCGCCTGCTGGCCGGGCGGTACATTTGCGATTTCGTCAAGGAAGAGGGTGCCGCCGTCGGCGAGTTCGAAGCGCCCGGCCCGATCCGCTTTGGCGTCGGTATAGGCTCCCTTGACGTGACCGAACAGTTCGCTTTCAAACACGCCTTCGGAAAGGCCACCGGTGTTCACCGTGACGAGCGGCTGCGCGGCGCGCGCCGAAGCGGCGTGCAGGGCTCGCGCGATCACTCCCTTGCCGGAACCGTGCTCGCCCGTGATGAGCACGTTGGCGTCCGACGGGCCGACGCGCGCGAGCATCCGCATCACCGGCTTCATGGCCGGGGATTCGGCGATCAGATCGCGCCTCCATTCCTCGCGCAGGATCTCGTTCTCGGCTTGCAGTTTTTCCGCCCGGCGTAGGGTGCTTCCCAGTTCCACTTGGGTGCGCAGCGTGGCGAGCAGCCGCGCGTTGTCCCAGGGCTTCTGGACGAAATCGCGGGCGCCGTGGCGCATGGCTTCCACCGCCAGATCCACGCTTCCCCAGGCCGTCATCACGATCACGGGCAGCGAGGCGTCCATCCGCCGCAGGCGCTCGAGCAGGTCGAGGCCTTCCTTGCCGGAGGTGGTATCGCGGGTGTAGTTCAAATCGAGCAGAACGGCGTCGTAGTCGTACCGCTCCGCGTTCTGGAGCAAGGCCCGCGGAGAAGCGACGGCGTCGATCTGGTAGCCCTCCGCTTTCAGCAGAAAACGAAGCGCTTCGAGAATGTCCGGCTGGTCGTCGGCGATGAGGATTTTCGGCATGCGCGAAAGGGGGAGCGGCTCGTCCCATTTTGTCCTAACGCGCTCTTCGTTCAAAGGCGTTGGCCAAGCGGCGATTGTTTCACTTTCTATCATGCCCGTTTCGCGTGCGGGGCGGCGGAAGACCGGCCCTAACGAAGGGCGCTCTCCAAAGCCATGTTTTCTTCCACGATGCGCCCGTCGAACAGATGCACGGTGCGGTCGGCCACATCGGCGTAGCGCGGGTCGTGGGTCACCATGCAGATGGTGGCGCCCTGGGAATGGATCTCCCGCATCAGATCGATCACCGCTTCGCCGTTCTTCGAATCGAGGTTGCCGGTGGGTTCGTCGGCCAGCAGAATGGCGGGGTCGCCCACCATGGCGCGCGCCACGGCGACGCGCTGCTGCTGGCCGCCGGATAGCTGCGAGGGGAAGTGCTTCACGCGATGCAGCATGCCCACCCGTTCGAGCGCCTGATGCACGCGTTCGCGGCGTTCGGAACCGGGCATGTTGCGGTAGGTGAGAGGGAGTTCGACGTTCTCGTAAACGGTGAGATCGCCGATCAGGTTGAAGGCCTGAAAGATGAAGCCGATTTCCCGGTTGCGAAGCCGCGCCCGTTCCCAAGGCTTGAGGTTCTCCACCGGCTGGCCCTTGATAAGGTAGCGCCCGGAGGTGGGTGTATCGAGGAGCCCGATGATCGAAAGCAGCGTGGATTTTCCGCAGCCCGACGGCCCCGCGATGGAGAGGAACTCCCCCCGCTCCACCCGCAGGTGAATGCCATCGAGCGCATGCGTTTCCACTTCGTCGGTGAAAAAGTGCTTGGTGACGCCATCCAGCGTCAACAACGAATCGTTCCCATTGGCCGTGCTCATCGCGTCTCGCCGTCTCCTTTCTAAAACTGCCCCCAATAAAACTGCCCGCGATCCTTAGTTCAGCCGTACGCGGTCATAGGCATCCCACTGCGACATATCGCTCAGCACCACTTGGTCGCCGGGGCGCAAGCCTTCCAGCACTTCGATGAAGTTCACCGAATTGCGGCCCAGTCTCACGTTGACGCGCGAGGCGTGCCGGCCGTCGGCCTCCATCTTAAACACTCCGACGGTGCTGTTGGGCTGGCCGAAAGCGGGACGCCCCATATAGATCACGTCTTCCAAGCGCTCCAGTTCCACCGTGCCATCCACGCTGAGGTCCGGCCGCGCGCCGCTGGGGAGTTTTCCGGCGAGGCGCACATCCACCGTCACGGTGCCGTCGATCACCGCCGGGTCTATGCGGGCCACCACGCCGTCGACCGTGCCGTTCCGGGTATCGATCAGCGCCGGCTGGCCGATCTGGACGTCCTTGGCCTGGGTCTCCGGAATACGAATCTGCGCCTTCAGCTTCTCCGGCTGCGCCACCTTCGCCAACTGCGTGCCCGGCGCCACCTGTTGGCCCACTTCCACGTTCACTTCCTGCAGCACCCCATGCGTGCCCGCGGTGACGGTGAGCCTCTTCACTTTCTCGCGAGCCAGCGCCAGGGCCGCCTTCAATTGCTCCATCTGGACGTTCTGAGCGGCCATTTGCGCCTTCACCGAATCTTCGTAAATCTCGATTCGCTTCTTATCCAGATCGAAGCGCTTCTCCAGTTCTTCCTTGGTGGCCTTGGAGATTTTCACGTCGAGGATCACGGCCAGACCCTCCTTCGCGAGGGCGTCGTCCCGCTCGCTCTTGAGACGCGCCTGCACCAGTTCCGATTGCAGCCTGGCCATGCTGGCTTCCAGATCGAGACGCTTGGTATCGAGTTCCACCTTGAGGTTCACGGTCTTCGCTTCGGCTTCGCGCACCTTCCATTCGGCGTCCTGAGCCTGGATTTCGAGGTCCGGATTGGTGAGCGTCAGAATGACGGTATCCGGCGTTACTTCCACGCCGGGACGGTTCACCACCCGCGTGACGCGGCCCTCGCTCAGAGCCGGCAATAGCAGAATTTCCTCGGGCACCAGCGTGCCTAATCCGCGCACCTGCCGCAGCATCGGGCCGCGCTTCACGGTGTCGCGCCAGACGGTGGAGGCATCGACGCTGGGCGCGGCCGGTTTCAACCGCGAGACCGCCAAGCTCAATGCGCCCACCGCGAGCACGGCAATGGCGATCCAGAAGATCCGGCGAAGGGTCTTCTTTCTGGCGAGATCGGGGCGCGAGATATCCATGCGATGCAGCCTACGGAAACGTGGAGCACGCGACGTGCCATAGAGGCAACTGGAACAAATACTTCAGGTTACAGGCTGGGAGGATGGCTCGCTCGCAAACGTAACGTTCGCTCGTGACCAAACGGGTGTCCGAATTCGGACACCGGCGCGGCCGTGTCCCGGGCGTTGCGATTCACGCAAGGCGCTTCGAGATAGAGACCGCGAACTTGCCTGCGGTAGACACTGTGCCTACGGGTAAACCGGTTTTATCTTCATCCCGTCGCGCAGTCAGCCGTCGTAGGTTAGGTCACGGAATTGGACATCCTAATGAGGACCGAATCGCATACTTCTCGAAGGAGTGCTGCATTGTGGCGAGAATCAAAAATCTGCTCACAGACGCGCCTCCCTTCCAGACCGACTTGCGCTCTCAATGTGGAATCGGCAATGAGTCTCCGTAGTTTCTCCGCTAGGACATCGGGGGTAGAGCGTTCCAAAATATAGCCGCTATTGGGGTGGCTGCGAATGATTTCGGCGGCTCCGCTCTCATTCGCAGCTATGACGGGGATTCCCATCGACAGAGCCCCTTAAATCCAAGTTGCCTTATGGAGGATTTCACAAAAGACTTGAAAATAGCTCTTGCTCTCTCAACGACAGTGTGGTATCGTCATCCGCAGAGGCGTTTGGATATAACGCTGCCTTATAAGATTCCTTTGCGCGTCCTTCTCACGGCAAGGGGTCTAACTCTCACTGGCCCAAGTGAGGAAATCAAAATTACTTTCTGTATGTGTGTTCCTGGAATTAGGTAGCGAGCTATCATATCCGACCCTCCCGTGAACTGCTGTTAGCAGTAAGGCCGGCAGGCAAGAACAAATAGGCAAGGAGAAGCCTTCCATGCACCCGCAACGATTGGGCCTCAATGCGTCTCGCACAAATCCCATCTCTTACTGCTGTGATGACGGAGCCCCCCCCCCCGCTGTGGGCGCATCTTGCGCGCCGTGGCAAACACGTCCTCAGCAATGGCTTTCTATCTACTATTTTCGAAGTCGTGCGCAGGTCCTATGCCGCATTCCGAGTGGAACGCACACTTCTTTGGCGTTCAAGACTTGCGGTACCCGCCTGATCACAGTGCTTTTCGTACTCGGCAGCGTATTATCGATTTCGGGGTGTCGCACGGTTGAGAACCACCCACCCCAGACAGACCCAGCAGGTAATACTGTAGAGTTCGCTTCCGCATTCGAGCACGTCCGAGATATTGTGGTCCCGGGAATCACACCATCTAGTATCATAGACGCTACGCTTGATTCTGTTGGGAATCTGTATATCATAGACTCAAAATCGCTTCAGATAACAAAGATAATGGCCGGACGGTCATTAGCCGCAAAAGCTGGTGGCGCCGGGGCGGGCCCTGGAAAGCTCAACAGGCCGTTCCGCATAGCGATAGCCGGCGACAAGCTGATTGCACTTGATGCTCGCCCTCAGCGGGTTAATGTTTACGATAAGAAGACTGCGGAATTCAAGACTTCCTTCTTGTATCAGCTTCCCCAACATCGAAGCATGGCCGGCATTTCTCTTGCGCCGAATCCGAACGGGAATCTTTTAGTTGGTGCGTTCATACCAGAATTTGGGAAACCTGTTGACTTGGTATTTGAATTTGATCTCCTTGGAAATTACAAGCAATCCCTTCTACCGCGAGAACCTATTGTGGACATTCAGAATATACACTTGTACGCCGGCGTAAATATGCGGACCGGAAAGTTCGGTGAAGTTTATGCCGTGCAACCTTCGAGTGCGACCGTATTTCGACTTGCCGACGATAGATTTATCCCAATCGTTTCCGAGCAGCCCGCCTTTTACCGCGTCCCGGTCCATTACCCTCCAAAATATCTTGCTGACGATCCGAAGATTCAAGCTCTAAATAGTCAGTGGACCCAGCACTATGCAGCTTTCCCCCTAGATGAGGACTCTTTTTTGGATGTATTCTACGACCCTCAGCAAGATTCATTTATTTCGCAGGTATATACTACGTCAGGCCAGCCGGTCCTCAATGCTATCTCCTCAAAAGCGAAGCCGCTTGCGACGGATGGGGATGGCTTACTTTTCATGCTATATAACCACCGTGATGGCAATGATACTTCGGTCTTCAAGATTTATCGTGTACGGGGGAGGAAGGGCTAAGCCACATGAAAATTGTTTCGCACACCTTTGGAATTTGCTGCTGGGTTTTTGCTATTGGCGCTGGTGTTATGTTATTGCGCTAAAATGCTGACTTGAAGTTAGTATCACTAGCTCGCGAATCAACTATGAGGGAACTTCAATCCGGGGCGTTGCTGCCTGCCGTCGGCCCTGCTTTCGGCACTCCCGCTGATGTTGAATCATTGGATGTATTGAACTCGAATTACGCCTCGCGATTTGGGGCATGTACTGATGCCGTGAATCGTGATCGCAACGGGGATGCACCCTTGGGTTCTTGCATGGATGCCTTGGAATTGATACGGACACGCGCCCTCGGTGGTTTTGGCTGCTCTCGTCCCACGATGTTTGTGTTCTTTGCACCCGGTGACTGCCCGGAGTGCCTCAATGAGGCTCCTCAGTGGAACTCCCTGGGTGACAAGACGGTAGCGGTTATCGGAATCCTGACGGGCGCCAGCCGAAGCGAAGCAGAGATCTTTGTTCGGAACCTGCACCTTACTTTTCCCGTCGTTCGGGATCAGCGTGGAATTCTCACAAAGACATGCATGCTTAGATCGTCACCGATGAAAGCCATAATCAGCGCCTCCGGCGAGCTCTTATTGGCAAGCCGTTCCGGTCAGCGCGCCGAGGACCACGAATTGTTCAGGTCCTCGGTCGTCGCACTTCTGCAAGAGTAGCTTTGCGTTTAGGTCTCAAACCTCAGGTTGACGCCCAACTGCAAACAAACACCAATCAACAAACAAAGAAGGAGAATCAAGATGTTCAACGACAAGATACCTGTTACGACTGAAGCAGTAAAACGGGCTTTGCTGCTTGCCGCGGGCACTGGCATGCTGCTCAGTGTCTTCTCCACTCCAGCGATGTCCTCTGGAAGCCATGGGAAGCTCTTTCAGGAAGTAGGGGGCACATGGTACGTTTGCCTGTGCACGGTATCCGATCATAATTGTCAACCGTGCCAATAGCCAATGAAGGAAGCCGAGCCGCGCCCATAGTGCGCGGCTCGGTTCAAGGTCCACCGGCATGCAACTCTTACTTGCAGTTAAACGCGTCTTGACCCAGATTGCGCGCCGCCCGGCGCTCCCGATTGTCTTGATCGTCCTTTTGGCGGCGGGATGGAGCATTGCTTATTCCGTTCTCCGGCTTCAAATGGTGATCCGTCATCCTACTCCATTTCATGAACCGCGGCAGTTGTTCAGCGTCGTTACCAAACCGCCAAATAGTGAGGACCTGCAAAGCGGTATTTCTCCCGCGGACTATCGCGCGCTTGGCGAGGTGGCACCACGGCTTGGGAGTTTAGCGGGATACCTGACATTCAATCGCACGCTTCGGACAACAAACGAAGCGCGGGTGCTACAAGGCGCCGCGGTATCGTCATCCTTCTTTGAGGTTCTGGGCATCCCGGCGGTATTTGGGGGAGTAATCGATCCGGCTGACGACCGTGTTGGCGCCGAACGCATCGCGGTGATTTCTGAGTCGCTTTGGCTACAGATGTTTGCGGGTTCACGCGATTTGCCGCGAGGCGCGGTGCTTCTGGATGACCAGCCGGTACGCATTGTGGGGGTAATCGAGGATCAATACGCCTTTCCGCATGGTTCGTCCATATGGATCGCTTTAGGACCAGAGGCGGCGCCGATCTGGCGGGTACGGAATTTTCCAATTTTTGGCGCCATCCTCCGTGCGCGAAGCGAGATTTCAGCCGGTACGGCACGGGCGGAGCTCGACAGTCTTCGCGGCGCCACTTGGGGCGAACTCCAGGCCGTCGGACTGGACGAATACCTCACAGAGCGAGTCAGGAAGCCAGCCCAACTCCTTTTCGGCGCTGGGCTTCTTCTCCTTGTGCTGTGCGCGGTTACGGTTACCGGCCTACTAACGTCCGCTGGAATTAGAGAACGGCGCAACCTGGCGATTGAGCAGTCGGCCGGGTTGACGGCCTCGCTGCTCTTCGCGCGATATATCACGCAAGCGCTAGCAGTTGGCCTTTGTGCTTGGCTGGCGGGCAGGGCAATCGCTGGAATCTGGTTACCGCACATTGCATTGTTGTTCCCTCTGGTGGCTTTCGATATTGCAGGAAGGCCTGCGGAATTCGAAGTCGCGTTGCTGAGTATCGCAACGGTCCTTCTCGTTGCGGTGCTTTCATCTCTTGCGGTTATGCACGACACTGCCGGAGACCTCGGTCTCCCGCAAGGAAGCCTTACCGCAGCCATGAGCAGGCCGAAAAGGCTTGTGTGGCAAGGTCTGGTGAGCCTGCAGGTTGGCATTTCCGTTGCCTTGCTCACGGCCGCAACTGTTCTATTGGCCGACTATATTCACCTGGCACGGCGGGATTTGGGCTTCACCCCTTCGGGTGTAGTCACCGTCGGCGTCCACCCGGCAGTTCCGTCGGCTAAGTTACAGGGCGCGCGGTCCGAGATCCGCACGTTGGCGGCCCAGTTCACGGAGCGTTTGGAGGGGGCAAGAGTGGGGTACACGTCTAGCCTTCCGGGGTCCGGTAAGTTGAACGTGGCAATGATTCGGCGTTCCGTGGCCGATGCGCCAATGCGGGCAGATCAGCACGTCGTTGGAGGCGACTATTTCGAGGCCGTTGGCGTAAGCCTGCTGCGTGGCCGGGTGTTTAATCGGTTCGACGGCGAGTCTGCCATGCCTGCGGCGATAGTCGACGAAACCGCCGCACGAAGACTATTCGGAAGCCTGGACGTGCTAGGGCGCCAACTCGTGCTTGGTGCAGCTAACCAGGAACTTTCAATCATTGGCATCGTGTCGGCTACAAGACAAGACATCCACGCGGAACCGTACCCAACGATCTACCTGCATCAGGAACAGTTTCCCGGCAGAGAGGCTTGGTTTGTCATGAAGGGCGTTGAACTCCCGCGCGTTGACTTCCTTCTCCGAGAAGTTCAGCAAGCGTTGGGCAACAGGGTGGCTATCCATGGGATAGGGCCTCTCAGCGACATCGTGGATGGGACACTCTCAATCCAAAAATCTCGTCTCCTAATTCTTTGCCTATTCGGTGTATTCGCCGCAGTACTATCGATGGCTGGCATTTACACGCTTATCGCGTCGTTCGTGGCCGAACGGAGGACTGAGATTGGAATTCGCTTGGCACTTGGCGAGCCTGCGGGTCATATTTCCTGGGTGTTCCTACGGAAGATGTCAAAAGCGATTATCATAGGAGTAGGCCTTGGAGCGCTAACGGTCTGGCTTCTCAGAGTGGGCATTGCGGAAGTAGTTTCGGAATTCGCCGTTAGTTTTCTATATAAAGTACTCGTATCTATTACCTTCCTCACTATGGGGTTCGCCTTATTTGGATTGATCCCTCTCATACGATCTATTCGAAAGGGAGCGGCTAGCCTATTGAAGGAGGTGTAAGTGATATTCGTCATATTTAGTGAAGCTATTTCCGATTCTATTTTTGAACGCCCCTGGCTAACCCCCTGTGGAGGCGCCACCCTTCTCGCTCTTGCCGCGAATCGGATTCGCCGGCTTTATCCAGACTGCGGCTTGCTCTTCGTCACTCCGGTTGGGCAGGGGCGTCATGAGATAGAGGCAGCTGCGCTTTTGGGAATTCAGGTGCGCACAACGCGCTCACGATCACAGGTCTCTGGCGTTCGGGAAATTTTGGCCGAGTCGGCTCACGACTGTGTCGTACTGGTTCCTTTGTTTGGGGGAATGCCCATCGTAGAGAGTCTCGATAGCGAGATCCTAGGGCGCCACACGCTGAGCGGAGCGGATATTACCCTAGTCACCGGTGTGCACGAAGGACTGCAATGGCAAGTGTACAACAGACGTGCGATCTCGTGGCTCTGGGATCTGTTTGATCCGAGCCTCCCACACCGGCTCAACGATCTGGTAAGAGCTGTTCAGTTTGCTTATGGCCGAACAAACACGCCAATCGCGATCAACATTCAGATAGTTGCAATTTCCGACCATCCGGTACCGCAGTTTACGTCTAGGATTCCGCCGCGCTTTCTCGTGGGGCCGATGTGCGATCTGGCGGAGGCGTTCGCACAAGGGGCAGGCTCTGACCTGCGCCGACGCTTCTCGCAAACCGTCTTGGGCGAATGGCCGAACCTTCCGCCAAGAGTAGGCACACCTTACGATCCTGGCGTAAATCCACGAGTGCTTTTCATTTCTGCGAGTTCAGCCTACTCCGGGGCGGAAGAATCGTTAGTTACGCTTGTATCCGGGCTTGCAGGTAAGAATATCTCATGCTCGGCGGTTATCTCTTTCGATGGGCTTTTCGCGCGGCGTATGCAGGCGGCAGGCGCGGTGGTCTATTGCCCTGGAGCGGATATCTCGCAGGTCTCAGCACAATGCTTTGCATTTATTGAAGAATCTATCTCACACTCGATGGCGGATATTGTCCATCTCAATGATCTAAATTGCGCGGCGGTAGGATGCATTGCGCGGCAACGAGGGATTCCGGTTGTCCAACACATCCGATTGGTATGCGACAGCATACAATATGCGCCCAGCCTCGAGGTTGCGAGTCGATTCGTGGCTGTATCACGTTATGCAGCGACTTTCTTGAAATCTTTCGTGGTATCTGGTGATGTGGAGAGTATTCATGACCCTATCGATTGCGTGAGGTTCGATCCGAGTACGCAATGCGCCCTGGATGCTCGACGAGAGATAGGCCTAGCAACGGATGCATATGTCATAGCATGTATCGCGAGGTTTACAGCAGGGAAGAATCACAAAAACCTGCTGCATGCGTTTGCTGCAGTTAGAAAAGAGATAGATACAGCGCAATTGCTGCTGGTTGGCGATGCCGATGGCGACCACGAGATGACGATGATACTGGAAATAAGCGAAGCACTAGGGCTTAGGATAGGCGCTGATATCGTTATCATCGGTTTCACTGATGATATAATTCGTGTTCACAGCGCGGCGGACGTTGTCGTGCTATGCTCGTACAAGGAAGCACTGGGAACTTCGATCTTGGAAGCAATGTCGATGGAAAAGGCAGTTGTAATTAGCAGTGGCTGTGGATTATCAGAACTTGTTATTGATGGAATTAACGGCCGGGTAGTCGATCCATCATCAATACACGATCTGGCCGAAGTGTTAACGGATCTGAGGTCGAAGGATATCAGGTCCAGACTTGGGCAATATGCACGACGAACGGTGATGGAAAGAGTATCGTTGCATACTATTTCAGATCGAATAATAGATGTGTACAGAAATTGCGAATATATGCGTAGTGCAAGCGGCAGGGACCCGTCACTCAAGGGCATCCGTCAGAGCAACCGCATACTTGACGAAGTGGGTTAACTTCTGCGTTGCTTCCAGCGAAAAGAGGGACAGGCTACGAGCCTGTCGGAATGAACACGCGGTACAACGAAGAATCAATAACTTACGAGGAGCTGGTCGTCCGTAAGTTGTTGATTCTTGGTTCGAGAATTCTCTATTCCGACAGGCTCCTACGCTTCCACTCTATGTTAACACGCTGATTCCACATAGGTTACGCAACTTCAGAAAAGAGGGACAGGCTACGCTTCCACTCTATGTTAACACGCTGATTCCACATAGGTTACGCAACTTCAAGCAGAGATTCCAGCCGCGTTGGGCCTCTTTCCGAGCAGCGCATGGAGGGTCCCAAAGCCGCCGATCCCTTGCCCACCGAAGTGGATTCCCTAACGTCCAATGCAAGTCAGACCACTCCTAGAAAAGAGGGACAGGCTCCACCACTTTCACCTTATGTTAACACGCTGATTCCACGTAGGTTACGTAACTTCAAGCAGGAATTCCAGCCGCGTTAGGCCTCTTTCCGAGCAGCGTCTGGAGGGTCCCGAAGCCGCCGATCCCTTGCGCACCGAAGCGGATTCCCTAACCTCCAATGCGAGTCATACCACTCCGATCGACGCTGCATCGCGCAGCCGTCTGAATCGCGATCACAGCCAGCGAAGAAAAATTTGCTTCCACCCCGGAATCACGGAACGGCAACGCAGGCCATCACTTCCACCATCGGGGAGGCCCACCCGCACCGATCCGCTATCCCCGCAAAGGCCAAATCCGCCCCCACCGCCGCTACAATCAACCGGATGCACAAATAGGCCTTGCGGCCAAAGAAGAAACCGCCTCGCGCAGCGAGTCCATGGAGCACCTGCCCGTTTGCAGGTGCGACTTCGGTGCGGCCACGCCCACCAAGCCTCGGCTAGCGGTGATTGCCCGCTCACCCTTGGCTTCATTTCGCAAAACCGCGCCCTTGCCCTACGAGAACACCGCCCGTTCCGCCACTGCCGGCGCAAACCGGACCCGAACGATTCGCCGGTCACCGCGAATCGCAACAAAGGCAAATCCCTTCAACTCACTGGCATTGCGGGCCTGATCCACCTACCCATCCACCCAGCCCCGACGCGATGGTTCGTTTCGGCGAACCCGAAACGTAGAATCAAACGTGCGGGAGAGCTCCGTGTACCGGTGGACCTTGCAATCGCTCGGACAGGCTCCCTTGCAAGCGTGCTCTTTGAAAATTGAATCGATCCATTCCATCAAGTGCGCAGCAGGTGCGGGAATTGCCAGGTTTGTCCGGATCCATCCGGACAAACCCAGACAAAACGGCAACGGCCCATCCAGGCATAACCATTGAGGGATCAATACGTTGGAGCAGCCGTGCGGATCGCGTGGAGGAGATGATTTTTTCCAAGCGAGCAAACGGGAGGCCCTGGAGCGAAGCCATGCGGATGAGGATACGCGGAAGCGGCACACTCGCATTCCGCACCCACTCCCCAACCACCGGAATGGGAGCCTACCCCGCAACGACAGACACAAAATCAATAACATGCAGCGAAAATCCGGGGAACGAACCCATTTATTCGCCCCAGGGCGAAAGCCAATGAAACACCAGGGAACACCGCTGCAACGGCAGACATTCAGGAAAAGCCCTTCCGGCGCGCTGTGCGGAGGAACTTCATCGAATTCGGGGCAGAATTCGGTGACGCGCATCTGGAGTGCACCCCTAAACTGAGACACGGAAAGATGTGGAAATATGGGACAGCACTGGCCCATGAACCGTGGGTTCACCCCCGATCATGAAAATAGCCGATCAATAGGCCATCTGAAGAATCAGCAGCTTGCGGCTATTTTCAAGAGAGTTCTCAAGGAAGGAGAACTGGGGGATGAACCGAGTCTATGACCGGGAGTTCAAGCTAGGGGTAGTGAGACGGATCCAGGCCGGAGAGGCAATCGCGGCGCTGTCGCGGGAGCTGGGTATCAAGCGGACGGTGCTTTACCGCTGGAAGTACGCGGTGGAACAGCGCGGGGCGGTAAGCCTGCGCAGCGCGGTGAGCGAGCCTATTTCCGCGAGGAAGCGCCCGATAAGTTGCGACGTGCCGAGGTGCGGCCGGCCTGAATCTG
>JADLCF010000108.1 GCA_020847315.1 Bryobacterales bacterium | reverse complement strand
TGCTGCTAAGCAGATTACTCACGGTCTTCCGTCCTCCCCCGTTTCCCTTCCTTGGCGGGAAGAGAACCGGCGTTAATTGAATTTAGGGGAAAGGGCGATGGCGTCAGCGCCAATCGAACTTCAGATTCGCTCGCGCGATTTCATCCAGCCGCGCGGTGATACTTAGCGAAGGCGAAACCACCACGGTGATCTCGCCGGATGGCTCGGTGTGAAGCACACCTTCAAATGTCTTGCGGCCATTCCGGGCTTCCTTGAGCACCATCTTGACCTTCTCTCCCGAAAACCGGTTGAAGTCTTTTTGCCTGAATAGCTTCCGCTCCACTCCAGGAGAGGAAATCTCCAACTTGTAGCTTCCTCCAGGTACGACGTCCTCCACGTCTAATACGGTTCCGAGTTGCTGGGAGAGAAACTCGCAATCATTGAGAGTCACCCCGGCCGGCTTGTCGATGGTCACCCGGAGCATGCGGCTCTTGCCGCCCCCAAGAACCTCCACTTCCACCACTTCCAGCCCCTCGGGTTCGGCAATGCGTTCCGCGACGGCGTGGATCTTCTGTGCAAGGGTAGATTCCATAAGCTTCGATTGCGACAGCCGTGTTTGGTGTGAAGCGCTCCTTTCACCAATAAAAAAGTGGGCCGAGGCCCACTTCCGCTTCAGCCCCATGATAACGCAGTCCCGCCGTGATGGGAACCGCGGCCCCGGTTCGGCGTTTTCAGGTGGCCTCACGCCGGGGTTTCTGAGCTTCCGGTCAAGCGCGTGCGCCGCCGTGGACTCTGATAAAGTGCGGAAGTCCGGAAGCGTTCCCTCGTATCGAGCCTCGGATCTTCCGCGTCCGATATCATGAGGAAGTTTACGAGCGTGGAGAAGGAATAAAGGAGAAGGCGCATGAGTACCGTTTCGGTTGATCGACGTGGATTTCTAGGCGCTGCGGCTGCGGTGACCGGGCTGGCTTCGGCGCCGCTTTCCGCGGCGGCTGCCGCCGCGGGCCGGAAGCCGTTGTTTCAGCTTTCGGTGGCCTCCTATTCGCTTCGCAAGTTCGATCGAGCCGCCACTATCAAGATGGTGAGGGATCTGGGCGTCTCGAACATCTGCATCAAGTCCTTCCACATGCCGTATGAGGCCACCCCCGCGCAACTCGCCGAATATCGCAAGGAGTTTGAAGGCGCCGGCCTGAAAATCGTCGGTGGCGGCACGGTCACCATGCAGAAAGTGGATGAGAAGGAGATCCGCGGCTATTTCGAGTATGCGAAGAACTCCGGTATGCCGATGATGGTGATCGCGCCGACCGTCCAGACGCTACCCATGATTGAGAAATTCGTGAAGGAATACAACATCGCGGTAGCGATCCATAACCACGGCACGGAGGATAAGCATTTCCCCGGTCCGCAGGACGTCCTCCCGCACATCAAGAACATGGATCCCCGCGTCGGCCTTTGCGTCGATCTCGGCCACACCACGCGCACCGGCATCGATATCGTCAAGGCTATTCAAATGAGCGGTAAGCGGATTCTCGACATTCACATGAAGGATCTGGCGGACCTCATGAACAAGGATTCCCAGGTGGCCGTCGGCCGCGGCGCGATGCCCGTCGCGAAGATTTTTTCGACCCTCGCAAGTATCGGCTACACCCATTGCGTGGGCCTCGAATACGAGATCCATGCCGACGACCCCTACGCTGGGATGCTCGAATCGATTGCCTACCAGCGCGGGATCCTGGCGGCCATGAACGGGTAGCTGAAGGCCGGCCCGTTGTGGAAGAGAGAGGCGCCCCGCCCGTGGGCGCCTTTTCTCTTGAGCCGGTATCGTTCGATTTCAGGGATAGGCCTCAGCGGCTGTTTCCATCGTAGACTTGCAAGCCGCGCAGCCGGACCGGCCCGATCGAATTTTGAATCCGCAGCCGAAGCGCGGTTGCGCGTATCGCGGGGAAGACGTGAATGCGCTTGCTTCCGATCGTCGTGCCTCGCGCGATTTCCCGCCAGGCTGAGGGACTTGCCGCATCCGTGGCGGCATCCACGGAATACGCGGCGATGGTCTGCCCCTCACCCAGCCACTCCCGAAGGAGTACCCGGTCGAATCGGAGGGGTTCTCCGAACTGCGCGATCACATCGAGAGATCGCTCCGAGGCAGGCGCCGCGAATTGCCGGGTGGAATCGGCATCCAGCACGGCGGAGCTGTCCTTCATGAGTTGGCCGCCTCCCGCCGGAAAGCCTGGCTGGCCGCTGCGCAAGATTGTATTGGCTCCCAATAGCGGCTTCCCGTAGACGTCGCTTAGCAACGCGCCGAACTCTTTGAGGCGCAAGGCATCCGATTCCGGCATCAGGCCGCGGTCGTCGGGCGCCAGCCCCAACACCAGTTGCGCGCCGCGCCCCACGGTCTTGAGGTGCGTCTCCGCTAACTCGCCAAGAGACTTCAGACTCTTCTCGTCGTTGGGATGCCAGAACCAGTGCCTCTTGCGAAGCGGCGTATCGGCCTCCACCGGGCGATAGCGCAGATACCCGAGCCGGTCAATGACATTCCAGTTCTCCTCGGACGCATATCCATCCTCATTGCCCACCCAGCGCACATCGCCATATTGTAGAAAGCCGGTGTCCGCGAAGATGTTGGCATTCGGCTGGTACGTGCGGATCGTCCGCGCGTAGCGGTCGAAATCATAGCGGTGGCCTTCGCTGCCCGCCCCATCCAGCCAGATCTCCACCAACTCGCCATAACGGGTGCAAAGCTCCCGCATCTGGTTGTCGTAATAATCGTCGTATTTGGCGTCGTCCTTGTAGGCCGGTTCATGCCGGTCCCAGGGCGAGAGATAGATGCCGAACTTGAGCCCATGCTTCCTGCAGGCCTGCTCCGCTTCCTTTACGAGGTCTCCCTTGCCGCCACGCCAGGGGCTCGATTTCACGCTGTAATCCGTATGCCGGGACGGCCACAGGCAAAAACCGTCGTGGTGTTTCGCCACCATCACCAGATAACGCGCGCCGCCCGCCTTCGCCGCGAGCACCCATTGCTCCGCGTCAAGTTGCTTCGGATCGAAGACGGAGGGCGCGGCCGTGCCGTCTCCCCATTCGCGATCCTGGAACGTGTTGGGTCCGAAATGGATCAGGACTCCGATCTCGAGATCCTGCCAGGCGAGTTGCTGTGGTTTTGGCTTCGTATCGGCGAAGTTCTGGCCGCTCAGCGCGGTAGCGAACACCGGCGCAAACGGGGCGGATCGCAAGAGAGTGCGGCGGGAGGGGAGCAGGTGCGAGCGAAGGGGCATGGCGAGGGCATCGTATCACGAACGAAACGTCGCGTTCCTCCGCATCTCGCGGATGCCGCGGCTCCCTAAGGGAACGTCCGCATTGCGTCCCGCTCGTGCCTGGGAGATACTTTTACCGGTGCGAGCATCATGAGCAACAGCGGCATTTCTCGCGATAGCGGCTCCGCGGATCGAATCCTGCGTGCGCTCGATTCTTTTGAAATCGAAGTGCCTTCCTGGGGTTTCGCCAATACCGGAACCCGCTTCGGGAAGTTCATCCAGGCTTCCGCGGCCACCACCACGGAGGAAAAGCTCAGCGACGCTGGGCGCGTGCATGCCTTTACCGGCTGCTGCCCTAGCGTTGCGGTTCACGTTCTGTGGGATTTCCCCGATGGCATTACCGGCGTCGATGGGGTGAAACAAGCCGCGGCGCAGCACGGCGTCCGCATCGGTTCGATCAACCCCAACGTCTTCCAGGATCAGATTTACAAGCACGGTTCGCTCGGAAACCCGGACCCGCACGTGCGCGCGGAGGCCATTCGGCACATCGAGGATTGCATCGAGATCGCCGGCCGGGCAGGGAGCCGCGATATCTCGCTCTGGTTCGCCGATGGTTCCAGCTTTCCGGGAACCGCGAACATCCGGGAACGCAAGAAATGGTTCGCGGAAGCGCTCCATCGCTTGCACGGGCAGTTGGACGCCTCCCAGCGCCTGCTCATCGAGTACAAACCGTTCGAGCCCGCGTTTTATCACACCGATATCGCCGATTGGGGAATGGCCTACATCCTCGCCCAACAGGCCGGGGAGCGTGCCAAGGTGCTCGTCGATACCGGCCATCATTACCAGGCCCAGAACATCGAACAGATCGTCGCATGGCTGCTCAGCGAGAACGCGCTTGGCGGTTTCCATTTCAATGACCGCCGATATGCCGACGACGACCTTACGCTCGGTTCCATTGACCCGTACCAGATCTTCCGCATTTTCGCCGAGATCCTCTACTTCGAGTGGGAGACCGGCCGCCGCGCCGATATCGCCTACATGGTGGACCAAAGCCACAACCTCAAGAACAAAATCGAGGAGATGATCCAGACGGCATCCACCGCCCAGGAACTATATGCCAAGGCAGCACTGATCGACTTCGGTCGCCTGGCGGCGTTCCAGAGCCGCGCCGCGCTGGTGGATGCAGAGGAGATCTATCGAGACGCATTCTCTACCGATGTGCGCCCGCTGCTTCGGGAATGGCGCCTCGCTCGCGGACTGCCCGAACACCCTTTGCGAGCCTTTCGCGAGAGTGGCTACACCGAAGTGCAAGAGAAGCTGCGCGGCGAAAGAAACCGCGCGCAGACGGCGTCCTACGCCTGACCCTGCTCCCGCCGGAATCGGGAAATCCTGAGGAATCGTGCGCCAGTTCATTGAACGTTACTTCGAATTCGAAGCCCTCGGCACGAACCTGCGCACGGAACTACTCGCGGGGTTCACGACCTTCCTGACAATGGCGTACATCATTTTCGTGAACCCTTCCATCTTGAGCCAGACGGGGATGCCCGCCGCCGCGGTCACTGCGGCCACCTGCCTCTCCGCCGCCTTCGGAAGCCTGATGATGGGGTTCGCCGCGCGCTATCCCATTGCCCTCGCCCCCGGCATGGGTTTGAACGCGTACTTCACATACGTGGTCTGCCTGGGGATGGGTATTCCCTGGCAAGCGGCTCTGGGCGCCGTGTTCCTCTCCGGTGTTGCTTTCCTTCTGCTGACTATGGCCGGCGTCCGCCAACTTGTGGTTGCCGCCATCCCCGCGGAACTCTACGCCTCCGTCGCGGCGGGCATCGGGTTGTTCATCGCCTTCATTGGCCTGCATAACGCCGGCATCATTGTCGCGGACCCCGCAACCCTGGTGACGCTCGGAAACTTGCGCAACCCTTCCACCGCCCTAGCGCTTGCGGGATTGCTGCTGATCGCCGTTCTGATGGCTTTCCGGATTCGCGCCGCCATGCTGATCGGGGTATTGACAACCGCCGCGGCCGGCGCGCTCTTCGGCCTCATTCCCTGGCAGCCGCAGCCATACCGCTTCTCGGAGATCGCGGCCACCGCGTTCCAGTTCGATATTGCGGGAGCCCTCTCGTTGGGCTTCCTGGAAGTTGTGTTCGTGTTTCTGTTCGTGGATCTCTTCGATAAGATCGGCACGCTGGTCGCCGTGGGAAAGCAAGCGAACTTGTTCAACAACGAAGGCCGCATCCCGCGAATTCAGCGGATTCTCTATGCCGATGCCTGCGCCACCGTTGTGGGTTCCGCGGCGGGCACTTCCACGGTCGTGAGCTACATTGAGAGCGCGGCGGGCGTCGCCGTGGGTGGGCGCAGCGGCTTCACCGCCGTCGTCGTAGGCCTGCTGTTTCTGGGTGCGATGTTCATTGCTCCCGTGTTCGGCGTGGTTCCCGTGGCCGCAACCGCCCCGGCTCTCATCGTCGTGGGTTCCTTGATGATGACGGCCGCTTCGGAGATCGAGTGGCGGAAGCCCGCCATCGCTATCCCGGCATTCCTCACGCTCATCACGATTCCGCTCACCTTCAGCATCGCCAACGGGCTGGCCTTCGGCTTCACGGCTTATGCCGTCATCCAGGTGTTTCTGCCCGAACGGAGACAGGTGAACTGGTTGGTTTACGTCCTGGCGGCGCTCTTCATCGCGCGGTTCATTTATCTTGCTCACGGGCCGTGATTGCGCCCTCGAACCCCACGTATTGCACTTCCTCTTCGAGCAGAATCCCGAAGCGCTCGTATACCGCCTTCTTGAGGCGGCCGATCATCCGGCATAGCTCTTCCGCCGTGCCGCCGCCGGCGTTGTAGATGAGGTTGGCGTGGTAAGGCGCAATGTGGATGCGACCCTCCCAGGAATCCTTGGCGCCCACTTGTTCGAGGAACCAGGCGGAGGGAATCTTGCCTTCCCGGATGACTTTGTCCGGCACTTCGCTGCGCGCCGCGGCCGGCAAGTCCGCGAGATGGAGGTTCTTGAAGATACTCCCGGCGCACTTGAGCGTGGGCGGGAACTTCTCATTGCGGATGGCAAGGATCTCATCGGCGGTCTTTCGCAAGCCGGGGCCGTCACCTTCGGAAAACTCCATGCGAACGCGCAGCACAATCCAGTTTCGGTTCCGCTTGAAAATGCTTTCCCGGTAACGAAATTCACAGCCTTCCCGCCCCACTTCACGGATCGTCCTTCCGTCAAAAAAGCGGACCTCGCGAGTGACTTCCGAAATGGAATGGCCGTATGCCCCCGCGTTGCCGTAAATCGCCGCCCCCACGGAGCCGGGAATCCCCATCAAGGTCTGGATGCCCTCCAGATCCTCATCCACTGTGGTGCGCACGAGTGTCATCAACTCCGCGCCCGCGTCGCATTCGATGAAATGGCCGCCTCGCCGGATCGTGTCGGCCGTGTAGCGCAGTACCGTTCCCCGGAAGCCCGCGTCGGAAACCACCAGGTTCGTGCCGCAACCGATCACCACATGCGGCAATCCCTGTTCCTGAAGCCGGCGGAGCGCTTCGGTGAACGCTGCCTCCTCATCGGTCTCGATGAGCAGATCCGCCGGTCCGCCGATACCGAAGCGGGTATATTCGGAGAGAGGCGCGCCGGCGCGAAAGGTGAGACCCTGGATATCCGGAAGCGCGGGTTTTGCGGGCGTTGCCACGCTCTCATTATAGGGACCGCAACGGAAATACCGGCGAAACGGGGAGCCGCGGAAACATTCCCCGCCTTGAGGAGCGCGTATCGTGAGTTTTCCTGGATTCTCCAAAGAAGGCATCGAATGGCTGCGGGCATTGCCCGGGAATAACAACCGGGACTGGTTTGAAGAGCGGAGGCCTGTCTATGAGAGCCAGGTGAAGGAGCCCATGCTGGCGCTCGTCACTTCCATCAATGATGTCCTCGTGGAACGAATGCCGGAGTATTTTCAGGATCATCCCGCAAAGGCGCTCTTTCGCATCTATCGGGACACCCGGTTCAGCAAGAACAAGACGCCCTACAAGACCCATCTCGGCGCGGTCTACCCTCGCCGGGGCTTGGGAGACAAGGCATCCGGCCTCTATTTCCAGATCGCGGCCACGGGCGTGGGGATCGCCGGGGGCGCTTACATGCCTTCGAGCGACAGCCTCCGCGCCATTCGCGTCCGGATCTCCTCGGAGTTCGAAAGCCTCGATACGATGCTTCGGGATCGGAAGCTCACGAAGCGGATGGGCGCTCTGCAGGGCGACGCGCTATCCCGCCCTCCCAAGGGTTTTCCTGCCGATCACCCCGCCATCGAGTTACTCAAGAAGAAGCAATTCTACTTTTGGAAAGAACTGCCGCCGGAGCTGCTTTCCTCGAAGAAACTGGAGGCGGAGATTCTCGGCCATTTCCTCGTGATGCGGCCCGTGATGCTGTTTCTCGACGATGCCGTGCTCGCCTTGCGCCGCGCCTCGTCAAAACGCATGGATTTCCTGGGCTAGCGCCTCCTCAGCCAGCCCCGCGCCGTACCCGCTCCACGAGGGCCTCTCACGCGCCGCCCCGCGGGACGTGCGGAATTTCCACCTGGGGATTCGTTATAGTTTGAATCAGCATGGCATACGTCATTCTTTATCAATCCGCGCATCCGCATTCGGAAGAAGAAGCGCATGAAATTCTGGACACCTTGCGCGAGGGCGGCATCGGCACGGTGCGCGTCCGGCAGGACGATGAGCCGGGGGGTGGAGTACGTTCATTTCTTGTAGAGGTGGATAGCTCGGAGTACTACGACGCGCAGGCCTTCCTTGAGAAGAAAGGCGTTACGCCCGAAGCGCTCGACGCAGGATCGTCGATGGATTTTCGGGTTGTGTTCTACTCCGATAAGCACGATTCCGAACCCGAGGCGCTCGCCGTGCAAACGCTGCTCGAAGCGAATGGCATCACCGCGTTTCTCGATGAAAGTTCCCCGCTGCCCAACTTTCCGCACAAGGTCCTCGTGGCAAGCGCAGATGCCGCGCGGGCGCGCGAAGTGATCGAATCGGCAAGAGCCACCGGGCCGATCGACGCGGAGATCGGGGCCGCGAAGAGTGGCGCCGGGGATGACGCTGCCTAGCTTGGCTGGCGGCGTGCCTCGGCGCTATTGCGTTCCGTAGTATCGCCAGTGCCGCCCATCGCTGCGCAGCGTGATCGCGCCATCCCGGTCCGTGCGAAACAGAGCGATCCCGTGCGATTGAAGCCGCGCCGTCACTATGGCGTTCGGGTGGCCGTACGAGTTCAGCCATCCCGCGGATACGAGGGCGATGGAGGGCGCGACCGCATCCAGAAACGCGCCGCTCGTGGAGGTGCGGCTCCCGTGATGGGCTACCTTCAGCACGTCGGCATGCGGGAGGTCTCCGCGCAAGATCATCTCCTGCTCGCTCATCTCTTGAATGTCGCCGGTGAAGAGGACGCTGCTTGCCCCAACCTGGGCGTGCAGCACAAGGGAGGCTTCATTGGAGCGCTCCGCTCTCCCATCGCCGGCGGTCCGGTAACCGCTCGGGTGTAAGGCCCGCCAGGTGATGCCGCCGGCTTCCCATGTCTCGCCCGAGGACCGGCGGATTGTCTCCACGCCCGCCGCTTTCGCCGCCGCCAGCACACGATCAAGCAGCGGATGCGCCGTGCCCTGCATCGGCAGCCAGAGGCTCCGCGGCCGGAAGATGCGGAGGATGGCCGGCGCGCCTCCTGCATGGTCAAAGTCAAAATGGCTCAGGACAAGCGTATCGATTCGCTGGATGCCTCGACGCCATAGGTACGGCGCGACGATATCTTCCCCCGTATCCAGCCGCGTGCTGGCCGAATACCCGCCGAGACCGCCGGTATCCACGAGGGTGATTGTGCCGTCGGGTGCAATCACCAGAGTGGCGTCCCCCTGCCCGACGTCCAGCATCGTGAGCTCCATTTCGCCCGCCGCGGCTTTCGGGGCAAACGGATGGATCAGGATAGTGCCGGTCAGCAGGATCGCAGCCGCAACCAGAAGCGGCGTCCGCCCGCGAAGTAGCGGCGGCGTGGCGACGGCGTTATCCCGCGCGATCTCCCGGCGTTCCCGCGTGGATGCGTGCCGCGCTTGCGGTTCCCACAGGAGAATCGCCGCGGTGACACCCCCTGTCGCCAGCAGCAGAAGAAGCGGCGGAATGTCGGGCACGCGGAGATCGGGCATGGATACGGCGATCATTGCGATCAACCGGTTGGTGAGATCGATGGCGATTGCGAGTACCTGCTGCGCGCCCGGAACCGGGAGTGCAAGATCAACGAAGGCAAGGGGCACTATCACTGCAAGAATGGGGCTCAGGATAAGATTAGCCAGCGGCGCGATGAGCGGCGCGCGGTGGAAATCCTGTACAAGCAGCGGCGTGAGTACTACTTGCACCACCAGCGAAAAAAGCAGAAGCGTCCCGCAGATTCCTGCCGCGTGAACCGCAAGTGACAGCGCGATCTGCCATCCTCGCTCCGGCATTCGTGTGGCAAGATGCACCGTCCGCGCCAGCAGCCGAAGCTCCACGCGAGCCTCTGCGATCATGGCGGATACGCGAAGATCCGCGCCCGTGTCGGCAAGATTGTGCGCGACGGCCGGCCAGGAGCCGAATAGCCGGTGTTGCAAAGGGATCGCAATGCCCGCAATGGCCAGCACGGCCAGAAATGAAAGCTGAAAGCTCGCATCGAGCAGTTGTCCCGGATCCCAGGCCAGAAATAGCAATGCGATCAGCGCCAGCAGATTCAGCGGCCGCGAGCGCCGGAAGGCGAGAGATCCGGCCAGGTAAAGCGTCACCGCGCATGCCGCCCGCAGGGCGGGCACTTCGTATCCCGCCACCAGCGCATATCCCCAGCACCCCAGCACCGTCAGCAGGAAGCGCAGCCAGCGAGGAAACCGGGCCAGGCGGAAGCACAGCAGGAACGCCGCCGCCAGGATCGCCACATGCTGGCCGGAGATCACCAGCACGTGGTAGACCCCGGCAAGCCGGTACTGTTCGAGCGTATCCTCGGAAAGCAGGGAGTCGTCGCCGAGCAGAATCGCCGAAAGCCATGCCCGCGCCTCGGGTTGGGCTTGGTAGCGAAGTTCCAGCCGCCGCAGCAGAAAGCGGCGGGCATCGTGCAACATGCCCAGGGCGGGCGAGCCGCACCTGTCGTCTATAAGGCGTAAGTGCTCCACCCCTGTTGCGGAAAGCATCCAGAACACGTCCTTCCGCGCGAGGAAGCGCTCATAGTCGAAGCTTCCCGGATTCCGGAAGTTCCTCGGGGGACGGATGCGCCCCTCCACCTCCACCGGTTGCCCGAATTGGACCTCCGGCGCCGTCTCTCCGGGCCGCGGGTAGACCCCCACCTGGATGCGCGCGCCTTGGGGCGTTCGCAGCAGAAACTGAAGACGTTCCGGCGTACGGGTAACGGTGGAATCCACGCAGCCCTCGGCCGCCACCCTCTCACCGGGCTGCGCATTCGCCGGGGGAGGGAGGGGGAGCGGATGCAGACTCAGCCAGAATCCTCCCAGGAAGAATCCACCGGCCCCGGTAATCCAGAAAGGATGAACCCTTCTTCCCGTGCCGAAGCATACCCACCCCAACATCGGCGCCAGTAGAACGGCAGGCCAGTATGAGAACGGGGGCCCCGGCAGAGAAATCTCGAACGTCATCCCCGCGAGCACCGCAAGCAAAGGAAGTAGAAACGGATTCCGCTGAAATGCTGCCACTCCATTGAACTAGTGGCTGCAAGCGCCGGAAAATCTCACACAATCGGTGGGTCTTTCGCCCCATGACTCACCGGTTTTTCACAAGAGTCCAGCAACAGACGGCGTTCCCCACGCCTCTAACAACTGGAGGAAGGGGTGCCTGGGCAGCGGATGGCGCCGTTAGGCGCTCGCCGAAGTCTATGGCTGCCTGTGACGGCGATGCCCACGGAAATCGCGAACCTCCCGGCATTCCATACGTTCCGCCGGCAACCCGCAATCGGTAATCCGGCTGGGATATGAGGAGATGCGGGCGTGTCCCGCGGGCGTAAAATCGGGTATAACCGAATTCCCATTTGCGCGTCTAAGGGTTTAGATCGCAAGAAAAACCGAGTATGGACCCCTGTCGCTTTCCCCACTTTGCGTCAAAGCTGCACCCCCACTCGGCGACACGCAAGACCCTGTTTTTTGGAGGAAATATGAAAGTTCAGATGAAGCGCTACCTGCCGGGAGTCCTCCTTTGTGCAGCACTGGCAATCGGCTCATCGCTCATTATCCATGCCATTGCT
>JADLCF010000107.1 GCA_020847315.1 Bryobacterales bacterium | reverse complement strand
GAATTTGGCCTCAAGTACTCAAATTTTGTATAATTTAGAGTTGAGGCAGTGGTCCCCCAATACCCCCAAATTCGCTGAAGCGCGAAGCATTCGCTACTGGGTCCCGGCTAGGAACGCGTCCAATCGACCAAACGGAAAGGACTCCCCATGGAATTCACGGTGAGCAAGTCGGACTTCCTGCGTGAGCTCTCGTTCACGCAAGGTGTCATCGAAAAGAAGACCACCATTCCCATTCTCGCGAATCTCCTCATTGAGGCCGCGGAAGGCCAGATCCGTCTCACCGCTACCGATCTCGAATTGGGCGTCCAATGCTCCTGCAATGCCCGCATTGAAACACCCGGCGCGGGCACCCTGCCGGCCAAGCGATTGCTCGACTTCGTGCGGCTCCTGCCCGACGAAGATATCAAGTTCAAGTTTCTAGAGAATCACTGGGTAAGCATCACCTGCGGACGCTCGCGAACCCGCATGGCGGGCCTCGCGAAAGAGAGCTATCCCGAACTTCCGGTGGCTCCCGGCGAAACACTCCCGGTGCCGTCGATGGCGCTGCGGCAAATGATCAGCCGGACGATGTTCGCCATCTCCGCGGAAGAATCGCGTTTCACACTCAACGGGGCTCTCCTGGTCCTGGATCCGGCTTCGCTCAAAATGGTGGCTACGGATGGTCACCGGCTGGCCCACGTGATGACGTCGGCCCCCATTGATGGGTTAGAAACAACGCAATCCGCGCTATTGCCGCGAAAAGCCATGGGCGAAATTCTGAAGCTGGCCGAAGCCGCGGGCGAAGATGCCCAAATCCGTTTCGCCGCGGATGACAACCACCTCTTCTTCTCCGCGGCGGATCGCTTGCTGATTACCCGCAAGCTCACGGGCTCCTTCCCGGATTACGAGCGGGTGCTTCCAAAGGAACAGAAGCATGAAATCGTCCTGCTGAAGGACGACATCCGTTCCGGTCTTGAGCGCGTCGCCCAGTTTTCCGACGAGCGTTCCCGCGCCGTGAAGCTGAAGTTCGAGGATGGCGAACTCAAGATCTATTCGTCGCTTTCCGATACCGGCGAGAGTGAGGAATCGATACCCGTCGACTATGCCGGCGACTCCGCCGACATCGGGTTCAATGCCCAGTACATCCTGGAATTCCTCCGTGCCGTGCCGGACGAGCATGTTCGCTTCTGTTTCCGCGATGCCCAGAGCGCCGCGGAGTTTCAACCCGGAGCCGCCGTTGATGAGACGCATTCCTACCGCTACGTCGTGATGCCGATGCGCATCTGATGCCGCGGAATGGCCGGGCGCCGTCTTGGAAGGCTGGCTCCACCATCGGAACCATTGAGAGACTATGAGCAAGAATAATCATTCGGAAGAGGCAAACAACAACCAGTTGTACGACTCTTCGAGTATCCGTGTGCTTGAAGGGCTGGAAGCCGTTCGGAAACGCCCCGCCATGTACATCGGGTCCACCGGCGAGTTAGGCCTGCACCATCTGGTGTATGAGGTGGTGGATAACTCGGTCGACGAGGCCCTCGGTGGCTTTGCCTCTGAGATCAGTGTCGAGATCCACATCGACAACTCTTTGACCGTTACCGATAACGGCCGCGGCATTCCGGTTGATATTAAGGAAGAGTTCGGCGTCTCCGCGGCGGAAATCGTGATGACGAAACTGCACGCCGGCGGAAAATTCGACACGAACAGCTATAAAGTCTCGGGTGGCTTGCATGGCGTCGGCGTAAGCTGCGTCAATGCGCTTTCGGAATCGCTTACGCTCGAAATCTGGCGCAACGGCTACACGCACGAGCAGGAGTATTCCAAGGGCGTCCCGCTTTACCCGCTCAAGGTCTCCGGCAAGGCCGGCAAGAAGACGGGCACCAAAGTTACCTTCCGTCCGGATGCCACCATCATGACGGCCACGGAATTCAACTACGACACCCTCGCGCGGCGCCTTCGCGAGATGGCGTTCCTCAACAAGGGCCTGAAGATCACGCTGGTTGATGAGCGCCCCGATCCTCCGAAGCGGAACGAGTTCCTTTACGAAGGCGGCATCGCAGAGTTTATCCAACACCTGAACGCGGGGAAGCAGACTCTCCACCAGGCGCCCATCTACATTGAAGGCACTAAGGATACTCCGAATGGCCCCCTAAGCATGGAGATTGCCTTCCAGTACAACGATTCGTACTCGGAGACGGTTCTCAGCTTCGCCAACAACATCAATACCGTCGACGGCGGCACGCACCTGAGCGGCTTCCGCTCCGCGCTCACCCGCACCATCAACGCGTACGGGCAGTCCGCCGGGCTGTTCAAGGACGTCAAGGATAATCTCACGGGTGACGACGTTCGTGAGGGCCTCACCGCGGTCGTCAGCGTCAAGATTCCGCAGCCACAGTTTGAAGGGCAAACCAAGGGCAAGTTGAACAGCGATATCCAGGGTGTCGTCACCCAGTTCGTGAACGATAACCTGGGCGCGTTTTTCGAGAAGAATCCCACCATCGCCAAGCGCGTCGTGAGCAAAGCCATCGATGCCGCGCGCGCCCGCGAAGCCGCCCGCAAGGCCCGCGACCTCACGCGGCGCAAAGGCGCCCTCGATTCCGGCGGCCTGCCCGGCAAACTGGCGGATTGCCAGGAGAAAAACCCCGAACTGTGCGAGCTGTTCCTCGTCGAGGGTGAATCCGCGGGCGGAACGGCCAAGAGCGGCCGGGACCGCAAGAACCAGGCGATTCTTCCCCTTAAGGGCAAGATCCTGAACGTCGAGAAGGCCCGCTACGACAAAATGCTCGGCCACGAGGAAATTCGTGCGATGATCACCGCGATCGGCGCAGGCATCGGCAAGGACGATTTTGACCCTTCCAAGCTGCGCTATCACAAAATCATCATCATGACGGATGCCGACGTGGATGGCTCCCACATCCGCACGCTGCTCCTCACCTTCTTCTTCCGGCACATGCAGGAGTTGATCACCCGCGGCCACGTGTTCGTGGCGCAGCCCCCGCTGTACAAGTTCAAACAGGGCCGCAGCGAAATCTACATCAAGGACGACAAGGAGTTCTCAACGGAAATCCTGCGTCGCGCGATGCGGAATATCCACGTGGAAGTGAGCGGCAATGGCAGTGGGCCCAAGACACTCGAGGCCGGTGAATTGCAGAAGTTCCTCCTCGCGCTCGAAGATTTAACCGCCCTCGCCCCCAAGCTCGAACGGCGTTTGCGCGATCCTCGCGTCGTCGAAATGCTTCTTGACACCCATCTGAAGCTCGACAAGCGGGATGACGTAACCGGTAGCCAGGACGAAGTGCCCCAAAGCCTCGCAACCCTCAAGGAGCGGATGGAAGCGGTTGGCTTGAATGCCACCCTGAGCTGGGAAGAAGAATACTCTTCCCACCGGCTCACCTATCTGGATTCCACCCGCGCCGAGCGGCACATCGGCGTGGAGCTGTTTCAAAGCCCCGAATACCGCCGCTTCCGGGTGATTGCCCGCGACATTGCGGATAGTAACCTTGCGCCGTTTACCGTGGCGCGAGGGGACGCTCGCGACGAAGTGCCGGATTGGCGGACCCTGCTGGAGACCGTGAAGAAGGAAGGCATGAAAGATGCCTCCGTGCAGCGCTATAAGGGTCTCGGCGAAATGAACGCGGAACAGCTCTGGGAGACGACGATGAATGCGGACCAGCGCACGCTTCTGCAAGTGCGCCTCGAAGACCTCATCGAGTGTGAAGAGATTTTCTCCACCCTCATGGGAGAGAACGTGGAGAGCCGCAGAAAGTTCATCGAAGATAACGCGCTCGACGTCAAGCACCTGGATATCTAAGCTATTCGCCACGCCGGCGCATCGGGCGCCGGCGTGGCGGGTCTCCTCCCGACGCGCGTCCCCCTCCCGGACTGATTCCCCTCATCAGCCTCCGCCTCCCTTGGATTTCCTCTACCCGCTCCCGTAAGTCATCACCCGGCGGCACTTGCGCTCCCGTTCCAGTTTTGATCAGCTAGTGTCATGCAAAGACCTGCACAGATTGGGGGAAGGTAGACCAATGTCGGAAAAGCAAGGAGAGGTCACGCGGCGAGGCTTCGGCAAGACCCTGGCCGCTGCGACCGCGGCAGTGACACCCGCGGCGACGGCCGCTGCGGCCCAGATTGCGTCTCCGGGGCCAGGCCAGTTCGGGCCGGTCGTCGTGGGAAATTACAGACCCGTTGATCAGATCATCATGGGCGGCATCGGCATTCGCTCGCGCGGCATGGCGGATCTTCGCATGCTGCTCGGCGACGATCGAATCAAGTTCGTCGGAATTGCGGACGTCCGCGAGGATGCGCGCGAGATGGTGAAAAGCACCGTCGACGGGTACTACAAGACCAACGACTGCAAGATGTACCGCGATGCAGCCGAAATCCTCGCGCGCCCCGATATCGACGCCCTCCTGATTGCCACGAGCGACCGCTGGCATGGGTTGATGGCCATGTGGGCCGCCCAATCCGGCAAGGACATGTACATTGAGAAGCCCGGCGCGATGTCGATCAACGAATCGTACGCCATGGCGGATAACATCAAGCGTTACGGCACCGTCTACCAGTCCGGCGCCCAGCGGAAGAACCAATACGCCTTCGAGTTCGCGGTTGGCCTGGCCCGCAGCGGCAAGCTGGGCAGGCTTACCGCGGTTCACGCAGACACCGCCATCGGCCTCGGTACCGTGGACGCGGGTGGGCATAGCTGGTGGCCGGAAGAGAAGCCGGAACCGGACCCTCTCGTATTTGATTGGGACAAGTGGCTGGGGCCCTGCCTGTGGCGGCCCTACAACTCGAGTTACAAAGACCGCGGCCGCGGCGAGTTCTGGGATTTTCACGCGGGCCTCCTCGAGTGGGCTTCGCACACCGTCGCCATGGCGCAGTGGGCTGCCGACATGGAACACACCCAACCGGTCGAATACATCCCGGAGGGGCCGAACTTCCGCGGTGACGGCTTGATCGAGCGCTATACCATCCGCTGCCGCTACGCCAACGGAATTCAGCTCATCCTTCGCAACCACAGTTGGCGGCTGCTTGGCTCCTGCAGCAACCTGTTTGAAGGCACCGAAGGCTGGGTCGAAGTGGGCGATAGCGGCCGGATCGAGGTATCGGATAACCTGAAGTCGCTCGTGCCAAAGAAAACGGGCCGGGCGTATGACCCGACGGCGGAGCACCTTCGTGAGTTCGTAAGCTGCATCCGTTCGCGCACGCCCCCTCGCGCCAATGCCATAGCCACCTGCAATACCCACGTGGCATCGCATGCGGCATGGATCGCGGCGCAGTTGAACCGCAAGCTCGAATGGGATCCGGCGAAGCGGATGTTCATTAACGACGAGGAAGCCAATCGCATGCGCAGCCGCTCCTACCGGGAACCCTGGCGGGCGGAAGCGCTGGCGACGAGTATGTAGGAACGGGGAACGGAGATCATTGCAATGGCACAACAGACTACCGGAAATACACAAGCCTCACCGCAGCCGGCGGCGCCGAAGCCCGCGCCTCCAAAGCGGCCTCCCCTTCCCACGATTCCTCCGGAGCTCGATGCGCTGCCGATTTGGAAGCTAGGCGCTCCCGCCCTCGTGGCGATGGTGAAAGATCCGAAGTCCACCCTCTTCCAGAAGGCGATCGCCTGCAAGAAGCTTTCGATTGTGGGGGGCAAAGAAGCAATCCCGCCCATGGCGGCGCTGCTCAGCCACCCTCAGTTGTCTTGCTACGCGCGCTTTGGCATGGAGCCGAACCCGGATCCGTCGGTCGACGAGGCTTTCCGCGCGGCCCTGCCGAAGCTGTCGGGAAAGCTGCAAATCGGCGTCATCAATAGCATCGGCGTGCGCCGGGATGCGAAGGCGGTGGATGCCCTCGCGAAGTTAATCGATCACAGTGACCCTGACATCGCCCAATCTGCGGCCGCGTCGGTGGGGATGATTGGTGGCCCTCATGCGGCGCGTGTGCTGCAGGCGGCCCTTGCACGGACGCAAGCGCCGGTATTTCCCGTGGCTGCCCGCGCGATGCTCCTGTGCGCGGAGGACGTAATCGCCACCAATCGCGCGCACGGCCTCGACTTGTACCGGGCGCTCAGCGCGGAAACCATGCCGAAACCCGTGCGCCTGGCTGCGCTGCGGGTTCTCAATGAGGCTGGCCCCGCGCCCGAGTATACAAATCGATGGCCCGCGCCCACGGGCGAAGCGGCCGCCCGAGATAAGAGCGGCTTCCTCGGCAGGTAATCCCAGGCCGATTGGGCCGCCCAAGGTCTAACCCTCCCAGCCTATGCTCGCGCGTTCGAGCATAGGCTGGTTCCATTTTCGGGAACGAGTGGCGGAAGCGAACCCAGCGCCGCCTGCACCCTGCGGAAACTCCAGGCCTAGCTTCGCTTCGCTTCCACGATCGTCCTATCGAACATATCGCGCAACTTCATGCCGGTAATCAGAAAAGCAATGAAGCCGGTTACGACCAACGGCACGGTGATCACCGCGAACAGGACGGTCGCCAGCCCCGTGGCCGTATTCCGGTCGACTCCGAACAAGCTCAACCCCAGCACCAGCACCGCTTGCGTAACGCCCACATTGCCCGGGCCCTGCGGCACCACCGTACCCAGCCGCAAGATGATCAGTACCGTGGTGGCGGCAAAGATGCTGAGATGGACGCCATAGCCGTGAGCCAGCGCGTAGATCGGCGCCACTTGGAAGAGCAGGTAGAAAAGACTCACCACGAATGACCAGAGCAGCGTTCGAGAGCGCCCCAGGGCGTTGAAGCCGAGGATGAAGGCCGCGAATTTCTGTGTCCACCTGCCCATCCGCGCGAATCGATGGGCAAGGTGTCTGCTCATCATCAGCGTTACCAGCGCGCACGCCAGAACCACCACCAGCACCGCCAGGGCCTGCGCCCCCCACACAATGCTCTGGGGCAGTTCCACGAAGCTCACCGCAACCCCGAACAATGCCAGCAGCCAGACGCCATCCATGACGCGCTCGAGCACCGCCGATGAGAAAACAATGCTCAGCCGGATGCGGGCCCATTTGGCGAGCAGAAAGCATCGGAGCACTTCACCCGTTCGCATGGGAAGCACTTCATTGGCGAAGATCCCCACGTACACCGCTCTTGTCGCGAGAGCTGGCCGCACCCTTCCCACCGGGCGCAGCGCCAAACTCCATCGCCAGCCCTGCATGAAGTAGGTTCCCACCTCGAACGCGCAGCCAATCGCCACCCAGTGCCAATCGACGCGCAGCAGTTTCGGCAGTTCTTCATGCCAGGGGTAACCCCAATAAACCCAGATCAGGCATCCAATCGAGAGCGCGTAGCCGACGGCGGGGATGATCCAGGACTGTTTCTGGGGAGGCGGCGCCTCGTCCGGGGCGCCTGTCGTGTGCGGCGGTGTGGCCATTCGGCTACTTCCATCATAGTGGGTCACCAGCCACTCGCGCCTCTTCAGCAACAGGTGGCGGCCTCGCGTATGGAATACTGAGAGTCCGGGTCCCCCACCATGGAAATTCAGGCTCCCGTGCAACCGCGCATCGTCCTCACCGTCGGGCTCCCGGGCTCCGGCAAGAGCACTTGGCTTTCGGACCACCGAATCACCGCGCTCTCGTCGGATTCCCTTCGCAAGCTGCTGCTCGACGACGAGGATGACCAATCCGCCAACCGGAGCATCTTCATGGTATTGCGAATGCTGCTGAGGAAGCGGCTGCAACTGAAGCGGCCCATCACCTACGTGGACGCCACCCACCTGAGCTTGTGGGAACGGAAGCCCTATCTCCATCTGGCCAAGCTCTACGGCGGCGATGTGGAAGCCCTGTGGTTCGATGAACCCTTCGAAGTCTGTCTGGAGCGAAATGCAGCGCGGCCACGCACCGTGCCCGCCGAGGTCATGCAGCGAATGCGGCAGCGCTTCCAGCCGCCCACCCTCGAAGAAGGCTTCTCACGGATTGTCGTCCTGCGCCAGGGCACAGTCCGGACTATTCCGCCAGAACGGGAGCACGGAGAGCCAGATAGCCAGCGGCAGCAGCATCGAGAGCCCCACGTATAGCGAGGCCATCCGTACCGGGATCCCGTGGTCAATCGCGGTGCTCGCCGCGACACTGGCCATCGACACGATCAGGAAGTGAAAGGCGAACTCCGCGGCAAACACCCGGCCGCGGAAGCGGTTCTCCGTAAGCAGCATCAGGAGTGTCGTCGAAAAAACCCAGACGATCGAGCTGCCCGCGTGAGCGAGAACCACGCATAACCCGGCCGCCCACGCATTCGGTGCGAACGCGAGCAGGGCATAGCCCGTGGCGGCCATCGCGAACCCGACGGCAATCCCGCGCCTCATCCGCCGCTCGCTATTTCCCGCCCAGATCGCCCCGATCAAGGGCCCCAGCAATGCGCCCACTCCCCGCCACGCCATCAACAGGCTCATGCCTAGCATTCCCGCGCGGCTCGCATCGCTCAGCGCGCCCGTAATCGGAAACACGCGCTCGCCATAGATCGGCAGGATCACGTTGTGCGCGCCCATCAGCCCGAGGCCGCCCTTGAGGCAGAGTACGGCTACCCGCTTCCGGTCCTCCCGCACGTATTGAATCCCCTCGAATGTCGGAGTGAAATCGAAGAGTTCCCGCATCTGGAAGGCCGGGCTGCTCTCCGTGTGCGTCTCATTCACCCGCATCCGGCTGATGAACCAGGCGGAAAGAAGAAAGGTGAGCGCGTTGATCACGAATGCCGTCGGCCGGCCGAACAGCGCGGCCACCGTGCCTCCCAGCGTTGCGCCCACGGCCAGGTTAAAGCTCCACGTAGCGGCGGAGAGCGCATTCCCTCTCACCAGGTGCCGCCGGGGCAGAATCGTGGGTACCATCGCGCTTCGGCCCGGCTCGAACAAGCCCCACGCCATGGTTTCGAGGGGCAGCAGCACGTAGATCAACCACACCATCTCCGCGCGGTCGATCAGCAGCATTGCCAGCACCACGAAGAAGCGCACCACGTCGGCGAGAATCATCAGCTTCTTGCGGCTGAGCCGGTCGTTCAGGGCTCCCGCGGCCGGGGCGATCAGAACCTGGGGAAGCACCTGGAGGACGATTGCGATCCCGATCGATTCCGCGCTACCCGTGAGATCGAGCAGCAGGCTATAGAGGGCGACGGTGTAAAACCAATCGCCCAGCTCGCTGACAATTTGAGCCAGCCAGAGCCAACGGAAATCCGGATGCTCCCGGAGCAGGGATGAGTACTCGGCAATGCGGGTGCTTACGGCGCTAGGAACCATGCAGGTAGAGTCCCATTCGCTCCTTGGCAAGGCGCACCGTTGCCTCGGCGATGGGTCTCACGCGGTCCGCGCCTTCGTCCAGAAGCCGTTCCATGGTCGCCGGATCGCTGGTTATTTCCCGGTACCGCTGCTGGATCGGTTCCAACCCGGCCACCACCGCTTCCGCAACGCGCTTCTTCAGGTCACCGTATCGCATCCCGGTGAATTCCGCCTTCACCTGTTCATCCGTTGTCTCCGTGAAGGCCTGGTAAATTGCCAGAAGGTTCGCCACGCCGTCGCCCATCGTTTCAAAATCGACGGCTGGGTTCGAATCGGTCGTGGCCCGCATAATCTTCTTGTGGGCCACCTTGAGATCGTCGAGCAGCCACACCGCGTGGCCCGCAACCGGCACGGATTTCGACATCTTCTTCGCCGGGTCGTCGAGGCCCATGATGCGCGCGCCCACGCTGGGCAGCTTCGTGGCGGGCATCGTGAAGGTCT
>JADLCF010000106.1 GCA_020847315.1 Bryobacterales bacterium | reverse complement strand
GCCACGAATGGAACCCAGGCAAACGGTTGCGGCTCCGCCACGAAGGTGAATGGACGGAACTCCTCAACGAGCACGGCGAGTGGCAAGAGGACGGCGAGGCCCCGCTCGAGCTTCGATAGCCGGAGATAGGCGCCGGTCGCGCTCCCTAGAAGCGCCGCCAACCACTCCCCTCCCGTGAACGGGACATTCCCGAAGAGCGGCCGTCCAGCCAGGAAACACATCATCAGGAGAAAGCACCACCTCCCCCGCAGCGGGGGCTCCACGGCCAACCGCACGAGGTAGGCCGCCGCCGCGAAGAGTAACAGGACCGTGAACGCCTGCAACCCGTCGCCGAACTCCAACGCGGAGCCGAAGACCTTGCGCAGATGAGGCAGACGATAGCGCGGAATGAACGGAAACAACTGACCGACAAAGAAGGCGATCCCCAGCACCGCAGCCGCGGTGTGGATGCGCACCGCGCGGAGGCTGGGGATTTCATGCCGGACGAACTTCGCGAGCCAGGGAGCCATGAAGCAGCCCAACGCAGCTCCGCCGGTGTTGCACAGCAGGTCGCTCATACTGCTCACGCGCCCTGGGAGCCAGCCCTGCAGGGATTCCACGAGAAAGGAGAGCAAGGCGCTCAGCAACACGACCGGCAGCGCGCGTCCGCTCCCTCGGAACGCAAAGCCGCCTGTGATGCCCAAGGGGATAAAGAAAAGGAAATTCAGCGCGACATCGGCCACGCCGGTGCGGCCTCCCGCCCACTCCCAGACAAACCATGGGCCAGGGGGTCCCAACTTTGGCTCCCAAGGAAAGAGGCACAGATAGAGCACCAGCAGCACATACGCGGCAAAGAGCCTTGCGGCAAGGTTCACGCGCGTCATTCGATCCCGGAATCGGCCGCATCTTCCGCCGAGGGACCAGTTCCGGCAACCGCGCCGCTTCGACGCTGAGACTTGCGCCGCGAGGGGCAAATCCCCCGCTGGCTAGAGCGCACGAAAGCCGCGATCTCCCGGCTCACGTCGGGGCCGGCTTCGAGCCGAGCGAGTGCCTCCGCGCGCGAGAGGCCGCTCATGTATAGCAGACGGAAGGCTTCTTTCACGGCACGCACATCGGCACTCTTGTAGCCTGCCCGGCGCATGCCAACCGTATTCGGACCGATTGTCTCCACGTGGAAGCCCACCGTCAGCATGAAGGGGGGGACATCCAGATTCACGCGGGTGTTGGCGCCCACCATGGAGAGCCGCCCAATTTTCGAAAACTGATGGATCGCGACTCCGCCGGAGATGAAGACGTTATCCTCCACTTCCACGTACCCGGAAACGAGAGTGCAACACGCCATCACCACGTTGCTGCCCACCACGCAATTGTGAGCAATGTGCCCGGAGGTCATGATGAAATTACCATCACCCATCAGGGTTACGGACTCCGGCTTCGACCCTCGCGAAATGGTGTGGTGCTCGCGAATGCGGTTTCCGTTGCCGATGCGCAGGTAGGAGCGCTCGCCGGTAAAATTCTTATCGAGCGGGTCTGTCCCCAAGGCGCTTCCCGCGGAGATCTCATTCCGGTCTCCCATGGTGGTCCAGCGCTTCACGTAGACGTAGGGTTCGAGGCGGCATTCCGCGCCCATTTCGACGTCCCTTTCGACGACGCAGAACTCCCCGATATGGCAACCCGGACCGATCTTCGCTTCCGGGTGAATGACTGCGGTAGGGGCAACGTAGGTAGAAGGATCAACAGCCACAATTCAGTATCCTACTAGGAATAGCAGCTTGTGGGCCGCCGCGAAAAGGCCCGCCATCGGGGAGGCGAAGTAACATGGAAGTTTGGCGCATTGCGGAATCTCTCGGCCTCACCTTTGAAGGCGATGGCGAGCGGCAGGTGGAGCAAGTCGCCGAGCTGAGCGCGGCGGGAGTTTGCGATCTCGCTTTCGTCGGGAATCGCAAAGCCGCTGAACAAGCACCCACGTCCGCCGCCGGCTGCCTTCTGGTACCGATGGAGTACCCGAACACGGAGCAGCGCACGGTGATCCGCTCCCGGCAGCCGCGCATGGATTTCGCCCGCGCCGTACGGCTCTTCCATCCACTGCCACGCCGGCTGGAGGGGATCCACCCAACGGCCAAGATATCGTATGACGCCCTGGTTGCGGAAAGCGCTTCGATCAGCGCCGATGTGGTGATCGGTTCCGGCAGCGTCGTGGGCGAGGGCACCTATATCGCGCCGGGCGTGGTGATCGGGGATTTCGTGCGTATTGGGGCACATTGCACCATCCACCCGAACGTCACGGTTTACGACGAAGTGGAAATCGGCGATCGCGTAGTGCTCCAGGCCGGCTGCGTGGTCGGCGCGGACGGATTCGGATTCGTCATGCACGAGGGCCGCTATGAACAGTTCCCGCAGGTGGGGCGGGTGGTGATCGAGGACAATGTAGAACTCGGCGTGAACTCCACGGTCGACCGGGCTGCGCTTGGCGTCACGCTGATCGGCGAGGGGACGAAGATCGACAACCTAGTACACATCGGACATAACTGCCGTATCGGGAAGCACGTGGTGATCGTGGCACAAACGGGGCTATCCGGAGGGGTAGTTATCGAGGACTACGCGGTGATTGGCGGCCAGGTCGGGATCGGCGATAAGGCGCGCATCGAGACACGAGCCACGGTCGGCTCCGGCAGCGGAAGTCTCACGTCGAAGATCGTGCGGTCCGGAGAAGTCGTCTGGGGAACGCCCGCGCGCCCTTTGAAAGAATACCTCGTGCAACTCGCCAATCTGGCGAAGATCGGCAAACTTCGGGAGCAAGTGGCCAGCTTGCGCGAAAAGGTGGACCGACTCGAAGCGCGTCAGCAGGCGCCCCCCTCTTAGGCGGCCGTCCACGCAGCCTCTTCTCGATGCCCGGCTGCCGCAACTTTCCAAGTGTTGCCGGGTTTGCATGAACAGCCATCAAATCGAAAGACGGGAACCCCCGCGATGGATGCCGGAACATTCCGGCAATTGCACTTGAAGAGGTATCGATCATGAAGAAACAGACTCTATTTGCCGCCGGAATGGCCATCCTGCTCGCCGCCACTCTTGCGTTCGCTCAGGGTCCGGGGCGTATGCGCGACCGGGGACCGAATGCAATGGGCAAGAGGGGCGGATCGTTTGCAGCCGCCTGCCAGGGTTGCGAACTTCTCAGCCCGGTGATGGCGCGACTCTTGAACCTCACGGACGCGCAGAAGGAAGCGATTCGAGCGGAAGGGAAGTCGGCGCGTGATGCCAGCCAACCCGTTCGCGAACAGTTGCGGAACATTCAATCGCAAGTCGCCGAGGCGATGAACAGCGGCGCGACGGATGCCACGCTGGATGGACTCGCCAATCAGGTGGGCGCCCTCCAGGGAAACCTTCTCGCGATCTCGCTGAAATCGCGCGCCGCCATTCACAACAACATTCTCACCGCGGAGCAACGCGCCAAGCTTAGCGACATTCGCTCCGAGCAGCGCGACCGCCGGAAAGATCGCTTCAACCGGCGGCAGCCAAGCGCCCCCGCACCGGGCGCCGCGGCGCCGCAAGCTCCGAACGGCCTGTGATCGTCATCGCGCTTCTTGACCAATGCGAAAGGGGGAACCCGACCGGTTCCCCCTTTCGCTATTCCACGATGTCGATCACGGAATTGCGATGTTAGAAGAAGCGCAAAGTGTAGCCGAAGCGGATGCCGCGCCCGATCTCCGGCGCCAGATCTTTGATGAAGGATAGATGGTTCCGCCACAAGCGGTTCCCCAGGTTGAAGGCATCGACCGAGAAAATATGCGTGGTGTGCGAGGTCGCGATCGCGTGAGAAGCGCGGAAATTGGCCACCACGTATCCGGCCGTTTCCGTCTCGTCGAAGTACGTACGATCCTGGCGGCTTGCCATCGCCAATTCCGGTTCGAAGCTGAACCTGCCGGGACGATAGTCCAGGCCCAATCGAAGCCGCCGCGGGGGAATGCGAGGCAGGCCGGTATGGAGATCGGTCAACGTGGCATTCACGGAATCGAAGCCCAGCTTCACCCAGAGATCGCGGACGGTTTCCAGGTCCGCCCGCCCGTCAAAGCCCCAGAAGCGCGCGTTGCCTTGCAGGTATTTTGCCACGGGCAAGCCGGCCTCCCGCTCCCCGGTGGGGGCCAGGAAGATGAAATCCGAGAACTGATAGAGGAAGAGATTCGCCTCCAAATGGAAGTGCTCCGATAACTTTCGGAGCGAAGCCTCCACCCCATTGCTCCGCTCCACACCCAAGTCCCGGTTCCCAATCTCGTAGGTGAGGTTCCCGGCGTGGGGCCCATGATTGTAGAGTTCCTCCAACCCCGGCGCGCGCACCGCGTGGCTGAAGCTCGTGGCAAACGTGAACCCGCGCCGGAGGGGAAGCGCGAACCCGGCGGAACCGGAGAATGCCGTGAAGCTTCGATCCACCAACCCGGTTGGCTGGAAGCCGTTCCTTTCGAGACGACCGCCGAACTGCCACTTCACGCGGTCATACGTCACTTCTTCGAGGGCGAACAAGGCAAACGCGCTCTGGCCCGTTGGAGGAGCTAACGCCTCTTCCCCAATGGCGCGAAAATCCCGCTGCATGCCCCAAAAACCAAAGGTCCCAGTGAGACGCCCCCGCTGTTTCTGGTCAAAAGCTCCTCGATAAACCGTCTGTTTATTAAAGAACTCCGTGCCGATGACGGCGCCCTCCATCTCGCGATGCTTCCAATCCGAATGATTGAGGACCAGGGTGAAGTTCTCGACAAAGCGAGGAATGTGGGTGAAGCCGAGCTCCCCGCGCAAGTTATGTTTCCGCCAGCCGATTCCGATCTTTTCCGCGTCTTCCGCCGGATCATGGCCGTGGGGTTCGTGGTCTTCGCCGTCGTGCGAATGGATCTCGCCCGCGAAGGGCACGCCGTAGTTGCCTTCTCCGAAGGTGTATTCCAGGTTGAAGTAGGCTTTGTCGCTATACTTGCCGAATCCCGCATAAGTATTGCGCGAATCGGTGGCGGAGTTGAAGATGCGGCCCACGGGAGTCTGGTAATCGCTCGTGCGCTGGCCGCCGCCACCACCCCATAGGAGCCATCCCCGGTGGCCGTACTCGAAGCCGCCGCTGCCCCCGAACATCCCATTGGCGGACCCACCCGAGGCAGCCAGATTCCCACTCAGTGTCTGATGCTGATGCTCATGGAGATGGTTCCCATAGCCGATCACGTTCACGACGCCGCCGATTGCGTTGCTTCCATAAAGCAATGTTGCAGGACCTCGAATAATCTC
>JADLCF010000105.1 GCA_020847315.1 Bryobacterales bacterium | reverse complement strand
GGGACCGCCAGCGCCATCGCGCAACCCCGGCATCCCGAACCGCGCCGAGCTCCCAACCTCCCTCTCCCAGCCCGCTCGCGCCGGATCCGGATCCGGGGCCACCGGCCCCAAGTCCAGCCCCACCCGCCGCAACGAGCCCTGGCCAAAATCGCGCCACGCAAAACGCAAAATCAACAACATCCAGCGAAACTCCAGGGAACGAACCCATTTCTTCGCCTAGGGGCGAAACCCCGCATCCCAACTCTGCGATCCTCCGAAACGGCCACCCGAAAAGAGAAACCCGCAAGAGATGGCAGACCACAACACGGGGAGACCGGGAGCCAGGAACGATGGCAATATCTTGCCGAAGTGGAACCGCGCGAGCAATTTCATCGAGCAACATTTCCGAGGCGCGGCTGGTCAGCTCTTGGGCGTGGCAGACAACGCGGCTGACCAGTTGATTTGTGCTCTGGATGGGGAAAATCAATTCACGAACTCGTACTCCTGCCAGTGGTTGTGCTGCTGGGGGACAACCTGGATCAAGTGCGGATGCGTGGCCAAGTCGGGACCGTTGCCGAGCGCGTGGCTCCCGGCGTCTAGAAGGTCGTGTTCAGAGGCGTCAAAGGCCGGAATTGCGCATCACTCGCTCTGCACAGCGATCAGTTGCTTCCATTGCACCACCAGCCCGATCATCTGGCGGCTCAATTATCCCGCACTGCAACTTGCCCCGTTCTGCGGGGCAAGGTTCTCACGGTCTTGATGGTACCTCGGGAGTCGTTGACATGCTCATCACCCGAAATGCGTTGATTCGGCCGAACGACCGCCACAGTGTCGAATGGATTGCTGGGGAATGTATTCCCGGTCGGCCGCGCCGCGCAGTTTGAAGATTGCGACTGTTGCACGGGTCTGGCATGGTTCGCTCTCATTGGGACGCGGGCTGCGATAGGATGGGCGCGGGGGGTCCATGGCGCAGATTTCTTCCTCCACGAACGGGCATTCGCTAAAACGGCGAGACTTACTGCTGACGGCAACGGTGATGGCGACGGGGTTTCCCGCCATTCTTCGCGGGCAGCGGGGCGACGGGAAGCCGAATATCATCTGGATTCTGGGCGAAGATTTCAGCCCGGATCTGGGATGCTATGGCAGCCGGGTGGTGCGCACGCCGGTGCTCGACAAGCTGGCGGCGGAAGGGGTGCGCTTCGACCGCGCGTTCACGACCGCACCGGTGTGCTCGGCCAGCCGTTCCGCATTCTGCACCGGGCTATTCCAGACCACCATCGGGGCGCATAATCACCGGAGCCATCGCGACGATGGGTTCGCGCTGCCGCATGGCGTGAAGGTGATTCCCCAACACTTGCGGGAGGCGGGCTATCATGCGGTGAATTTGGGCGGGGAGTTTGCCCCTGGTGCGCGCGGCACGGCCAAGGAAGACTGGAATTTCCATGTTGAACCCCCATGGGATTCGAAACGGCTGGAGGGCCGGCCGGCGGGGAAGCCGCTATATTTGCAGGTAAACTTTTCGGCGACGCACAAGGGCCCGGCGTTCGTCCAGGCACGCAAGGAGATGCCGCGGATCGACCCGGATTCGCTCCCTTTGCCCCCCTATTGGCCGGACCATCCCGTGGTTCGGGACGAGTACGCGAATTACCTGGAAGCGGCGACGCTACTCGACCGGCAGGTGGGGCAGTTGCTGCAGCTTCTTGAAAAGGAGGATCTCCTCTCGAACAGCGTTGTCTTCTTCATGGGAGACCATGGGCAATGCCTCATCCGGGGTAAGCAGTGGCTATACGACGCAGGGCTGCGGGTGCCGTTGATCGCGTGGTCGCCCGGGCGATGGAAGGCGGGCGAGGTGCGGGAAGACCCTGTGCTTTCGCTCGATATGACGGCGACATCGCTCTCGCTCGGGGGCGTCAAACCCGAACGGAAGCTCGACGGCCAGGATCTGTTCGGCCCCAAGGCCAAGCGGCGGGATCTGGTTTTTGCCGCGCGGGACCGCTGCGACATGACCGTGGACCGGATCCGATCCGTGCGCGACAGGCGTTACCGGCTGATCCGGAACTTCATGCCGGAGCGGCCCTACACCCAATACAACGAGTACATCGAGAAGCAATACCCCACGCTTGCGGTAATGAAGGAACTCTACGCCAAGGGGAAGTTGAATCCGGTGCAGGCGCTGTTCATGCAGCCCCGCAAGCCGGAACTGGAGTTGTACGACACCTTGAACGACCCGTTCCTGGTGAAAAATCTCGCGGCGGATGCGTCTCAGAAGGCAAGAGTGGCGGAGATGTCGGCCAGGATCGACCGGTGGATTATCGACTCCGACGATCAGGGGAGGTTCCCGGAAAAGAGCTATTCCTCCAAGTAACGGCGCTTTCTTTTTCGGGGGAGTCCGGCCCGCGCGTCGGCTAAACTAAAAATACGGATTCGTGTGGGCCGTCGCGAGCGGCGTCATGCAGCCTAAGATCGCATGATTTCCTTCTTCCACGACACGCTAGCGCTGATGCCGCGGCTCAATCTGACCGCGGGCATTGACATCGTGCTGGTTGCCTGCCTGATCTATCAGTTTTTCCAGATCATCCGGGGGCGCAGGGCGGAGCGCATCCTTGCAGGAATTATCCTGGTGATCCTGGTCTATCTGGGATCGATTTACTTCGGTCTGGAACTGTTGCGGAGTATTCTCAGCAATGCGATTCCGTACACCGCGTTCGCGCTGATTGTGGTGTTCCAATCCGAGATCCGGCGAGTACTCGCGAGACTGGGCAAGGCGCGGCTATTCGCATTTGGATCCCGGATGCAGAATCGCGCAGGCCTGGACGAGATTCTGCTCGCGCTCGACGTGCTGCAGCGAAACCGGGTAGGCGCGCTGCTGGTGCTCGAACGCGATATCGGCTTGCGGACGTTTACGGAGAGCGGCGTTCAACTGGACGCCTATATCTCCCGCGACCTGATTCTGGCGATCTTCCAGTTTGGGGGCGCGCTGCATGATGGGGCCGCCATTCTTCATCGGGACCGGATCGCCGCGGCATCCTGCTTTCTGCCGCTCTCCATGAACCCGAGCGTCTCCCGCAGCCTTGGCACGCGGCACCGCGCCGCGCTTGGCGTGACGGAGGAGAGTGATGCGATTGCGATTATCGTCTCCGAGGAAACCGGACGCATTTCCACGGCGGCGTTCGGCGAACTCGCCACGGGTTTGACGTTGGATGAGGTCGGGGAACGCGTGCTGCGCCACATGGCGGGCAAGCATCCCACGGGTCGCGGATCGGACATGAACTCGACCCAATCGATCCTGATCCCCCGCCTGGACGGCCGGACGGAAGTGAACCCGGAGACACACCCGTGAGTTGGATTTTTCGCGACTTCTGGTGGAAGCTGCTCTCGCTGCTGATCGCGTTCAGCCTCTGGTTCGCGATGGTGGGCGACCAGGAACGCGCGACGACCCTGAACGTTCCGGTGGAGATGAAGGGCATTCCGAGCGACTTCGAGATTTCAAGCGATGCCCCCGAGCGGGTGACCCTGGAAGTGCAGGGGCCTTCGTCCAAAGTACGCGATCTCTCGGAAAGCCGTGTGAGCGTGATTCTGGATCTCTCGGGCGTCTCCGAGCCTGGGCAGAGGACCTTCACGCTCGACCAAAGCAACGTCTTTCTCCCCGCCGGCGTGAGGCTCAACCGGGCGGTGCCGGCGCAGATCCGGATGCGCTTCGAAACGCGAATGAGCAAGGAAGTGCCGGTGCGCGTGAATCTCGCGTCGCCGCCACCGGATGGGTATCGCGTATTAAGCGAGGTGGTATCGCCGCAACTGGTGCGGATTGAGGGCCCCGAATCCCGGGTGAAGTTGATTTCAGAGGCCGATACGGACCCGATCGATATCTCGAACGTCGTGGGCGTCAAGGAATTTCGCGTGAACCTCTTCGTGAACGATCCGATGATCCGCCTGGCGAATGTAACGGGCGTGATGGTGCGCGTGGATGTAGGGCTCGACGCCGATCCGGGAGCGGATAAGAAGGGCGCGGCGGTAGACAAGAAATCGAAGAAGTAGGGCAATTCTTGGCACGACAATTATTCGGTACAGACGGGATTCGCGGAGTGGCCGGCAAGCCCCCGCTCGACGAACGAACCGCATTCGCGGTGGGCGTGGCGCTGGGAGAATTCGCCGCGCATTTGGATGCGGAGCCGGCCGTGCTCATCGGAATGGACACGAGGGAAAGTGGCCCGTGGCTGGCCGCCGCGGTGGCCGGAGGACTCGCGCGGAAAGGCGTGCAATGCCATTTCGCGGGTGTGCTGAGCACGCCCGGCGTGGCTTACCTGACGCGCACCGGGCGTTATGTGGCGGGCGTGATGATCTCCGCCTCGCACAATCCGTTCCAGGATAACGGCATCAAGATCTTCAGTCACGCGGGTTACAAGCTTCCCGATGAACGGGAGGAGACACTGGAGCAAAGTATCTTCGCGTTTCTTGAAAGCGGCCAGCCTTCGGCGGAAGCGCATCTTGAAGAAGATTCCAGTCTCGACGAACGGTATCTGCAATTCCTTGCCTCCACGTTTCGCGATGGACTCGCGGGGGTGAGCATCGTGGTGGATGGAGGCAATGGAGCCGCGAGCGCGCTTGCGCCGCGATTGCTCCAGCGGTTGGGCGCGAAAGTTACGGCGATCCATTGCGAGCCCAACGGGCGAAATATCAATCTCGACTGCGGCGCGATGCACACGGAAAGCCTTCAGGAAGCGGTGCTCCGCGAGAGCGCCGATCTGGGTGTGGCCTTCGATGGGGACGCGGATCGCGCGATGTTCGTGAACCACGAGGGAACGCTGGTGGATGGGGACGGCATTCTTTACCTGAGCGGCCTGCACCTCAAGAAGAAGGGACGCCTGCACGCCAATTCCGGCCTGCCCGCGGTGGTGGCGACCGTGATGAGCAACCTCGGGCTGGAGGTGGCGCTGAAGGCGGAGGGCATCGGGATGCTGCGAACCGCGGTGGGCGACAAGTACGTGCTCGAAGAAATGATTGCCAGCGATCTGATGCTGGGCGGCGAGCAATCCGGACACGTGATCTTCCGCGAGTTCGCCACTACGGGCGACGGTTTGCTGACCTGCCTGCGGGTGCTGGAGGCGATCCGCGAAACCGGAGAATCTCTCAAGCAACTCACTGCGGGGCTGGTGCTATTCCCGCAGAAACTCGTAAATATCCGGGTGAAGGAAAAGCGGCCTTTCGACGGGATGCCGGCCGTCGAACGAGAGATTGAGGCCGCGGCGAAATACTTCGGGGACGAGGGCCGCGTGCTGGTTCGCTACTCCGGCACGGAATTGCTGGCGCGCGTGATGATCGAGGCGCGGGAAGCGGGTGATGTCGACCGTTATTGCGAGCGGATCGCCACCGCCATCCGCGCGGAGATTGCGTAGAGACCCGGGTTCGCGCGGCCGCTAGCTTTCGATGTGGATCCAGTAACTCTCCCGCCACACGCCACGTGAGGGCGCCGTGGGCAGCGCGGGGTATTTCCCCTCCGCAGCCAGGTTTAGCTGATTGGTTACACCGGTCATCGGTTCAAAGCAGATGAATGGCTGTCCCGGAGGGGCGTAGACTACGGCCACTGGGTAGCGCTGCCCATACGTGACGGAAAGCTTGCGGCCCTGCCCGGAAACGGAGAAGACGGTCTGTTGATTTTCGTCGCGGATCAAATCCTCGAAGATGTTATCGAGCTTTCCGCCTTTGAGCGGGAAGGGTTGCGGTCCGGTGAAGGGTGTTTTCTCTCCGCTGGGCGTCAACTTCTCCGTGAGGACGGTGATGGCTCTTGCGGGGATGACGGCAAACCAGTCATCCCGCGGCACGCCGGGCAGTTGAAAGTACGGATGGTAGCCGATGGCGATGGGCATGGGCTCCGTGGCGTAGTTCTCAATGACGGTTTCCACTTCCAGCTTGCCGTCGCGAAGACGGTAGGTCATGAAGAGGGAATGCGCGAACGGCCACTGCGCCATCAACTCCGGGTAGCGCCAGAACTCGAGACGGCTGGTGACTTCGGCACGATGCTCGGACGCTTCGGCGTGCATCACTTCCCATGCGCCGCTGAAAGCGAGCAGCCCGTGGATGGGCAGCCCGTTCGGATCCTTGCGCAGATTGCCTATTTGCTCCTGAAGGGTGTAGGTCTTGCCATTGGCCGGGAAGGACGAAGGCAGCAAGCGGTTGGCCCACGGAGCGAGCAACGGGTTCCCGCAGAGCTTGGACTTCGCCTTGACTTCCGCCGCGGTGCTGCCGCCGGTATACATGTAGTTCTCGCCTTTCAGCGAAAACTCGAGCGCATTGTTGCCGGCGCCGGGCACGACCGTCACCTTCAATTGACGCTCATTATCCCTGAGACGAACAACGTCGAAACCGTCTTCAACAGTGGATTCCGCAACGTAGCGATTGGCCATAGGGGGATTATCTCAGATGCGCGGCCCCTTCCCGAACCGGAGGGTGTGGATTGAGCCCCAGCTTGCCACCGGGCGAGCGGATGATGCATTCTCCAAGGCAGCACATGTTTTCGCCCCAGTTACTCGATCACTTTGCGAACCCGCGCAATGCCGGGGCTTTGGATGCGCCCGGCGTGCGGGTCCGCGTGGAGAATCCGGTATGCGGGGACATCCTGGAGTTGAGTGCAATCGTGGAGGCGGGCCACATTCGCGAGATTCGATTTCAGGCGCGCGGCTGCACGGCGGCCCTCGCGTGCGGGTCGGCCACCACACTTCTTCTGGAGAGGATGGATGTCTCCGCGCTTGCGAGTGTGGATACGGCTCGGATTGAGGCGGAAGTGGGCGGGCTGGAGACGGCTTCGAAGCATGCAGCGCGGCTGTGCGCCGACGGGGTCAAAGCGCTGCGGGCGGCGATTCTCCAGCGCGATGCGCGGAGCGGCTAACGCCGCTTGCGCCGCCCGCCGTTCCTTCCTTTGGCCGGCTTGCCGCTCGCCACGCCGGTGAGTTTCTTTCCGCCCACGCGACTCCCCTTCCCGGCGGCGCCGGCCAGCGCGAACTGCATGGTCTTCTCGAGTTCGTCCACGCGGTCCAGACGGACGGCGATGCGATCTCCCACGCGATACACCAAGCCCGTGCGATGGCCGACGATGAGGCGGGAATTTTCCTCATAGTGAAAGCGATCGGACGGGATGGAATCGAGCGGGACCAAGCCTTCCACGAAGAGATCCTCGAGTTCGATGAACATTCCGAACCGGGTTGTGCTCACGATGAGAGCGGCAAACTCCTCACCGATTTTCCCGGCCATGAACTTCACCTTTTTCCACTCGATGAGTTCGCGCTCCGCTTCGGCGGCCTGCCGTTCGGTGAAGCTGCAATCGTCGGCCAGGATGCGCAATTCTTCGGCGCGATCCCGATTGGGTTCGGGCGTCTTCCCGTCCTTGGCGAAGAAGCCCGGCTGCCCGGCTTGCAGCCATTCGCGCAGGATGCGGTGCACTTCCAGATCCGGGTAGCGCCGGATGGGCGAAGTGAAGTGCGTGTAACTCCTGGCCGCCAGCGCGAAATGGCCCAGGTTCTCCGAGGAGTAGCGAGCCTGCTTGAGAGAGCGCAGCAACTGGTAACTCAACACGCGCTCTTCGGGCTTGCCTTCGATTTGCGCGATCAGCTTCTGGTAGGCCTGGCTGGTGATTTCGCCGCCATCCTCATAAACCGTGATCTCCTTGCGCACTTTTCGCCCATCCCGCTTGCGCTCATAGCGGGCGAACGTCTTCACGCCCAGCGCGCCGCCGAATTTGAAGCCGAAGCTCTGCGCGAGTTCGGCGAAGACGGCCACCTTCTTGGGGTCCGGCCGTTCATGAATGCGGTAGATCGAAGGAACACCGTGGTCTTCGAGCGCGCCGGCCACGGCTTCGTTCGCGGCAAGCATAAACTCTTCGATGATGCGGTGGGCCATTAAGCGGGGGGTCCGTTCGATTCCGGTCATCTCACCCGTTTCGTCGAACAGCACCTGGGCTTCCGGGAGATCGAAATCGATGGAGCCCCGCTTGACGCGCTTGCGGTTCAAGACGAGGGCGAGTTCCTCCATCTGCTGAAAACGGTCCACGAGGGAGCCGTAGCGTTCACGCTGCGCGGCATCGCCATCGAGCACGAGTTGCACGTTGGTGTAGGTCATTCGCTCCGCGCTGCGGATGATGCCTTCGGAGAAGCGCCGCCCCACGACGTCGCCCTGACGATCGATCTCGAGAATCGCCGAAAGCACGAGCCGGTCTTCGTTGGGGCGCAACGAGCAGATGTTCGTCGAAAGCTCGATCGGGAGCATGGGCACGGCGCGATCCGGGAAATAGACGCTCGTACCGCGGAGCGCCGCTTCGTGGTCGATCGCGGTGCTCCGGCGCACATAGTAGCTAACGTCCGCGATGTGAACCTGGAGTTCGAAGTTGCCGTTATCGAGTCGCTCCACGAGCACCGCGTCGTCGAAATCACGCGCGGTTTCGCCATCGATGGTGACGATGGGCTGGGAGCGGAAGTCCTCGCGGCGAGCGGCTTCGGAAGGGGGAATCTCGAGCGGAATGCTTTCCGCCTCCGCGACGGCCTCCGGCGGGAACCGGTGGCGCAAATGATGCTTGCGTATGACGATCTCTACATCCACGCCGAAATCGTCCGGGTACCCGAGGATCTCGGATACGCGTCCTACGGGGGGCTCGTCCTTCCCCGGAAACTCCAGGATCTCGACATTGACAATCATTCCGTCCATTTCTTCGACGGAGCGCACTTCCCGCGCGGCGGAGCCGATGCGGTTCAACTGTGAATCCGGGGGTGGCAGTTCAAGACCCTCCGGGATCACCACGCGCTGGCGCACGCGGGAGTCATGGGGAATCACGTAGTTTTGGCGGGCAACCCGGAACTCGCCGACGAGGAAAACGTGCGCGCGCTTGAGGACGCGCAGCAGCTCGCCATAAGCACGGCCATCCCTCTCAATGCGGGAGACCCGCGCCAGCACCTGATCTCCGTGCATGGCCCCTTCGAGCGCATCGGGCGGCAGAAAGAGATCTCCGCGCATGCCTTCGATTGGGCGATCCGGAACCACGAAGCCATAGCCATCGCGGTGCATCTGCAAGCGCCCGGAAACGAACTCTTTGCTGGTTCCCGGCAGGACAAAGTGCCCGGTCTTCCATTCGATAAGATCGCCCCGGCCCACGAGTTGTTCGAGTAGTCCATCGAGCGCCGCCTGCGCGCCGCCCTTGGCGTTGAACTCTTTCACCAATTGTTTATAGGTGGCCCGCGCGTGAGGCAACGCTTCCATGTGGGCAAGGAGGGAAGAGGGAGAGATTTCCGGGCGTTTCGCCATGTGCAGAGGATAGCAGGATGAATCGCGCGACCGAACTGGACGCCGGGGCTAAGTGGTCCGTGCCGGGATATCGCGGAGGGAGCCTTTTCGCGTCCGTCCCCGCCCCACGAGACGGTTACCGCATGCAGCAGCGCGGAGATTTAATGGTATTGGAGGACTTTGCGGAGCGGAGGACGCTAAAGTTTCCGCGGTCTGCACCGATGGATTGGGAAGAACTGCCATGCCAAGCGTGGAATCAAACTTGTTCGGCTCCCTCAGCTTTGAGGAGGATCAGGTGATCCATCTTCGATCCGGCTTGCCCGGTTTGCCTCACAGCAATCGCTTGCTTCCGGTGAGCCAACAAACGATTGAGCCGTTTCTGTTCTTTCAATCCATTGAAGACCCCGCTCTCACGCTGCTGGCCGTGCCGCTCGCCGTGGCCAAGAGCGATTTCGAACTCCACCTGAGCGCGGAGGATCGGAGAGAGATCGATTTCGGCTCCGGCGAGATTCGACGGAGGGAAATGGAACTCGGGGTCTTTGTGCTGGTGTCCGTGGGAGACGACCGGGTGCCCACCGCGAATCTACTCGCTCCTCTCGTCATATCGTTCCGGAATCAACTGGCGGTGCAGGCGATACAACCCGTGGACGAATCGTATCTGCGATACCCCATTGAGGCCACGGTCGCCAGGGAGGAGCCTTGCTGATCACACGGCGGAAAGTGGGCGAGGCGCTGCTGATTGGAGACTCCATCGAAGTGGTGGTGCTCGAAGTAAACCAGGGACGGGTGAAGTTGGGGGTATCCGCTCCGGCAGAGGTGGCGGTGGAACGCAAGGAGTGGCGGTTGGTGCTGAACCAGAACCGCGACGCCTCCGCTCCGGCAACCGCGGCATTCATCCAAGGAATTCTCGGCGCGGGAACGCTGCCTTCGCCGGTTGCTCCAGACAACGATCGAGCCGGGTTCCGGGTACAAACGCGCGCAGGAACTTCGAAGCCGGCGATACTGCACAGAGCCCCCGATTCATGCGGAAACTAGCTCCGGGGTCGTGGCAACGGCGGATGGTTTCGGAATTGCCGAACGGGGTATTTCACCGGCTCGGCGCTCTTGCCCAGGAAGGGGAAAGTTACGATGGACGGCTTGCCCGATCTGGCAGGAGCGCTCGCCGGTTTGACGCTCTCCCCCCGGAGGGGAAAGTCACCCTAATGAGGAGGCCATGCGGCTGAAGCCGTGGGTTTGACGCCAAAAAGAGCATGTGGCTTCGCTGCCATGCGTCGAGACGATGTGCCGACAGGCCCCGCCGGCATGCGCTGAATGGTGTCCGCAAGCGAAGGGCCATTGGGGCACGCGGAGGACAGCGACGGCTTCCGCAGTGTCAAGAATTGCGACGGGAACTTTTCCCCTTGCCGGACAGGAATTTTCTATTTTTGTCTCATAGGGCCTTCCTACTTTGCTCCTATAGGAACTTCTCACGTTGCTCCGACAAACAAACGAATCGCCGCTCCGGCGTCCCTCATCCAGTGCTAAACTGAGAGATCACCCGCGGGCTCGTAGCTCAGTTGGTTAGAGCGCTACCTTGACACGGTAGAGGTCGGCAGTTCGAGTCTGCCCGAGCCCACCACCCTCACAGAAAGTCACGGCGGTCGACCGTTCAGAAAAACGCAGCCACATCAATCTGAAAATAGCTTCGCCTTCGCCCGGAGGTTTGATCGGACGATCGCACGGATTTGGCGCAATTTACTTTCCTGTACTTGATCCTTTGGCAACACGACTGCACCGCGCTTGAAGTGGACGGTGATGTACCGCATGTTCTCAGAAGCGCGTGTTGCGAATGTCCAATCGGCGAAGTTGCTGACCGGTCCCATGACCGTCGAGATCCCAGAATCGGAAAAGATGTGCTGCATGTCGGAGTTGACTCCCGGGCTGTTGCGCATCCTAAAGATTTGCACGGCTGGCAGAATACCGAAAAGTAAAACTAGAAAACCGGAACTCAACCAGAATCCTTGGCCTTCTTGATTTTCGGAGAACGCCATCAAGCCAACCGGAAATAGAAGACCGAGGACGATCGGAAACTTGAAAAACTGCCGAAGCAGGATCCGGTACAAGTCAGTCCTGCTTAATCGAATCACCACCGCGACGAGTTCGTGTTTCGCAGCGATCGAGTCCTCCATGGTTATACGTCCCGTAGCATAACCCAGTTTGCATGGCTAACGCGCACGTGCGTCCCCCCTGGCGCGACGGGCGGCGCGTTTTTATTCCTCCGATAAACGCGTTCGGAAACACTTTTTCTGTGATAATGCGATGGTGTTAGGACACAAACGCACGGCAGCCGCCGGTCACCGGCCCTACTGTTTGATCACCGTGCCATCGCGCTTCCGGATCACGCCCCAGCCGCCGTTGAGCCGCTGGCGCTCGCCACGCTCCCCGCTGCCGAAGGGGTACTTCGCCGCCGCTTTCTCATCCACCTCGATGCCCCAACCGGGGCTCTCGTTGGCGTAGAGATAGCCATTTTCCATGCGGGGGCAGCCGGCGAAGACCTCTTGCGTCCGCTCTCCGAACGCGGAGTATTCCTGGACGCCGAAGTTGTAACTCGCCACATCAAGCGTGACGTTGCAGGCGTGGCCGATCGGGCTGACGTCGCCCGGGCCGTGCCATGCCGTGCGGACGCCAAAGGATTCGCCGAGGATCGCCATCTTGCGGCACGGGGTGAGCCCGCCCGCCTGGGAGACGTGCACCCGGATATAGTCGATCAATCGTTCGGAAATCAGCGGGCTCCACTCGTGGGGGCTGTTGAAGAGTTCGCCCATGGCGAGAGGGGTGGTGCTGTGCGCTCGCATCAGGCGGAACCACGCAATGTCCTCGGGTGACACGGGATCTTCGAGGAAAAAGAGCTTGAACTGCTCCATGTCCTTCACAAGCTGGAGGGCTTGCGTGGGCGTGACGCGCTCATGCACGTCATGCAACAGTTCCACTTCCATGCCGAGGTCCCGCCGGGCCGCTTCAAACATGGCGAGGGCGCGGCGAATGTAGGCGGCAGGCTCGAAGACGGCGTCGTTGTGCAGTTTCGCGACCTGCACGTCGCCGCGCCCGGAGCCGTAACCGGCCATCCCAGGGACGCCCACTTGCATGCGCACGTGACGGAAGCCCCGGCCCATCCACTGCCTGGCGCTCTCGATCACTTCCGGGATCTCGGCGCCGGAGGCATGGCCGTAGCAATCGGCAGCCTCACGCAGTTTGCCGCCAAGCAACTGGTAAACCGGCACGCCCAATTGCCTGCCCTTGATATCCCAAAGCGCCATATCCACGCCGCTGATCGCGTTGTTCAGCACGGGGCCGTTGCGCCAGTAACTGCCGTTGTAGCAAAGCTGCCAGGTATCGTCGATGCGGTCCGCCGGACGACCCACGAGCAGCGGCTTCAGGTAGCGCTCCACTGCCGGCTTGACGAGATCCGCGCGTTGCGTGAAGGTGCCGCAACCATAGCCGTAAAGACCGGCCTGGTCCGTGATGATCTTAACGACAACCAGCCGCAGGCCCTGCGGGGCGGTCTCGATCACCTGAATGTCCTTGATGATGGGCGAGGGCAAGCCTCGTGCCGACCGGGCCGCTTGCTCCTGCGCCGCAGCCTCCCTTCCGCCAAGCACCGTGCTCGCCGCGAGGCTCCCCGCGAGTTGAAACAAATTCCGACGCTTCATCGAGACCGCTCCTTCTCGAACCTGCGAAATTATGCGAACGATATCACATCCGGGAGCGGTCTGAACTCGCATTTCCTGATGCTGCGGGACGCCCGCTCTCCCAACTGTGGCTGCATTGCGCGGAACGCGCTATCGCACGGAGGCAACAGCGGCTTTGCCCGGCGAGATGGAAGCCGCCGGCTTCGAGACTTCGAGCGGATTCGGTATTCCCGCCGCCTCGTAATAACCGGGGTTCACGCGCTGCACGATCTGGGCGGTGGGCCGGTTGAGCACGTCAAAGAACGGCGTGGGGTGGAGGCCGATCCAGAATGCCGCGACGAGCAGCGGCGCGAATACCAGCATCTCCCGCGCGCTCAGATCGGGGAGCAATGCGTTCTTTTCGTCCACCTCGCCGAACATCGTCCGCTGAAAGAGCCAAAGCAGATACGCCGCGCCCAGCGCGATGCCCAGCACCACGGCGAAGGCCCAGGAAATCGAGACTTCGAACGCCCCCTTGAGAATCGTGAATTCGCCGATGAAGCCATTGAGCAGAGGCATGCCCATCGAACTCAGCGCTGCGATGAGAAAGACGATGGCGAAGATCGGCATGACTTTGAAGAGGCCGCCGTATTCCTTGATCGCGCGGCTATGGCGGCGTTCATAGACGACACCGACGATCAGGAAGAGCATTCCCGTGGAGATGCCGTGGTTCACCTGCTGCAGCACGCTGCCCGCGATGCCGCTATGGTTGAACGCGAAGATACCGAGGGTGCAAAACCCCATGTGGCTCACGGAGGAGTAGGCTACCAGCTTCTTCCAATCCGTCTGCATCAGGCTCACAAGAGCGCCATAGATGATGGCGACGATGGAAAGCACTGCCATGGCTCCGACGATCACCGGGTCTCGCGAAGGCTCCGGCAGCAGCGGCAGGGAGATGCGGAGGAAGCCGTACGTCCCCATTTTGAGGAGCACGCTTGCCAGGATCACGCTTCCCGCAGTGGGCGCTTCCGTGTGGGCGTCCGGCAGCCAGGTATGGAAGGGGAACATGGGCACCTTCACCGCGAAACCCAGGAAGAGACCCCAAAACACGAACCAGCCCCAGGTTCCACCGAGCGGCGCCAACAGCAAGTCGTTCATGTCGAAACTGTTGAAGCCGGCCGTCTGAGAATGGTGGAAGTAGATCGCCAGGATGCTTAGCAGCATCACGACGCTGCCGACGGAGGTATAGATCAGAAACTTCATCGACGCATACGAGCGGCGTTCCCCACCCCAGATGGCGATGATGAAATACATCGGGATAAGCACCAGTTCCCAGAACACGAAGAAGAGCAGGAGGTCCCGGGCAAGAAACACACCCAGCATGGCGAATTGCAGGAAGAGGAAGTTCGCGTAGTATTCCTTCAACCGGACTTGAACCGCATTCCAACTGGAGAGAATCGCGAGATAGCCGACGACCACGGTCATCCCCACCAGGAGGAAGCTAATTCCATCCATCGCGAGGTGATAGCTCGCTCCAATACTGGGGATCCAGGAGAACTGCTCGTCAAATTGGAAATCG
>JADLCF010000104.1 GCA_020847315.1 Bryobacterales bacterium | reverse complement strand
CGGAACTGCGGATGAGCCCGACGTACTCCCGTTGCGTGCGATCAAGCGCCGTCGAGGAGAGAACCGATGCGATGCCCAGGACTCCGTTGAGAGGGGTGCGCAACTCGTGGCTGATGCTCGCGAGGAATCGGGAGCGGAGATCCGCCATCGCGAGCGCCTCATTGGCGCGCCGCCGCAAGCGGCGGATCGCGACCCAGAGAAGCATGCACAACGCCAGTAATACGCCGGCGCCCCATCGGTACAGGCGGGATGCCTTCTCGAGATGCGTCTCGGCGAACGATTCCGCGCTCCGGTAATGCGCTAAAGGGTAATAGCGCTGAAAGATCTCGTCGAAGAGGCCCTCTCGCGCCATCTCGCCCAGTTTCTGGCGGAGCAGATCGGCGCTCGTGGCAGCCTGAAAGGGGGAACCGAGCCCATAATCGGCGCCGAATCCCGTGAGCGTCGTGATTTCGAACCGCGCATTCGCGCAGGGGGCCGGCCGCTTCATCAGGAAGGCGTCAAAGACGGGCGTCTCCACCAGAGTCGCGTCGAGCCTGCCTTCGCAGAGGCCGAGCAATCCGGAGCCTTGGCCACGCACCTCCGGCCGAGCTTGCGGATACTCCCGCTTGGCCCATTCCCGGACTTCCGGCCAATCGCGTAATCCCAACTTTCGGATCGGCTGCTCCTTCTGGCCGGCCATCCGCACCAGCAGCATGTCTCCGCGTGCGAACGGCTGCGTGAGGTGGAAGCGCTTTTGCCGCTCTTTGGTGACTTCCAGAATGGGCCAGATATCGATCCCCGATCCTGGCTGCATTGCCGATTCCGCGCTATCCGGATACTCGATCCAACGGAGCCTCATTCCCGCGCGTGCCGCGGCGGCATTGAGCAGGTCTGGAAGCGCCCCCGCGGCCCGGCCCATTTCGTCCGTGTACATAAACGGAGCAATCTGCTTCAGGCCGACATTCAATACGGGCGGTGGCGGCGTTACAAGAAGACTCGACGAGACAATGTACGCTACGGCCAGAATCAGAACGGCAGCCGAAAGCCGAAACGGCCAGGCCGCGCGGAAGAGCCACGCCCTTACGACATGGAGGAGCCGCGGCATCGAGCCGGGAGTTCTAGGCCGGGTTTTACCTATCATTCCGAAGCCACTGTGCTGCTTATCGGCAGAGCGGCGGCAAATCGTTAGGCATCCTCGCCGGGGAAGCCCCCGCCGGGACCGTTCCACCCGAGTGATTTGCGTGGGACAATCTGCCTATGGAATTTCCCGGTGTCTCTCTGCGTCTCTTTCCACACTCGCGGGCCGCTCGCCGTGGCAACCCTGGAGGAACCGGGAGATGGATGAAAGGGCTATTGCTACCGGTGCTGTTGCTGGCGGCAATCGCTCTGCCCGCGCAGGATGCCGCCTGGAATCGCGAGCACTACACAAAGTACGAGTTCCAGATTCCGGTCCGCGACGGCGTGAAGCTGTTTACGGCTGTTTACGTTCCAAAGGATGCTTCGAGAACCTATCCCATCCTGCTCACCCGGACGCCCTACAGTTGCGCCCCGTACGGAGTGGACAATTACCGGGAGTCCCTCGGCCCGGCGCCGGAGATCTACGCGAAGGAGGGCTTTATCTTCGCTTACCAGGATGTCCGGGGCCGTTACCGGAGCGAAGGCGAGTATGTGCATGTGCGCCCCTACATTACCGGGAAACAGGGCAGCCAGATCGACGAGGCGAGCGATACGTTCGACAGCATCGAGTGGCTCATCCGGAACGTGCAGCCGAATAACGGAAAAGTGGGGCTCTACGGTATCTCCTACCCGGGCTTCTATACGGCGATGGGTGTGATCGATCCCCATCCGGCGCTAGCTGCGGCCTCGCCCCAGGCACCCGTGAGCGATTGGTTCATCGGCGACGACTGGCACCACAACGGCGCCTTCCTCCTGCAACATGCTTTCCGCTTTATGGCTAATTTCGGAGGACCGCGCAAGGAGCCATCGTCCAAGCCCGCGCCGGATTTCGACTTCGGAAGCGCGGATGGCTACCGCTTCTATTTGCGAATGGGTGGCATGCCCGAAGCCAATGCGAAGTACTTCAACAGCGGGATCCCGTTCTGGAACGAGATGATGGAGCAGGAAAGCTACAACGCATTCTGGAAGGCGCGCGACCTGAACCCGCATCTCAAGGCGCTGCGTGTTCCAATGCTCACCGTGGGTGGATGGTTCGATGCCGAGAATCTTTACGGCGCGCTCGAAGTCTACCGCAGCGCGGAGCGGCTTTCGCCCGGCGCCTGGAACAAGCTGGTGATGGGCCCCTGGTACCACGGCCAATGGGCGCGGGACGACGGCGCCTTTCTCGGCGACGTCACCTTCGGCCAGAAGACCTCCGTTTACTACCGGACGGAGATCGAGTTCCCCTTCTTCATGCACTTCCTCAAAGGGGCGCCGGACCCTGGGCTCCCCGAAGCCTCGCTCTTTGAGACGGGCACGAACCGCTGGAGGCGGTTCGACCAGTGGCCGCCGGGGGATTCGCAAGCCCGCCGGCTTTACTTCCAGCCCTCAGGCCGGCTCTCGTTTGAAGCGCCTACCACCCCCGGCGAGGCCTTCGACGAGTACGGCAGTGATCCGGCGAAGCCCGTGCCCTCTGCCGATAAAATCGCAATCGGCATGTCGCGCGAACACATGACCGCGGACCAGCGATTTGCTTCCACGCGGCCCGATGTTCTGGTGTTCGAAACAGAACCGCTTCAGGACGATCTCACGATTGCCGGTCCGGTGACGGCGGATCTCTATGTCAGCACGAGCGGAACCGATTCCGATTGGATCGTGAAGTTGATCGACGTCTATCCCGAAGATTATCCGAATCCGAAGCCGAACCCGAAAGACGTGGAGATGCGGGGGTATCAGCAACTCATTCGCGGGAACGTGATGCGGGGGAAGTTCCGCAATTCGTTCGAGAAGCCGGAGCCGTTCACACCAGGCAAGCCGGAGCACGTGCGGTTTGAGCTGAATGACACGCTCCACACTTTCCGGCGGGGGCATCGCGTGATGGTGCAGGTGCAGAGCACGTGGTTCCCGCTCATCAATCGGAATCCACAGGTTTTCACGAATATTTACAATGCGCCGGAATCCGCGTATCGCAAGGCGGCGCAGCGGGTCTACCATAGCGCCGCAATGCCCTCGAGCGTGGTGGTGCAGGTGGAGGCGGGGCGGCAATGAGGCGGGGGCGCGTGCAGCCCGGCCGTTCCACTTGCTTCGATTCCGCGCGCATCGCATCGATATGAATATGGGCTCAACAACCGGGACACAGATGCTGGAAAAGTCCGGGACGGATCGGATCGTCATCGTTGGCGGCGGGTTCGCGGGTATCGAACTCGCGAGGCGGCTGGAGAAGAAGATCCCGCGGAAGACGGAGATCGTCGTCATCAGCGCGGAGAACCACATGGTCTTCACGCCGATGCTGCCGGAAGTGGCCGCGCGCACGCTGAACCCGCTGCACATCGTAGTGACCGGCCGCGAGATGACGCGCCGCACCCGCTGGATGAAGGCGCGGGTGACCGCCGTGGATGTGGGCGCGAACGAGGTGGTCTATGAAGATGACAGGGGCGCCGAGCACCGGCTGGCCTACGGGCAACTGGTGATGGCATGCGGCGCCGTGGTGGACCTCGACGCCATCCCCGGCATGGCGGCGCACGCCTATCCGCTGAAGAGCATCGGCGACGCGTTCTCATTGGGGAATGCGTTGATCGGGCTTTGTGAAGACGCCAGCATCGCGGGAGAAGCCGAGCGGCCGAACATCCTAAGCATCGTGGTGGTGGGCGCCGGGTTCTCGGGAGTCGAGATTGCGGGGAATATCGCCGATCTGGTGGATCGCGTGCATCGCTACTATCCCCAGCTGCGGAATGTGCGCGCCCGCATCACGCTCCTGCAGAGGGGTAAGCAGATCCTGCCGGAGCTGGCCTACAAGGCTCTCTCGGACTTCGCCTTCAAGAAGCTGAGTGAGCGCGATGTCGAGGTTCTGCTCGAAACGAGCGCCAAGGAAGTGACGAGAAAGCGGGTGGTGCTTGGCAATGGAGAATCGATCCCCGCCGGCCTTGTAATCTGCACCATCGGCACGGCGGCCAACCCGCTCGATCTCACGCTCGGCGTGCCGCTCGTCCAGAAGCGCCTCCCCACGGAGCCGGATATGCGCGTGAAAGGGCTCGCGAATGTCTGGGCCATCGGCGACAATGCGCTGATTCCGAATGAGGCTACTCACGAAAACAGCCCTCCCACCGCGCAGTTTGCCTTGCGGCAGGCGAAGCAACTGGCAGGCAACCTCGCCCTGTGCTTGAAGGACAAGCCCACGAAACCCTTCCGCTACAAGCCCGTGGGACTGATGGCGGCGATCGGCCATCGCAACGCGGTGGCCGAAGTGTTCGGTTTCCACCTCTCCGGATTTTTCGCCTGGTTTCTGTGGCGGAGCGTGTATCTCTCGAAAATGCCGAGCCTCTCGCGCAAGTTTCAGATCGCGGTGGACTGGGCGTGGGAGTTGTTCTTCCCGCCCAACTCGGTGGAGCTATCACCGCAAAGCGAGCGGAAGACGGATCTGGCCCACTACGCCGGCGGGGACTGGATCTACCACAAAGGCGACCCGGCGCAGCACCTCTTCCTCATGCAAAAAGGCGCCGCCGGGATCTATTTTGACGAAAACGAAGGGCCTGTGGGGGCGCTCGAACCGGGGGACCATTTCGGCGAAGGCGCGCTGCTCAACAAGGACGGGAACGGACGGCGCAGCGTCTCCGTCCGGGCGATCAGTTCAGTGGATGTCATCCGAATGGGTCGTGAGGATTTTGTCCGGATGGCGGATTCCATGTCCATTCTGCGGGAAGGGATGACCCGGGAGTTCCTGGAGCGGCGCAGCGCGACGCGCGTGACGGAGCTGCTCTTGAGCGAGCCGGGGTATTTCGATTTTTCCGTGGAGCGCTTCATGTCTCCGGAACGATTCGCGATCCCCATCGAAAGCACGCTGGGTTCCGTGCTGGAGGCGTTTGAACCGAACGCCTCCGGGTTCAATGTCATTGATGGGGATGGCCGTCTGGTGGGCTATGTCAGCCGCACGGAAATTTATAAGGCCATCCAGCAGCGAATGCCGGGGGATAGCCCGGTTGCGGACTTCATGCTGACGGACCCTCCGATGGCGACACCGGACGAAAATGCGGTTGCGGCTACGCTGCGGCTCGTTCACAACGATGTGGAACTGTTATCCGTGGTGAACGACCGCGGTGAACGGAAACTGCTTGGCACGGTATGCCCACTGGACGTCTTCAAACAGACGATTCTGTTTGAGTCTAACGGGAGCGAGAAGGGACCCGCTTCGTAGCCAAGCGCGCCCGCCCCGCCCATCGCATCCGTTTTCGGACTATCCGCAGCCGGCGGCGGCGTGCGACAATTTTTGATGGCGCTGCACATATTCCCCGACACGGGCGAAGAAAATCCATCGGACGGCGTGTACGATCTCCGCGGGCCAACCGCCGGGAATCGCAGGAAAAGGAGTACCCGGTTTGTCGAGACTGAAGACGGAGGGATCGGTGATGGAAGCCGCGCCCGCTCAACGAAACGCCTATGAGATGGCGGTTGAGAACTTTGAAAATGCAGCAGCGGCTCTGGAACTGTCTCAGGAACTGAGAGTTCTCCTTAAGCATCCAGAGCGAATCCTGACGGTGAGCGTGCCGGTTCGCCTGAATACCGGTTCACTGGCCCTGTTCGAGGGGTTTCGCGTGCAGCACAATACCGCGCGCGGACCGGCCAAGGGCGGCATCCGGTATCACCCGAACGTTACACGGGAAGAGGTGATGGCGCTGGCCATGTGGATGACATGGAAGTGCGCGGTGGTAAACATCCCGTTTGGGGGCGGCAAGGGCGGGGTTACCTGTAACCCCAAGGAACTGAATGAGCAGGAACTGGAACGGTTGACGCGGCGCTATACGGCCGGCATTGCGCCGATTCTTGGCCCGCACCGGGATATCCCGGCGCCGGACGTGTACACGAACTCCCAGACCATGGGCTGGATCATGGATACGTTCAGCATGATGAAGGCCGACGGATATCCCGTGCCCAGCGTCGTGACCGGCAAGCCGATTTCCGTGGGCGGATCTCTTGGGCGGAACGAAGCTACCGGAGCGGGCGTTTTCCACTGCATCCGCGCGGCGGCGGAGCATCTGCACATTCCGTTGAAGGGCTCCGTGTCGGTGGTGCAAGGCTTCGGGAACGCCGGGGCCATGCTGGCGGGCCGTCTGGATACGGCGCTTTCCCGCGTGGTGGCCGTAAGTGATTCGAAGGGCGCGATCTTCAACAAGGATGGCCTGGATATTTCCAAGCTGATTCTGCACAAAGAGCAGCGCGGAACGGTGATGGGCTTTAAGGATTCGGAGGCCATCAGCGCGGAAGAACTGCTTGCTCTCCCCTGCGATTTTCTGATTCCTTCGGCGCTGGAGAATGCGATCACGAGTGCAAACGCGGCATCGATTCGCGCCAAAGTCGTCGCGGAAGCGGCGAACGGCCCGGTGACGCCGGAAGCCGACCGCATCCTGGATGACAAGGGCGTGTTCCTCATTCCCGACATCCTTTGCAACGCCGGCGGCGTGACGGTATCGTACTTCGAATGGTGCCAGAATGAGCAGCATTACTACTGGGACGAGCACGAAGTGGAGAATCGCCTTGAACGGGTGATGAGCCACAGCTTCCGTGAAGTGCTAAGCCTGCACCTGGACCGGAAAGTAAGCATGCGGCTGGCTGCCAATATGCTGGGGATTTCGCGGGTGGCGGCATCCACTTCGGCGCGCGGCCTCTATCCATAAACCATAAACGTCTTCACGCACGATTGAATGGGGGCGGGAGCCGCGGCGTTCTCCGCAGAACTCTGACGACAGGAGCCTTCTGCGCCTCGGGAGAACAGCGCGAATTCCTCGCCCCATTTTTTATTTGGTGGCCCGATAAAATCCGGGAAAACGGGCTGCGCCGCCCCATTCCGCCTTCCGGTTGACTTTGAAGGACCCTCATCCTCCGTCAAGAGAGACGGATCTGGAATCGCCGCGAAATACGGAAAGCGGTTCCGGAGAACAGGCGGCCGGTGGGGGCGTTTTGTCCGGATGGAGAGAAAAAACCAAGACCCGGCCGCGCCCCTTTTTTCCTTTCTAAGTGATTTGAATGGAGAGGGTTAGGCCGGAAACAGTTTTGTCCGGAATTTCCGGATTTTCCGGATCTGATCCGGACGAAAGCCGCTCACTGTTAGTGAGGATCCGTGAAACCCGTTTGAGGGGCGATGATCCCGCGAGCAGGACCTTCTTCAAGTGCTGCTGTAGCGGATGCTGCGCCAGAACATTTCGGTTTTCAAAGAACGCGGCGATGTGCCGGGGATTGTCGGAGTTGAAGACAGAGATCGTCCCCGCAGAACGATTATGCCGATCACATCGAGGAAATCGAGCCATGACGATGGCAGTTCCGGGGCGAAGGCGGCGTAAAGCATGGGAACCAGGGCGGTTGCGGGAAGAGAAGAAATTTTGAGGAGCCGGTGACCGCGCGGCAGGCGCGAGCGATTTCGATTTCGGAATTGGGAGGGTAGGCCCGGCAGGGTGGCACAGGGAGGAACTGGGCAGCCATCGCGCGGGATTCGAGTGGGAAGGCCCTGGTCCGAGGTTCTGTGGATTGCCGGAACGTGCCATTTTGCGGAACGAAGCCAATGGCGGTGTCGGCCGGTGGCGCCGAGGCGAAGCGCGCCTTTGACGCCATGATGACGATGCGGAAGATCGATATCGCCGCGATTGAGGCGGCGCGGAGAGGCTGATTGCTCAACGCACGCAGATCCATCGCGTAGGCTGGCGCCGGTGTCTGGATTCCTGAGGCCCATATACTGAAGGGGTGTCGAATCCCTGGCTCGATATCCCTCTCGCGGACTATGAAGGGCACATGCGCTCTGCCGGCGTGGGGCAGTTGGCCGTGTTGTCGGAGCTGTTTCAGTCTGTCCT
>JADLCF010000103.1 GCA_020847315.1 Bryobacterales bacterium | reverse complement strand
TTGATGCGGAAACGGGTGCTGCCGTCCGTATGCTGGAAGACTTCCACCGGCAGATATCCTTCCACGTCGCGCGCGATCAGGCTGGTCTCGTAGCGGCCCCGGCGCGCATTCCAGATGAAGACGCGGTAGCTATCGAAATCGAAGGCCGTATTCGGGGTCTTCAAGGTCGTCCAAAGCCAGTGGAAATGCTTGCTATCCGCGTCCGCCGGCGCGAGGGCGAAGAAGGAGGTGATGCGCGCGCCTTCGGAATACTGGGCTACCTCATCCGGGATGGCGGCAATCAGGCGGCCTTGCAGCGCCCAGCCGGCGAGGCCCTGCTTGTTACGGACGAGGGTCCAAAGTTCTCCCGAGGCATCGCTCGAGGGGGAGGACCGGCCATCGAGATAGCCTTCTTCCGCGAGGGCGGCCACACGTTCCGGAGCAATCCCGGAAAGGCGCAGCCAGGAGGGCGGCAGATCCGGCGGCGCAGGCGGGTCTGGGGGAAGCGGCGGGGCGTCCTCTTCCGCCGCATCTTCCTTCGCGGCGTCCGCGCTTGGGGCGTTCACGGTTCCTTCGAGCAGCGGGCCGGGATCGTAGGGCCGCCGCGGATGACGTTCATGGGCCAGGACGTCCACACGCTCGTCTTCCGCAATCTGGAAGATCGTCGGCGCGAGGCGGTTGGGGTGGTTGTGGACGTTCAGTGTGGCGAAGACACGAGCCTCGCCTTGCGAAGGAGCGCTTGCGGCCCATTGGGCGAGGGCCTTCATCTCGCGAACCTGGCGCTCATTGAAGAGGTTGCTCCGGTGCGTCCAGCCCTCCTTGCCCTGAGGCCCTTGCACGAAATAGAAGTTGCGGCGGCGGCGCACAAGGTGAACTTCGTCGCCGAACTGCAACTCCCCTACCTTGCTCGCGTTCGCTTCCAATTCGCTATAGAGGGGCACGCGCGCAGCCCCGGCATAGGCCTCCCCGAGGGACCCCACCGCGCCAGACCGGCTGCCGCAACCCGTGAGGCAGAGTGCGAGCAGGGACGAAGCCAAGGATAGCCCCAGCACGCATCGAAGCGCCCCGATTTGAACGAAAACTGAAGAGATCCCACGGTACACGGCGTCTGCCTCCAGGGTAGCAATCATGCCCTTGGCGCGTGTTTTGGCCTTGACAAAGAAAGCCGTGTCGGGAATGATCTCTTCATGCGCGCGCGACCGCCTCGCTTCCGGAGGCCGTGCCTTGAGCCTGCCGGATGCCATACCGGTTGTCCGCTCGCGACCCGGAGGGCTTGGTAATGGCGGAGACTCGGCGAGGCTTTGTGCGAAATACGGTGGCGGGCGCGATGGCTGCCTCCTCTTACCGCCAGATTCTGGGCGCCAATGACCGCGTCCGCTTGGGGCTGATCGGCTACGGCCTGATCGGGGCTTTCCACGTAAAGACCTACAAGAAACACGCCGATGCCCAGTGGGTGGCTGCTTCCGATGTCTACGCGCCGCGGCTTGAGGCCGCTAAGGCCGATTGCGGCCCGCAGTGCAAGGGCTACCCGGACTTCCGCGCGCTGCTCGACACGAAGGACATCGATGCCGTGGTGGTGGCCACGCCGGACCATTGGCACGCGCTTCAGACGATCCTCGCCTGCGAGGCGGGCAAAGACGTATACGTCGAGAAGCCGATGACGCTCTTCGTGAAGGAAGGGCGATGGATGACGAAAGCAGCGCGCCGCTTCAACCGCGTCGTGCAGGTGGGCACGCAGGGCCGCAGCGCACCCTACCTGCCGGAGATGCAGAGCCATTTCGACGAAGGCGGGTTGGGCAGAATCCACGCCGCGCGCATCGGCACGTTTCGCAACATCATGCCGGGATTCGGCAGCCCCGCGGACACGAGCCCGCCGGAGGGCCTCGACTACGAGATGTGGCTGGGACCCGCGCCGAAGCGGCCCTATAACCCGCACCGCAGCCTGTATCACTTCCGCTGGTTCTGGGACTACTCGGGCGGGCAGATGACCAATCTGGGCGCGCACGATCTCGACTTCGTTCATAACCTCCTCCATCTGAAAGCGCCCGAGCGGGTCTATTGCGCGGGAGGGCGCTACGCGCTTACGGACGACAACGGCGAGACGCCGGATACGCAGGATGCGATCCTCAGCTACCCCGGCGGGATCACCGTGACGATCACGGTGCGGGAAGCGTCGGCGGGCCGCAAACAAGGGGGCGGCACCGAGTTCTTCGGCACCAAGGGGAGCGCCACGGTGGGCCGGAACGGCTACCAGTTCTACCCCGATAACCGGATCGACCCGGCTTCGGCGATTCCGGCCTGGTCCCGCGTGCCCGGTCATCCGGCGGCGAGCGACTTCAAGCCCGTGCCCTGGACCAATGCGTATGGGGTGAAGAGCGAGGTGGAACTGCTCGACCTGCACTCGCGGCACTTTCTCGACAGCATCCGCAGCCGGAAGCTGCCGATTGCCGATGTGGAAACGGGGCATGAGATCGCGACCGCCTGCCATCTCGCCAATCTCTCCATGCGCCTCGGCAGGCCGATCCAATGGGATGCGGCGAACGAAGACGCGATCGGAGACCGCGAGGTGTCGGCGGCTTTGACGCGGCCTTACCGCAAGCCGTGGGACGACGTATTGCGGCGGTTGAAACTCTAAGCGAACCCGCGTGAGGAAGGTGGTCCGCAATGGCGCACACCAGTTCGATTTCGAGGCGGCGAGCGTTGCTCGCAACCGGAGCGGGAAGTGTACTTGGAAGCGTTGCCCAGGCCAAAGGCCCACGGACAACGATGGGCATCGCCAACGATTCCGTGCCCTCGCGGCGCGCTGTCGGCACGCTCGAGTTCCTTGGCCTGGTGAACGAATTCGGCATGGGCGGCGCGCAGGTTCCGATCACGACGCTCGATGCGGCCTACGCAAGACAGGTGCGAAAGCGGCTCGATGAGAGCGGGCTTTTCTTCATCCTCAACACCTCATTCAACGATGCGGACCGCTTCCGCCAGAACGTTGCCATGGCCAAGGAGGCGGGCGCGGCGGCGATCCGGGTGGCCTCCGGCGGACGCCGCTATGAGGACTTCTCCACGCTGGAGGAACGCCAGGCACATGTCACCCAGGTGCTGGGCCGGATTCGCGCCGCCATCCCGATCGCCGAAGCGGCGCGCATCCCCATCGCGCTTGAGAACCACAAGGACTTCACCGTGGATGAGCAAGTGAAGCTCTACAAGGATTATTCGAGCGAGTACTTCGGCGCTTGCGTGGACACCGGGAACAACCTGGCGCTGCTCGAAGACCCGATGGAGGTGATCGAGAAGCTTTCGCCATACGCCTTCACTGCGCACCTCAAGGACGCGACGCTCGAAGAGTATGACGAAGGTTTTCTGTTGGGAGATATCCCGCTGGGCGAGGGCTTTCTCGATCTGCGGCGGGTGGTGGCCCTGCTGCGCAAGCATAAGCCGCGCCTGCCGCTGTTGCTCGAATGCATCACGCGCAACCCGCTGCGAATACCGTGCCTCACCGACAAGTATTGGGCTACGTTCCCGGAACGCAGGGGCGTGGTGCTCGCGCGCGCCCTGCGCCGCGTGAGAGCGAACAAGCCCAAGTGGCAGATGCAGCTTCCCGCGAGCCCGGACGCGGCGCTGCTGCGCGAGATGGAGACGAAGCACATCGAGGCCAGTATCGCCTATGCCCGCGATCGGCTCGGGCTTGTCTAGCGGCTGCGCTTGCGTGGTTGCTTCGATACCCTGGAGACATGAGCGGAAAACTGGATTCGAAGATTGCGTTAGTCACCGGCGGCTCCAAGGGAATTGGACTCGCGATCGCAGAGAAGCTGCTTGCCGAAGGTGCTTTGGTGGCGATTTGCGGGCGAAACGGCGCTACGCTTGAGGCCGCGGCGAAAGCGCTCGCGAAAGAGCATGGGGATGCGCGCGTCGCCGCGATCCGCGCCGATGTTTCGAAGCTCGACGATGTGCGCGCGCTGATCACCGGGGTGAAAACGCGCTTCGGCGGGCTCGATATCCTCGTGAACAATGCAGGCGTGGGCGTCTTCAAGAGCGTGGGGGAATTGCAGCCCGGGGAATGGCATTCGATGCTCGATACGAACCTTTCGGGCATGTATTACTGCTGCCACGAGGCGCTGCCGCTACTCAAGGAAAGCAAGAGCGCCTACATCTTCAACATCGGCAGCCTGGCCGGGCGCTACGCGAGCGCGGGCGGAGGCGGGTATAACGCCACCAAGTTCGGCGTGGTGGGGTTCTCGGAAGCGCTGATGCTCGACCATCGCCAGGATGGGGTCCGAGTGACCTGTGTGATGCCGGGGAGCGTCGATACCGGGTTCGGCCATCCCGATACGAGCAAAGCCAATGCCCACCCATGGAAGATTCAGCCCGAGGATATCGCCGATACGGTCTTACACCTGCTGCTGCTGCCCGGGCGGACGCTGGTGAGCAAGGTGGAGATCCGGCCGTCGCAGCCGCCGAAGAAGTAGGGCGCGCGTCCGCGCCGGAGTCGCGCCCGCAAACGGGCGGCCGCTTCATGGACTCGCTACGCGAGGCGGTTTGCTCCTTCTGAGGGTGCAAGGCGATAAGATCGAGGGAAATTCATTGGAAAGGCTTTATCATGAATCGTCGATCTTTCGTTGGCGCGACGCTTGCGGCTCCGGTCGCGGCGCTTGGAGCATCCACAGAGCCCGCGCCCGGCCGGGCCGCGCTCCGTTGCTCCACGGAGGGCGCGTTCCGGGTGCTCTCCATCTCCGATCTCCACTATCACCCGGCGCCGGATCCGCAAGGCATCGCCCTCACGGAAATGCTGATTGATACCGAGAAGCCGGGGCTGGTGGTGGTGAACGGAGATTGCATCTCCGGCAAGCAGAGCCGGAGCGTGGCGGAGTTGAGGAGCGCGTTGGCGAATGTGGCCGCCGCGATGGAAAAGAAGCGCGTCCCCTGGGTGGTGACGTTCGGCAACCACGACCAGGAGCATTTCGACGCGACCAAACTCGATAAACATGCCGTGCTCGAGATCTACGCTTCTTATCCGCACAACCTGAACGGCGGCTATGCGCGGGAACTTTACGGAGGCGGCTCGAAATACATCCTCATTTGGAATGCCGCGGGCACGAAGCCGGTCTATTGCATCTGGCTGATTGATTCGAACGATTACTTCGTGGATGGCAAAGAGCAGCGCTACGATTGGATTCGCTCCGATCAGGTCGAGTGGTATGTCCGGAACTCCACGGCACTCGAGAAGCGGCATGGCGGCAAGGTTCCGGGCCTGATGTTCTTCCACATCCCGCTCCGCGAGTTCAACGAAATGGTGAACAGCGTCGGGATTATTGGCGCGCGGCACGAAGCTGAATGCCCTTCGCCTGTCAACAGCGGCATGTTTAGCGCGCTCGTCGATCGCGGCGACGTGCGCGGCGTTTATTGCGGGCACGACCACGTGAACAACTACGTGGGGCGCTGGCGCGGCATCGAACTCGGCTACGACGGGGTGATCGGCTACAACGCATACCCGCGTCTCGACTCCACCGATCCCGGCCATCTGCACATCCGCGGCGGGCGCGCCTTTGAGATCACCGAAGGGAGCCCGGCATTTCACCGCACCTGGATGCGCTTCAAGAACGGCAAGAAGAACTGGGAATCGGAATCGGAAGGCGTCATGAAGAGCCGCATGCAATCGTAGCGGCCAAAGAAGCCGGACTTGGGTTTGGGGCGGGTATCCGGCGAATCTTACGGATCTTACAGGTTTGAAGGATTCGCGCGGTGTGCAGGACTCGCGCACGGCACGGATTGCACGAGGCGAACAGGCGGCCGTTTCTATTCCGGTTCCATTTGCTGGAGAACGTTTGCGAGACGGAGCGGGAAGCCCGGTTCCCGGTTGCCTTTCGGGCGCCGGATTGAAAAATTCCGTTTCCTGCACCCGTCCGGGCGTTCTGGTCTAACCGATTGCTTTTGTGTGAGTTAGAGACATACTCGGCGACGGAGTTTTGTCCGGTTTTTCCGGATCGATCCGGACAAAACCCGCGACTCCCCGATCCCCTCGTCCCGTGGAACTGGATCGATTCGTTTTTCAAAGAACCCGTGCGGAACTGAGCTTGCCCGATGGATCATCGGATCTGCCGGCAAACAGAGTTCTCCCGCACGTCCGATTGTATGTTTGAGGTTCGCCAAAACGAACCATGGCGCGGGGCCGGGCCGTTCGGTGCAGTGGCAAGCGCCATGTTGCCAGTGGGTTAAAGGGATTTGCGATTCTCTCGATTTGCGGTGACCAGCGTCTTGCTCGCTTCCG
>JADLCF010000102.1 GCA_020847315.1 Bryobacterales bacterium | reverse complement strand
TGGCGGTGGAGGATCCGCAATCGGCGCGGACGCTGCTGAGCAAGGACGGGGCGCGACGGGCGACGGTTCTGTATCTGGCGGTGAGAGGTCCGCAAGGGACGAGGCGGCTGCCCTTGCTGCGCGAGACGGCGACGGGGGCGGAGTACGCAACGGCAGTGCCGAAGGGACAGGACGTGGAGGTATTCGTGGCGGGAGTGAACCTGGAGATCGCGGCGAAGGCGGGGGCGGACGACGCGGCACGGCCCGTGGCGGCGCGCGGGAACGTGATTGCGATTTCGCAGGCGGCACGGACGGGGAAAGCGGAGGGGGAGGCGCATCTGACGCTGACGGTTTCGGCGAAGGCGGGAGCGGGGAAATAGGGTGGGACGGCACGACAACCGCTTCGCGGCGATTTGGTTCTTCCAGGAGTGGCCGGGCGGTGGAGGCCGATGTGCAGCCACCGGGAGTCGTCGCGCTGGGCGTCGCGCATGGGAAGCGATAGCGAGCCGGCGCCGGTGGGCACGGCGATAAGGTGGATGGGATTCGACATCAGGCAGTAGCCGAGGATGCGCAGGTGGCGATCGGCGGCATGCCCGGCCAGGAGGGCGAGGTAGGTTTGGCGGTCCTCGTCGTCAAAGAAGAGACCGCGCCGAAAGTTGCCGCGTTGCGTGAGGTGGTGCGGGCAGCCCACGGCCACCACGCGTCGAATGCGCGCCATCGGAAGGATCGTGACTCGACGGGCGGAAAGTTCCCAGGAAAAAGGATAACCTGAGACCGAATTCCGATAACAAGGGGCTGAAGACGTGGGGAGGGAAGCGGGAGCGGAGGGTGCGGTTTTGGGAACTGCTCTTGTGAGGACGAAGCGGCTCCCGTGACTACCTCAAGCCAGGCATGGGCCACGTGGTCCGTGTGGACGCGGGCCGCCCTAGCCAAGATCCGTTGGACAACGCATCCTGAAGGGCCGGTCCGCTCACGTCAGCAGACTCGTGAGATCCGCGAGATAAAGCTGACGACGGCCTTCGGGGGCGGCTTGAAAGATCACTTTCTTGAAGGTGCGGTCCCAGTTAGGGTGGCCGTCGAGACGGCGGACCATCGATAGCGGGCTATTGAGCTTCGACCGGTCCACCGTCCCGATGCGGCAGAGGGGTTGTTCGCGGTCTTCGCGGAAATCGATGAAGCGGAGGACGACGTACTGCTTGGTTCCATCATGAACAAAGCTATCCGTGATGAGATAGCGCCCGTCCGGTTGGATCCGGGGATGGCCGCCCCCTTCGAGGGTCTCGCTCAGAAGACGAAAATCGCTGCCATCCGAGCGCCACTGGACGAAACGCAGCTTCCCATCGACGGGCAGCACGCGAATCACGTGGCGGCCGTCGGCGTGCCAGTTGGGGTGGCCGCCGGTATTTCCCCACGCTTGCTTCACGGGCAGCAGCTTCAGATCGGAGCCGTCCGGGTTGAAGGTGAAGACCATCGAGTTCTCCCCGCCCTGCCGGCCCGGAAACATCACTCGGGAGATCTGGAGAATCCGGGTACTCTGGGGATTGAACTTGGAATGCCAGAGATACCAGGTTCCGGTTCCCTTCCAGGGAGCGGGCTGAGTGACGCAGGACGCCAACTTCTCCAGGCTCATCAGGAGCGTCTTCTTGTTGGTCCTGAGATCCGTCCTCCACAAGCCTTGCGTCTTCGATGCGCCGAGGGGCAGCGAGGGCGGATGCAGCGGATCCTTCGACGGCGCCCCGTAGCCCAATTGCGTCGCATCCATCAGTTCCATGGGGAAGCCAATGACGCAGGAATCGTCCGGAGCGACGTTGTACGCGGGACCCGAATAAATCTTCGTCTCTCCTTGCTCGCGATCGATGCGCACACAGACGGAGACGCCGTTGACGATGTCGTTGGTGTAGAGGTAGCGGTCCGTCGCGCCCCAATTGACATTCGCGCCGGTCTGATAGCCCCACGACTTCGTCTTGAACAGGGTCTGGATGGCGCGGTCTCTTAGATCGATGAGGCAGACCTCCGCCGTGTCTCCGAGGACCGGGTAGCGATCCTGGTAAGGCACTTTCGGGACGGCCGGATAGTGGTCTGAGGGGCTTCAAGGGGAGACTTCGCAATCCGCGTGGAATGCTAGCCATCATCCGGCGCGATGCGCTGGATAGGCACGGCATTGCGCGCGTCTTTGGCAGAAGGTGAGAGAATGTGGATCGTCGCATGAGCCCGGCGGCGAGGATGCGAACGGCGATGGCAATCATGAAGGCTTCGATTCTAGCGCTTCTGGGCGCGCTCTGCTTCTGCGCGGGGCTGAGCGCGCGGCCGGCTCTGGTGGTGGTGCTGGTGATCGACGGGCTGCGCCCGGATTCCGTGACGCCGGAGGTCATGCCGCACCTCTACCGGCTGAAGTCCCAGGGCGCGTGGTACACCCATGCGCATTCGGTCTTCCCCACGGTGACGCGCGTGAATACCACCAGCATTGTTACCGGCATGCTGCCCGCGCGGCATGGCATCGTGAGCAATGCGCTGTATCTGCCGGAGCATTCTCCGGCTTTGCTGAGCAATGGGGATTACCGGAACCTGCTGCTGTGGGGCGAGGCGCGCGGCGGTCGCGTGGTGGGGCCGAAATCCTTGCACGAATACTTGCGGGAAGCCGGGATCTCTTACGTGGCGTTGAGCTCGGGCTCCACGGGCAATGCGCTGTTGTTGAATCCGACGGCCGCTGCCGGTGATGGGCAGTTGGTGAACCCTGGATTTGAGGGTGGGAAACGGGTGGCGTTCCCGGACTCGCTGAACGCGGAACTGCTCAGGAGATTCGGCCCCGCGAAGGGCGGCAAGGAAGGCGACGAGGCCCTTCTTTGGACCGAGCGCGTGCTGCGCGAGTACGTCCTCGGCACACTGCGCCCACAGGTGATTGTGAACTGGATGGGGCGCTCCGATAGCGCACAGCACGGGTTTGGAGTAGGATCTCCGGAGGGGTTGGCGGCGCTGCGCCTCGTTGACGCGCAGATCGGCTTGCTGCTCGCGCGCCTGCGAGAACTGGAGCTATGGGAGAAGACGAACCTGCTCGTGACATCGGACCACGGGTTCGATTATGAGCCGCGCGCGGACCTGCTGGCTCCGCTGCGGGAACCGGAGTTTGAGGGCAAGGTGGCGGCGGACCGGGAAGGCGGCACGACGCTGCTCTATGTGAAGAATCGCGATGCAGGCACGATCGAGCGGCTTGTGGAGAAGTTTCAGGCGCTAGCGATGACGAATGCCGTGTTCGTGGCGGGAAAGCGCCCGGTGGACGGGAAAGTGGATTGCGTGGAGGACGCGGTGAAGGGATTCCTGCCGGGGACGTTCGCGCTGGAGCTTGCCGCGCAATGTATTCCGAAGGGCGGCGCGGACCTGATCGTGACGCATCGCTGGAGCGCGGACCCGAATCCATTCGGGGTTGCGGGCACGCAATGGGTTCCGGGCAGCGCGGGGCAACCGGCGCAGCATGGGCATGGCGGGCTGAACCCGTATGTGACGCACTCCACGCTGCTCGCGGTGGGGCCGGATTTCGCGCAAGGCCAGGAGATCGAAGTTCCCGCGGGCAATACGGACATCACGCCGACCGTGCTCACCCTGGAGGGAATCGCGCCGCCGCGGAACCTGGACGGACGGGTGCTTGGCGAAGCGTTCCGGAAGCGGACGATGCGGACGGTGGAATCCGCCACACAGCGCCTCCGCGTGAGCACGGAGGGGTTCTGTGCGGAACTCGAGCTTTCGCATGCCTCCGGGCGGAGGTACCTGGATCTCGCGAAGCGCTGCGATGCCGGGCGGTGAGCGGATCTTCGAACCGGGAAAGGTGAAACCATCCATGCAAGAAACTGGAATTCGAAGAAGGCGCCCTCAAGCGCTGCCGCGGGTGTTGCTTTGGTGTGCAGCCCTGTTGGCGTGCGCGCTGCCGATTGCGGCACAGGCGCCACAGGAGAAGGCTCCCGATTTGTTCGGCGCGGGTTGGGTTTCTTTGTTCAACGGGAAGGATCTTAGCGGGTGGAGGACCGTGGGCCAGGAGCGATGGACCGTTGAGGACGGAACGATCCTCGGCGAGAGCGGCGCGGGAAAAGATGGGTTTCTCAAAACGGAGAAGACCTACAAGGACTTCCACGCCTTCCTGCGATTCAAATGCGAGACGCCGATCAACAGCGGATTTTTCTATCACTCCGACATTGAAGAAGACATCAGCAAGATCCGCTTCATTCAGGTGGAGATCGACAACCGTATCGGCAGCCACACCGGTGGTTTGCACGGCGACCGGACACCGGAACTCGAATCCCGCAGCTGGATCGTCTGGCCGGCGCCCGAACTTGAAACGGTGATCAAGCCATACGAATGGAACGATCTGCTGGTGCAAGTGGAAGGCCACCGCGTCCGCACGACGCTAAACGGCGTGCAAATGATCGACTTCACGTTTCCGGCGCCGCGAAACACGAATGGCGTCATCGCTTTGCAGATTCATCCAGGCAAGGCTTCGCGCATTCGTTTCCGCGATCTCTGGATACGCGATTTAACGGTGCGGTAACACGGGAGGGACGGCACAAATGTGGACGCGCTGCTTGTTGAGCTTGTTGATTCTCCCGGGGCTGGCCGGGGCGCAGTTGCCCCCGAACGAGTGGGTGCAAGTGGTTCAGGATTCCGCGGGGGGCCGCCGGGGCAGCGCGGTTCGTTACGCGCCGGATGCGGGGGCATTCTTCCTTTGGGGCTTCATCGACAACGATCCGGATTTTCCCCAGGAGCACCCGTTGATGGAAGTGCCCGAGTATGACGTGGTCGCGTTCGACCCGGCAGTGGGCCGCTGGCGGAACCATCTGCCCCGATCGCTGGAGGAGGCGTGGAGCGCGAAACTGTCGCTTGCCTCCGTTCCACGAACGTATTCGGCGATCACCACCGGGAGCGAGCGCACGGTGCTTCGCGGAGAGACCAACGATCTCCCGGGGGTTCCCCGCCCGGACCTCAATATCGTTTCCGACCAGGTGGCCTGGCACCCGGGATTGCAATCGCTCGTTTACTTCACGGGCGGCTTGACGGCCGCCTATTCGCCCGGAGAACGCCGATGGACGGGCCTCAATCCGCGGCAATCGCCTCCGCCGGTGATTGGGGGCTCACTGGCCTACGATCCGGTGAACCAGGAGATGGTGCTGTTCGGGGGCGGCCACGTGGCGGAACGGGGGCCGGATGGGAAGGTGGTTGGCTACACCGGCACGTGGATTCTCAAGGACAACAACTGGCGCCGTTTGCAGGCGGGCGCGCAGCCGCCGCCGCGGATGAACTCGCGCATGGTGACGGATGAGCGCAACGGCGTGATCGTGCTGTTCGGGGGCGATGGGCAGAGCCATTTTCTGGCCGACACCTGGCTTTACGACATGAAGACGCGGGCGTGGAGGCAATCCAAAGCATCGCAAGGGCCGGAGCCGCGCGCGGGGCATTTCGCGGTGTACGATGCCGGGACCGGGTGGGTGATTATCGGCGGCGGTTACAACCGGCGCGACCTCACGGATATGTGGGCATACGATGCCGCCACGGACCGCTGGATGGAGTTGAGCGCGAAGGTTCCGACGGGCTTCTACCTCACCGCCGATATCGCGCCGAGCCGGAATTTGATTGTCCTTGTGACGAACACCAAACGGCCGGATGACAAGAGCACGTGCAATGAGCTGTACCCGGTGCGCACGACGTATGAGTTCCGGGTTGATGCGAGCGCGCTGAAAGCTTCCGCGAAGCCGGCCGCCACGCACTATGAGCCGATGGCGAAGCGCGTGAATCCGGAAACGGCCGCAGCGCCGCGAAACCTCGATTCGCTCCCGCCGAACCAATGGGTGTTGTTGAATAACGGGGAACAGAACGTGCCGGCGCGCACGTGGGGTTCGGCGACTTTCGACAGCTCGCGCGGAGAGATTCTCTACTGGGGCGGAGGCCACTGCGGATACGGCGGGGGCGATGTGGATGCATACGACCCGGGCCGGAACCGCTGGCGTTTCGCCGATGGCGCTCCGGAGTTTCCCGAGCGGGCCTGGGACAAGGGGGTGCGCCTGGCCGGGGTGACGTTCCGGGGAGCGCCCTGGACCGATCACGGCCGCCGCATCTATGCCTATGACCCGGTGAGCCGCAAGATGATCATGATGCGGACCATTCGCTCGACCGCCGGCTACGCCCCCGAAGCCCTGCGCGCGTATCCCGCGCGACGAAGCGCGGCGCCGGACGCGATCGTCCAAACGCCCTCGTCGTATTTGCAGTACGGCACTTTCAGCTACGATTCGGAGACGGGCGCGTGGGAGCTTCTCGCCGCGGCCCCGGTGGGACTGGATACGCTTGTGACGACGCCGCACGGCGTGATGGCGGTGAATGTCGATTGGCCGGCGCGTCTGAACGATCCCGGTTACCAACGCCCGTGGAGCCCGGCGGATGCGCCCGTGGATAACGCGGTCTACCTCTTCAGCGTGGCGGAGAGGCGTTGGACGCGCCTGGGTGAACGGCAGCCATCGCCGCAGAACCTCTATGAAACGGCCAGCCTGGCCTACGACACCAAGCGGGATCGCCTGCTGCTCCATGGCGGGGGCGCGCGCCGCGATGAATTGTGGGCGTTCGAGTTCGCGAGCCGCCGCTGGATTCATCTGGAGCCGAGCGGAGAGAGCCTGGTGGCGGAACGGGAAGCCGCGTATATTCCGAAGGCGGACGTGCTGTTGATTGGCACGCGCGCACCGGAAGATCGGAATACGTTGGCGCTCTGGGCTTACTCGCCGGCGGGCAACGCCTGGAAGCGCGTCCCGGCGTCATTCGCGGGCGATGCGCCTCGCAACGCAGCGGGCCAGAACCGGGCGATGGTCTACGACGCGAAGCGCGACCTGCTGCTGATGGTGATCGGGGAAAGCGACGGCCCCGCCATCGTGTACGCGATGCGGTACATGCCTTAGTCTGCTGCCCGTTCACAAACTTACCGCTAGCGGCGTCCGCCGCCGTGAGTCAAGGGGGGAGTCGCTCCCCCTCCCCCCAACCTGCCGCGAGCCCCCCGGCCCGGATTCCGCGCATAGAGAAGTATCGCGCCGCGAAGGAACAGACGTAGACCAGGTCTGAACCAGACACGCACTTGACGGAACGTCTTATTCCAGGCACGGCTGGGGCATGGAGG
>JADLCF010000101.1 GCA_020847315.1 Bryobacterales bacterium | reverse complement strand
GTGGTGTGGATCTTTCGCCAGCCAGTGAGGTGGCTTTCCACCTTCTTTCCGGATTGCAATTGCTTGTACTCGAAGAATTGCAGATACTCCGGCTCTTCGAGATCGAAGTAAAGGCTGCCATCCTCGCCGTTCATCTCGAAGGTGTTGAAATTCTTGCGGCCCCGGGCGTAACGGGTGGATTCAAAAGTGCCCATGGAGCCGTTCGCGAACTCAGCCAGAAACATGCAGGCATCGTCGATGCCCACCGGTTGCACCGCGCCCGTCTCCGCATGAACGCGTTCCTTGACGAAGGTCTTTGTCATGGCGGATACACGGGCAATCGGGCCGTTCAGCCACATCGCCGTATCGATCGAATGGGCCAGCAAGTCGCCCGTCACGCCGGAACCGGCGGCGTTGACATCGAGCCGCCACAACCCCGCGCCTCCCTGGGGAACATCGGGTGAGATCGTCCAATCCTGCAAATACGTAGCGCGGTAATGGAAGCTCTTGCCGATGCGGCCTTCGTCGATGATTTGCTTAGCTAGCGCTACGGAGGGAACCCGCCGGTAGTTAAACCAGACCATATTCGGGACACCCGCCATCTCGACGGCGCGCGTCATCTCCTCGGCTTGCGCCACATTCATGGCGAGAGGCTTTTCGCAAAGCACCATTTTCCCGTTGCGAGCGGCTTCGATAGCAATCTCGAAGTGGGTGTCGTTGGGAGTGCCGATATCGATCAGGTCGATATCCTTCGCCCGCACCAGCTCGCGCCAATCCGATTCGACGCGTTCATAGCCCCAGTTCTTCGCAAAGGCGGCGGCTTTCTCCGCGTTCCGGCCACAGATGGCCTTCAGGACCGGCCGGTGTTCAACGGAGAAGAAATCGTTCAGGCGTTTGTAGGCGTTCGAATGGGTCCGCCCCATGAAGCCGTAACCAACCATGCCAACGCGCAGTTGCTTGCTCATCGAATGTCTCCTTAGCCGTGCTTCTTAGCCGTACTTCTCCACCAGCGCATCAACGGCCTTCTTGCAGGCAGCAGTTGCCTCCCAGGCGTTTGGCCAGAAACAAAGATCGATGGTCCACCAATCGTGGGGGATGTCCGAAGCCTTAAGGATGGCCGGCACGAGTTCGTCGAAATTCAGGTGGCCGAGCCCGAAGGGAGGATGCGCCGAGGTTTCGTCCTCGCCGTTGGCGTCCTTATGGCACGTGCCGTCGGAATCGATCAGGTGAAGATGGATGATGCGGCCGGAAAGGAAGCGGATAAACTCCAGTTGGCTGGCGAACACTTCCTTCTCGCCTTCCTGCCGCGCGCCCACGACGCCCACCATCTCCCCGTGGCAGGTGTCGTACATCAGCCCAAAGTTGGGCCGGTCCACGAGATCGTGAACACGCGTGATTTCACTCGGCTTGTTGAAGGCAAAGCCCGGCTCGAACTCCCACACCATGTTCAGTCCATGGTCCGCCGCGATATTCGCGCACGTTCGCCAGGTGGAGCCGATGCGCTTGAACGCGGTGGCTGCGTCCAGTTCACGAAGGATGGTTGGAGGCTGGACGGTGTCAACGCGCACACCGCCAATGCCGAGGTCCACGGCGAACTCACAGTTGCGCCGGAACTCCTGGACGTACTTGGAGGGGTCCTCGGTATTGAGGAGTTTCTCTCCCCAGAGATTCGCGGCAATCCCGCTGAAGCCCAGGCCTCGCGCTTCCATCTGGGCGCGAAGTTCGGCGCGCTGCGATTTCTCCGGGAGCGCGCCCGGCCAATCCGCATCCGGGCCGTTGGGGTTCCCGGGATTGGGATGGGGAGGGAAGGCGCCGAGTTCGACGCCATCGAAACCAAGTTCCTTCAGCTTGTCGCAGACCGTGTCGAACGGAACGGGATGCGCGCTATAGGGGCCGATGGTATAGGCCCAGGTGCCGATGGAAACGCGTCTGGACATGAAGGTGTTCCTCCTAGGAAAACTCGAGCGTGGTCCCGCCGCTCAATTCGAGTTGCCGCGTTGCTCAATGCGCGTTGCCGCGTTGCTCAATGCCATGGCGGCAAGGGACAATTGCGATGCCTGCACCGGCCGTCCCGGATTAAGGCAGCGTCTTGATGCGGATATTGCGGAACCGCGCTTCCATGGGCGGCCCCTGGTGCAGTTGAAAGGCGATGATGCCGGAAAGCTTCGCGCTGTCTGTCAGCGTGGCGGTATGCAGGCCGTTGATGAAGATGTCGATTTTCGGCCCGTCGCAACGGATTTCCACTTCATTCCAATCGTTGTTGCGGACCACTGTTTCGGCTTTCCCCTTCCAGCCGTTCACCATCACGCCGCGCGTGCCCTTTTCTTCGTAAACGCCGCCCCACCAGTTGCCTTCCGCCATATCGGCCTGATACCCGCGCACGACGTAATCGGGCAATTCCTCGCTCCGGAACTGAATGCCGCTATTGTGATTGCGCAGCTTCACGTCCACCTTGAGAATAAAGTTTGAGAACGGTCGCGGCTCATAGATCAGGAACGTATTGTGGTCGAGCTTGACGCCTTCCGTGGAGCCGACGATGACGCCATCCACCACCTTCCAGAGGCGCGGATCTCCCTTCCAGCCGTTGAGCGTTTTTCCGTCGAAGAGAGGCTTGAAGCCCGGTTCCGCGGCGAACGTAAACAGCGGCGTAAGCAGGAGCATGCAGGCAAGAAGGCGAATCATAAGTCCTCGTATCGCGTATCGTTTGTAGTCACCAGCCGTCCGCGATGAAATCTGGGCAATCGAAGGCGATCATATCACGCCAAACCTGTGTCAGGCGCAGCCTGCCAAGCCTCTATCCGCCCGCGAGACACGGCTCACCGCGGCGAGAGACCAACGGGCTACAGTAGTTCCATGAGCCTTCCACGCCAACCGCTGCCCGCCGGTCCAGGTTCTCAATCGCCGGATGCCTCCGCAGGGCCGAGTGGCTCTCTCGCGAATCTGCGTCCCATCGGCCGCCGTCTCCTGCTGCAGGCCTCGCTCTTCCTGCCAGTTGCGGCTGTGGCGCCGGGTACGCGCGCCTTTGGGCAATCGGCGAGCACCGCCGCCCGGCGCGCAATCTCGCTTCCCACGGAACTGGTGGCCGGGCCAAAGGTTCCGACGGGCAAGTACAAGCACCCTGCCGCCATCACCCAGCTTACGAATGGGGATCTCTATCTCGCGTGGTTCGGCGGCGATGGGGAGTATGGCTCGAACACCGGCGTTTACGGCACGCGTCTGGCCGCCCGGCACGCGAGTTCGGTGAACACAGGCGGATGGTCACGGCCAAGCCTGCTCGCCCGCGACCCGTTTCGAGCGGTAGGAAACCCGGTGGTCTGGCAGGCTCCGCCCAGGGGTGGGGAACCGGGACTGGTGTGGCTCTTCTACGTGGTGCGCTTCGGCGAGACCTGGAGCGAAGGCCGTATTGCGGCGAAGGTCTCCGCCGATGGCGCCCGGACGTGGTCCGACCCTTCCCTTCTGACTCTCGAACGAGGGACGCTCGTGCGCGGCAAGCCCTTGGTGCTGCGCAACGGCCGCTATCTACTGCCCGTCTATCGCGAGGCTGGAGAGGACCGGGAGTTTGTCGGGGAAGAGACGGCCTCCTTCTGCCTTCTTCACGATCCCGCGACACAAGAATGGACGCGTGGCGGGGATATCGTTTCCCGGCTCGGCAACCTGCAACCGGCGCCGACCGAGGTTGCGCCCGGGCGCCTGATCGCCTTCTGCCGACGGGGAGGCGGATACGGAGACCGCCCCGACGCCTGGATGGTGTACGCGGAATCGAACGATTCCGGAATCACGTGGAGCGCGGGCCACGAACTCGTGAACCGGTTCCCCAACCCCAACGCCGCGGTCGATCTCCTGCAATTGCGCAATGGCCATTTGTTGTTGATTTACAACCACGCGCGCAGCGGCCGCACCCCGCTCAGCCTGGCGCTCTCTGAAGATGGAGGGAAGCACTGGCGCACGGGCCTCGACATCGGCTCCGGGAAGAAAGAGTTTGCCTACCCCTATGCGATCCAAAGTACCGATGGCCGCATCCACTTGATCTACACCTCAGCCGGAAGAACGGAGATTCACCGGCAGGTCTTCCGGGAAGAGGATATCGCGGGAGCCTTCCCGGAAACCGTCACGCTCTAGCCGGCACGCACACGGCACAAGGGTATACATGACATGGCTATCGCTGCGTAGACCCCAGGCCCACAAAAATCTTGACGTTTTTGTCCAGGATGCTAGAGTTGACTTGTGCGTGCCTATGAACCGGTGGGGCGGCATGAACCACGCTTCCATCGGTGGCCCGCCTCGTGTTGAATCGCGATTCTTGCCGT
>JADLCF010000100.1 GCA_020847315.1 Bryobacterales bacterium | reverse complement strand
ATCTCGCGCTCGTGAACCGGATCCCCAGCGATTGGGGCCTCGAAGTGGGCGTCCTCGCCGAGGTCTTCCGCAATTGCGCGCCCGCCCGCATTTGTCAGGTGGACCTTGCGGACAATTACGACCACAAGCATCAGGAATTGGGCGACAACGATCCCACCAAGGGACTCCGCCGCATGACCACCGATATCGCCAATTCCCTCTTCCGCACCCTCGCCGGCGAAGGCGTCGTCTTTACGAACGACCATTTCCGCAGCCTGCAAATCCGTTACGTCCGCATGGCCGAGGACACCATCGCCCGATACTATGCCGACGCCATGCTCAACGGGCTCGTTTTTGACCGGCACGCAGAAGAATACGCGGTTTCCATCTTCGCCCAAAGTCTCCGCGATGCGGCGGAAAGCTTCAACAGCGATCCGCTTGGCAACCCGCTCATCCCGAACTGGAGCCGCGTCCTCGCCGCGATGCCGAATTTCTACGATGACCTCATGGATGCCGTCCAACTCGACAAGGAAACGGTCGCCGCAATCTCCTGAACTCGGCTCGCAGCCGCTCCAAGCGCCCGTGGCGCTCGCGCGCGAGGGTTGCTTCCCACCGCCCGGTTTCAGACAATAGGGTCGTGGCAAAAGTTTACCCCCTCATCCCCCGGGAGATTCCCCCGGTAGAGACGTCCCTGCGCCGGATCGTCACGTCGTTCCCTGTCCCGGAATCGATTCCCGTGCTTGAGAGCCTGGCCGATCACGAACCAATCGCCATGCAGGGCCAGCCCCCGGTCCTCTGGGATCGCGCCGTCGGCTTCCAAGTGTTCGATCCGTACGGAAACTGCTGGATTGACTGGTCTTCGGGCGTTCTCATCACAAACGCCGGGCACGGTCACCCCGCCATCATCAAAGCCATCCGGGAGGCGGCGGAGAAGCAACTGCTCACCACCTATGCGTTCCCGAGCGTGATCCGCGCCAAACTGGTGGAGCGCCTCAGCGCCCTCGTGCCGGAAAAACTCCGCAAGATCTTCCTTCTCACCACGGGGTCGGAAGCCGTCGAATGCGCCATCAAACTTTGTCGCACCCACGGCGTCAAGGTGGGCGGTGCGAAGAAGAACGTCGTCATCTCCTTCGATAAAGCGTTCCACGGCCGCACGCTCGGCAGCCAGCAGATCGGCGGCATCCCATCCCTGAAGGATTGGATCGTCAATTTCGACCCCGGCTTCATCCAGGTCCCCTTCCCCGATGGCTACCGCACGGAAGACACCTCATTCGACTTCTTCCTTTCTGAGGTCGCCCGCCACGGCGTCACCCCAGACCGCATCTGCGGCGTCGTCTTTGAGCTTTACCAGGGCGGCAGCGCTGCCTTCCCTCCGGACGATTACATCCGCCGCCTGAGCGCATGGTGCAAGGAGCACGATATACTCGTCGTCTCCGATGAAGTCCAGGCCGGCTTCGGACGAACGGGCACGCTGTGGGGCTTCGAGCAGTACGAAGGCTTCGTGCCGGATCTCGTCACCTGGGGCAAGGGCATTTCCAGTTCTCTCCCTATCTCCGCCGTCGCGGGCCGTCCGGAACTGATGGACCTGCACCCCCCTGGCAGCATGAGTTCCACCCATTCGGGCAACCCGGTTTGCTGCGCCGCCGCCCTCGCCTCCGTGGAGGTCATCCTCAGCGAAGGCCTGGTCGAGAATTCCCGCAAAATGGGAGAGATCCTGCAGAATTGCCTCCGCTCCTTCGCCGCCCGCACGCCTGAAATCGGTACTGTTGCCGGGCGCGGCCTCGTCGCCGGCGTCGCCTGCGTGAAGCCCGGCACGAAGGAACCCGATGCGGAGCTCGCGTGGGAAGTCGTCCGCGCTTGCGTTGAGCGCGGAGTGCTCATGTTCAACCCCGTGGGTTTCGGTGGAGGCACCATTAAGATCTGCCCGCCACTCTCGATTACCGAAGCCGCCATAAAGGAATCCTGCGGCGTATTCGAGGAAGCCTTCACCGCGGTGCTCGCCGAAAGAAAGGCGCGCGCCCTGAGCGAGGTGCTCTCCTAATGGGCGTGCCGGATGTCGTCATCGTCGGCGGGGGGATGATCACTCACGATCAGATCCTCCCCTCGCTGTATCAGCTTCAGCTTGAAGGCGCCGTCGGAGAGATCCACATCGTCGCCCTGCAGGGCCGCGCGCTTCGCGAGCTTGCCGCCTCCGAAACCATTCGCCGCGCATTCCCCGATTCCAGCTTCCACGCCTGGCCCGCTCTCGATGCGGACCCTGATGAGAAGCACCCCACCCTGTACGAGGACGTCATCCGCTCTCTCAAGCCCGGCAGCGTCGCCGTCGCCGCCGTGCCGGATCAGCTACACTTTCAAACCGTGATGGCCGCCCTCGCGAGTGACCTGCACGTGATCTGCGTCAAGCCCCTCGTCCTGCACCATGAGCAGGCGGTGATCGTGGAGCGCGAAGCCAAAGCCCGCGGTCTCTTCGTCGGCGTCGAATATCACAAGCGCTTCGACGATCGCAGCCTCATCGCCCGCCGCCGCTTCCGTGGCGGCATGTTTGGCGAATTGCGTCTGGGCACCGCCTGCCTGATGGAGAAGTGGTACTATCGCCACTCCAACTTCCAGAACTGGTTCAAGAGCGAGAATACGGACGCCTTCACCTACATCGGCTGCCACTACGTCGATCTCGTCCATTTCATCACTGGTCTCCTGCCCACCGCCGTCAGCCTTTACGGCATCAAGGACAAGTTCCCCAACGGCGTCGAAGGCTATCTGTGGACCGATGCCCGCGTCCTCTGGGAAAACGGAGCCTGCCTCAACGTGCAGAACTCGCTCAGTTTCCCCGACGCCGCTCCCGGCTCCAACACCCAGGGCCTCACTCTCTATTTCGGAGACACACCGAAAGACCGGGGCGGTTTCCTCTCGCACGACGACCAATACCGTGGCATGCGCTACGCCTACCTCGATACCCCTTCGAGCCCTGGCGCCACCGCGTATCACGAACCCAGCACGGACTATTTCCAGTACCTCGATACCGGGGGGAAAACGCTCCAGCCCGTCGGCTATGGCTTCCGGTCCGTCGCGCATCTGCTCGAAGCCTGCCGCCAGGTGGAAGCGCTGGCCGATCCCGCGGATCGGGCCGGCAGCTTGCCCGCGCGCGTCGCCCTGCTGCGCGAGATCGACGCCAAGGGCATTCTCGCCACCCCGTCCAACAGCGCCTTCAACGAACTCGTCGTGGAGGCGGGCCGGCAATCCCTCGCTCTTGGCGGAAGAACGGTGGAGATCGTCTATGGCGATCACCCCCACGTCGTCCCGGCCAATTAAGCGCAGTCACGCAACCAGGAAGAGCCGATAGCGCCTATCGCGGTGGCCGCTATCGGCTTTTTTCGTTGCGGCATCCACATTAAAGAATCAGTCATTGTCTCATCAATACTTGACATAACAATAATTGTCTGCTAAGCTTTGGATATGAAGGCAATTCCTTCCAGCCTGCAAGCGGAGATCCGGCAATCGAGCCCGTTCCCATCCGCGCAAGAGGAAGCAATCCTCTCGATCCTGCGGACCGCGGATCTCATCCGCACCGCCATTGGCGATCTTCTGGCTCCGTCCGGCATCACGATGCAGCAATACAACGTGCTCCGCATCTTGCGCGGCGCCGGCAGCGCGGGCTTGCCCACGCTCGCCATAGGAGATCGAATGATCGAGACCGCGCCCGGCATTACCCGTCTATTGGACCGGATGGAAGCCAAGGGTTGGGTTTCACGGGAGCGCTGCAAGCTGGACCGGCGCGTCGTGCACGCCCACATTTCAGCCCGGGGCCTGGATTTGCTGGCCGCTTTGGACGAACCGCTTCAATCGAGCGCCGTAATGAATTTCATCGGCGTGGAAGAATCCACGCTGGTCCAACTCGCTCATCTGCTCGCATGCGTGCGGCGGAGCATTCATCCCGGCGCCGCCGCACCCACATGCGAGGGCGCCGTCGGCGAAGCATCGCCGCCCAAGTCAAACCAAACGTCATCATCCAGGAGGAAACATTCATGACCGCGACCGCAACTGCAACCACCTACAAGATCGACATAGCCCACTCCAGCGCAACTTTCGCCGTCGCGCACCTTGGCATCAGCAAGGTGAAGGGAGAGTTCGCCGACGTGCAGGGCCATGTAGTCTATGACCCCGCCAATCCTTCCGCCTCGAAAGTGGAGGCCGTCATCGGCGTGGCCAGCATCAGCACCCGCGAAGAGAAGCGCGATGCGCACCTCAAGAGCGCGGACTTCTTCGACGTTGAGAATTTCCCCACCATGACGTTCGTTTCCACGAAGGTCGAGCCCGCCGGGGAAGACGAATTGAAGATTACGGGGGACCTCACGATCCGCGGAGTGAGCAAGTCCGTCGTCCTCGTTGTCGAAGGCCCCACCGGTGAGATTAAAGACCCTTGGGGCGTCTTCCGCCGCGCCGCTTCCGCTCGCACCTCCATCAGCCGCAAGGATTACGGGATGACCTGGAACTCCCTGCTGGAAACCGGCGGTCTTCTGGTCGGCGACAAGGTCGATATCTTCATCGAAATTGAAATGATGGTCCAGTCCGAATCCGGCGCGGCTCAGTAACCGCCCCGCAACCCAAGGCCTGAAGCGCAAGCTTCAGGCCTTTTCCACCCTGCCCCGCCCCGGCCCTTCCCGCCCATTCCGGGCAACCAAACGCCCATTCAAGATAGAATGTCCAAAGGCATTCCGCCCGTAATCAGCATGACGGAACGTTCCGGACAAGCCAGCCCTGAGCTAAACCTCGAACTCGCTTCCAGTTTGGAAAGCGTGGATCT
>JADLCF010000099.1 GCA_020847315.1 Bryobacterales bacterium | reverse complement strand
CGGGAAATGACCTTGGTATCGGGGTCGGAAGCCATCACTGCCAAACGCAGCCGCCGCTTCCGCTTCGTGGATTTCGAAGTCAGAATGTGGCGGTGCATCGAGTTGTTGCGCTTCACTTTGCCCGTGCCGGTCTTCTTGAAGCGCTTGGCGGCGCCTTTGTGTGTTTTTAGTTTCGGCATGGAGATCTCAACGATGCTGCGGAATCTGCCCGTACATGCGCGTCCGGGCAACCTTTCAATCTTAGCAAGGCAAGCGAAGAACGGGCAAATCCTATGCTATGTTCCTTGTCCCTCGCAGAATTTGCGTGAGCCGGAGAGGGACGCGCCTCCCGCCCCGCCACTCTCACCCGGAGGGTGGCACAATGGACAAGCTGGCATCCCTTCTCTCAAGGAAATACCATGGTCGCCGTGAATCGAATCCAGTCTTTCCGTCTTCGCGACGTTCCCCTCGAAGGGTGGAAAGAGAAGATCGAGGGCCGCTGGAGTTGGCATCAACTGGCGTCAGACCCCGCATGGCGCCACGGCTGGATCAGCTTCGACGCCGTCACCTACGACGATGAAGAGCAATTGGTTTACTGCGGCCTGAACTCCATTGACGGTGATCTCCTCTACACCTTCAACCCCGCCACGCAGCGCTTTACTTCGCTTGAGTCCAAGGCCTGGGCTGACCGCTACGACGTCAAGATTCACCGTGCGCTCCTCAAGAACCCGCTGGACGGATGCTACTACTTCGGCACTTCCCTGCTGCACGACGTGGATGAACAGCGCGATGCACCGGGCGGAAAGATCGTCCGCTTCGACCCTCGCACCCGCAAGTCGGAGGTCCTGGGCGTCCCCGTGCCACACTTGTATATCCAATCCATCGCGGCCGATTGGAAGCGCGGGATCGTCTACGGCTTCACCTATCCCGCCGAATCCGTCTTCCGTTTCGATCTCGCCTCGCGCCGCGCGGAAATTCTCGCCTGGGTCGGCAACGCCGTCATGTTCGCCCAGCCTCACAACGCGGTGGTCGACCGGGATGGCTGGTTGTGGGGGACCTATGCCGAAACGAGAGCCTGGGATGAGTCCCCTGGGCCATGCCCGATCCGGCTATTCAAGTACCATCCCGATGAGGACCGGTTTGTCTGGTTCTCCCATGGCCTCTCTCGCCGTGCCGATCCCATTCAGCTTGAACCGGACGTTCCGCAGCCCGCGGGCGTCGCCAGCACTCTCGCCCAAACCCGCCATCGCGAAGACTATGGCTTCTGTGACTCCATGGTCTATGACGGCGGCGGGTACATCTATGCGGGCACCGTGGCGGGCGTGCTCTGCCGCATCGATATCGCCACGGGAAAGGTTGTGAAAATCGCCCACGTCATGGCGTCGGGCCGCTTCCCCGCCCTTGCCATCCGCGACGGGATCTTGTACGGCGCCGGCGGAATGAACGGCCACACCCAGCTCATCCGCTGGGATACGCGCGCCGCGAAAGGGATCTCCTGCTACAACAATCTGGTCGATCCTTCGCTTGGCGAAGCACCGGCCCGCATCCATGAAATCGCCGTGGCGCCGGATCACCAGCTATATTTGGGGGAAAATGACCATCACCGCCGGTCCAGTTACTTATGGAGCGTGCGGCTTGATTGAGCGGAAGAACGGAAAGGGCAAGGGGCATGCGGTACGTCATTTGCATTCTTTTTCTCTGGGTTTCGGCCTGCGCTGCAGGAGCCGAACCGCCCCATCGCCCCACGCGCCCGGCCTGGATGTCGGAAGGCATCGTCATGGCGGGCAATTGGGAGCCCCTCATCTTCATCCGGCGCCGCGGGGGGCATCCCCGGATCGACGAGCGGAACTGGATGGCGGAGCGCGCCGAACGCGCGGCCATCGGGTTGAAAGAGGCGGGCGTCAACCTCGTCATCACCAACCTCCACAAGGGCTTCGGGATTGAGGCGGAGAAGGAGGATATCGATGCAACCCGCCGCTTCACCCGCTTCGCCCACAAGCACGGCATCCGCGTGGGCGGCTACGTGGGCAGCACCATGATGCCTGAAACCTTCTTCCAGGAAGAGCCGCAAGCGCCCGGCTGGATGCAAAAGGACGAGAATAACCGGCCAGTCTATTACGGTCCGGATCAGACCTTCCGTGTCGCCGCATGCCGTAACAATCCGGGCTACCAGGCGTTCATTGAGAAAGTGCTCCGCCTGGGCATTCAGGATATCGGGCTGGATCTCATTCACTTTGACCAAATGTATTGGTACACGGAGCCGTATTCCTGCCGCTGCCAGTTCTGCCGAGATCGCTTCCTGGCCTGGCTTGAGGCGAAATACCCCGTGGACCAGCGACGGCCTCGTTTTGGTTTTGACGATTTCAAAGACATTGAGCCTCCGCCCTATATCGGGATTCTCAGCAACCCCAGCGTGAAACATCTGCGCAGTCCCCTGATGCAGGAGTGGGCTCTCTGGCGCGCGTCCGAAGTCACACGGCAATACGCCGCTTACGACAACTACATCCATTCGCTCAACCCGGAAGCGGCAACGGTCGGCAACCCCAACCTCAACCTCGCGCTGAATCTCGGCTTCCAGAATGGTGTCTCGAATGATGACATGCTGCAGCATGGCGACGTCGTCTTCAGTGAATCGCCCGCCTATGCCTCGTGGACCCCGGACGGACGGCTGCTCTCGAAAATCCGCTCTTACAAGACCGCGCGCCTCATGGGCAAGTCGATCTTCGCCTATACCGGCGGACGCTACGGTACGCAATCGCCCGATAGTCCGCCGCACCTGCGCATCGCGGAAGCCATGGCCTATAACGGGAACAATATCGGCATGGTGGGCGACGTGCATCCCGATGGGATCCGGCTCACGCCCGAAGCACGCCGCTACATCCGTTTCTTCCATGAACACCAGCCGGACTTCCGGGATACCGCGCCCCTCGGCGACGTCGCGGTCCTGCGCGCCTTCGCGGCCGTCGAGTTCAATCCCGCGCAGGCGCTGGTTAGCGCCATGCTCGCGGAGCAGACTCTCATCCAGCATCAGATTCCGTTCCAAATCATCTTTGACCGTCAGGTGAAGGATTTGTCGCGCTACAAGGTGCTCGTGCTCGCCAATCAGGATGCCCTGAGCGACGAGCAGGTCACGGCGATCCGCTCCTTCGTCAATGCCGGTGGCGGACTCGTGGCCACGGAGAACAGTTCCCTGCTAACGGATTGGCGTTTGCGCCGCGATCGGTTCGCGCTCGCCGATCTCTTCGGCACGGAACAACCTGGCGAAACCGCCATCCGGCGTGAATTCGGGCGCGGCCGCGTTGTCTATCTCCCCCGGATCGCTCCCGCCGTTCCGCCGCCGCCTCCTCTCGTGGAGTACGGCCTGCCTCTGGAGGATTGGCAACTGCCCGTCAACCATGCCGAACTCGCCGAAGCGGTGGAATGGGCATCCCGCGGCCAATCGTCGGCCAAGGTCGTCGCGCCTCCCTATGTCACGATGGAGTTAACCCGTCAGGCCTCAACCGGCAGCCTTTTTCTCCACCTCGTCAATTTCAATTTCAGCCACCCCGTGGAAGGCATCGAAGCGCAAGTCCGCATCCCGGATGGCTACACCTTCCGCGAAGCCAGCTCCTTCACCCCCGGCGCCACGCCACCCCCAATTGAAACCACCGTCCGCAACGGCTACATCCACCTCCGCATCCCTCGTCTGGAGGTCTACAACCTAACCGCCCTCCGATTCACGCACCGGCAATCCCAATAGAGGCGCGTAGATAATAGAGGCGCGTAGATCTGGGTGCATGAACGATTCGATCTCTTCCCTGGATTACGGCGAGCAACTGGTGTTGCGTTACTGGACGAGCGGGATGACGCGGAAGGATTTCGTCGTGCGTGGTCGCGCGCATGGACGCGCTGTTCGCCATCGACCGCGAGGCGGCGATGAGTATCGAAGACCGCCATGTCCTGCGTCACGAGAAAGCCGCGCCGCTCGTGGACGCGCTGCGCGAGGAGTTGCTCCGCTTGCAGAAGAACACGCTGCCCAAGAGCGCCCTCGGGCAAGCCGTGAGCTACACGCTCACCTTGTGGAAGAAGCTCACGGTGTTTCTCGAACACCCGGTGGTGGAGCTATCGAACAACCTCGCCGAGAACTCGATGCGCGGCGTGGCGCTCGGACGAAATTATGCGCACGTGCGCATAAACGCAGGAAATGGATTCACCTGGCCGATAAGCAAGCCGGCCCCCGCGTCGCCGCCATCCCCAGCGTCGCCGAAACCTGCAAGCGGCAAGGCTTGCCTCTACGCGACTACCTCCTCGCCATCCTCCCCGGCATGGCCGACCGCAAACGCAGCGAAGCAGCCAACCTCACCCCCACCCCCTGGAAGCAAAGCAGAGCCTGACCGAGTTCGTCAAGACTGGGGTTGCTCTGACGCATGCGAACAACAGCGAAAAAACAGTAAGAAGCGGTTCGTGAACGGAGTATCATTTCATCACCTCCAATTCCTGTTGCTGCTTTTGGCTCATCGCCGCATAGTGCTGTTTTTGAGCGGATATAAAGTGATTTCGAATTTCATAGTCAAGCAAAGCCTTCGCCCTTGGCGCCGGCGAGGCCAGATCCTCACTGAGTTGGCTCAGTTCTCGAAGCGCATCCTCTCGCGCGTGGCATACACCTGCCAGAAACGCGAACCGACTGTCAGGCCCGGCCTGTCGAACATCGTCGGCGGACGCATTGGACAAACGTACATCACCAAGCGAAGCGATTGCCTCTCCTGCCGTGTCTGGCAGCCGCCCCACTCTCTTCGTTAGACCTTCAATTCCAAGTTCCTCAAACTCTTCGGGCTCCAAGGCTGCGTAGATGTCACGCAGTCTCTTTGTTTCAAGCGCTCGGCCCAACCGTTTAGACCTCAGGAATCCTATCGGCCGACTCGACCCTTCGAAGCTTCCATCGGCGTAACCCACCGCGACAATCCTCAGCAGCCGATTGCCCTCTACCGTGGCGACCTGGAAAACATACGTATCTCCCGGAGCCAGGTCATCGCGGCCGAAGAAATCTACTGAGTGGTTGACGTCATCCGGTGTAATGACGACGATTGCCGTAACCCCCTGACTGGAAATATTCTTCAAATCGAAGTCCAGATACATGACTCCGGATGGGCCATCT
>JADLCF010000098.1 GCA_020847315.1 Bryobacterales bacterium | reverse complement strand
CCCAGGGTGGCAAGTTACCAAGAAAAATCGTGAAGCTCATTCTAGGAAAAGCGGTCTCCGTGATCGGAAATTGGGAGGCAATGGAAAGGGGAACGATCCATGTGCGGCCCCTTAATGGTAGCAAAAATTGGGCACGGATGCCAAGAACTCCAAGTTTCCTTCGCTCGTCCGGAACCGCGCACCCTCCTCCCGGATCGCTCCGGAGACGCGCCGCTTACCAGGTTCCCACCCTCAAGGCGAGCCCCATCGAAATCATGAAGCTGTCGGGGTACCTAGCATTGCCCGGCGTCGTGATCCAGGCATGGGTGTAATCGAGTGACGCCAGCCGTAGCGAGAGGGCGCGTTTCACCGGCATTTCCAAGCCCCCTCCGATCGAGAGCGCAAAACCGTTCGCCTGCTGCCGGTCAATGTATTCCCAGCGCGGAGGGCGTTGATTTCGCGGAAGCTGGTCAATCGCCCGAACTTCATCCAGGTAATCGTCCGGTATGCTCTCCACCGTGGCGCGCTTTCCTCCCACCATCACCTGGCCATACGGAACAACCCGGCCTCCGCGGCGGGTCCATCGGGAACCCACGCGGTAATTGAGGATGTCGCCGGAGAGGCTCGGCTCGAACGTGAACAACTTGCAGCCGCCCACATCCGCCACCCAACTATGAACCGGGCCCACATTCCAGACTGCCGTGGCTCCGCCGCCAATACAGTCCAGTCCGGAGCCACCCCGCGGATGCACGGAATATCGTGTCGAAATCGTGAACTCGAACGGCGCGGTCACCTTCCATGGCGGTTCGGCGTCCCTTCGACGCGCCTCGGGGCCGGCTTGCCCGTACGCCTTCTCCCGCGCCTGCCGTAACCGTTCCTCGCTTGACCGGTAGACCCAGACGCCAGGGCGGCTATCCCTTACCCAGGGCGCCTTCAGCCGCATCATGTTCGCAAAGGAGCGCCCGGGATTCAGCCACCCGCGCGCCATCATCCTCACCCAGGGATTCTCGGTGTGCCCCTCGATCCGCCGGACGACGTAACGGTCCAGAACGTCTTCGCCGATCATCCACAAGGTCCCAATCATCGGCGTGGCGACGTGATCGACAAATCCTTGCTGCGGATACGTGCTCTGGATCTTGCCCAACGAAGCTTCACTAAGCGGGCCGATCTCGAACTGCGTGCTGTACGCGAACGAGAAGGCGGCCGCCCTCAACCGGGACTTCCAATAGTCCCGATTGTTTCCGAATTCGATGGCCCGGTATTTCGGATCGTTCGCTTGAAACAGGAATCCGGAAACGGCTCCTTGCAGAGGGTGGCCCACGTAATTGACATAGAAGGGGTCGCCGTCGCTCCATCCGTGTAGCGCCGAGAGTGATTGATACCACCCATTGAGAAACGGGCCTCGCATCCCCTCCCGCGTCCCGGCTTCCGTGGCAAACCGAAAGCCGTGCTGCACCCCTAGGAACAGCATCGATTGGCCCAGTAGCGGCTTCCATTGAACGCCTTCGGAAGTCTCGGAGAGGTGCTCCCCTTCGGCGGGCTCCGCCGCGGTGTCCGGTTCTGCCCCTGCGGCCATCCCGGCTTCTGCTCCCGCCCCTCTGTTCGAAGACTCCGCGGCAATGGCCTCTACCGGAGCCTGCTCGTTCGTTGCGTAAATGGGAAGCCCAAGACAAAGCACCAGAAAGAACGCCAGGCAGCAGCTTCCGAGCCGGCAGTACGAATTGTGAACGGAGTGAATCTCGGCTATTTGTCGAACACGCATGCGCTCTCCTGAAGGGGCCGGCGTGATGTCGAAGCCTGAGGTGGCCGAAAAACGCCCCAAGCAATGAGACTGGGCCAGTCTGAATTCCGTTTCGAAATCAGGCCTGCGGGAATCCGCGGCGCTCTGTTAGAGAAGCGTGAGCAGAAAGTGGATATCGGCTGCCCGCACGGAATGGGTAAGGGAGCCTGAACTGACAAAATCGGCGCCCGTGCGCGCATAATCCGCCACGGTATCCAGCGTGATATTGCCGGAAAGCTCCACACAGGCGCGTCCGGCGATGGATTCGATCCACTCGCGCGCCGCATCCGGGGTAAGGTTGTCGAGCAGCAGCCGCTCCACGCCGATCGCGAGTGCCTCTTCGAGCTCGGCCCGCGTGCGCACTTCCACTTCAATCGGTAGCCCGCTCTCTCGTGCCTGCTCGACTGCCGGAGTAATTCCACCTGCCGCCGTGATGTGGTTGTTCTTGATCAGAATGGCGTCGAACAACCCCTGCCGGTGATTCACGCCGCCGCCGGCCCGCACCGCCATTTTCTCCAACTTGCGCCAGCCGGGCGTCGTCTTCCGCGTGTCGAGAATCCGGCAGCCTGTTCCCTCCATCCGTCTCACGAACTCCGTCGTCAGTGAGGCAATCCCGCTCAGGCGCTGTAAGAAGTTGAGGCTCACCCGCTCACACTCGAGCAGTGCGTGCGCGTTTCCTTCCACCCGCGCCACCACCGTGCCTTGTTCCACGCGGGCGCCGCTCAAAAACAGGAGTTCGAGAGAATCGATCGCGCCTCCATGCGCCCGGAAGATCAATGGCAGCAGTTCTACTCCAGCGAGGGTCAGGTCCTGCTTCGCCCGATACTCGCCGCGCGCTCTTCGCGCGGAGGGAACCGTCGCCCGCGTCGTGACATCCCCGGCGCCGATGTCTTCCGCAAGAGCCATGCGCACGAGGGTTTCGATTTCCGGATCATCCACCCGGAAGACCGGCTCATCCGCTGCTTTCATGCCTCTGCTCCCCTCCTTGGAATCCGTGTCCGGCCTCGGCCCTTCCGCCTCAATCCGCGAGAGCCGCCAAGGCTGCCGCGTTCTTCTCGTGCTTGGCGCGGTAGTCCGCCAGCTTCCCACGCAAACCTTCCACGATGTGCGCGGGCATTTTTGACGTGATCCCCTCATCGGAGAGCTGACGCTCCGTGTTGGCGATCACCTTTACGAGTTGCTGCTGGTCTTTCTCGACCCGCTTGCGCTGCGCTTCCAGTTCCGCGGCCGATACCAGAAGCACGGCATCAAAGGAAGGCGTGGATCGCACCGCCCCCTTCAACCGCGGTGCATCGCCCTCTATCACCTCAGCCTGCACGCTCGCCAGCTTGTTCAGCGCCTCCATCTGTCCGGTTGCGGCCTTGTGCGCGATGCCGCGCGCGTAGATCCGCGCCTCAATGACTTTCTTCGGGTCCTGGCCGAGATCCGCCCGCAGGTTTCTCACCGCGCCGATGATCGCCTGCAGCGCCCCCATCTCCGCTTCCGCCGCGGCGTCTTCCACGCTCGCGTCTGCTTCCGGAAAACGCGCCAGGCAGATCGATGCGCCGCGCCCGGAGCCATCCTCTCGCAAGCGCTGCCAAAGCTCTTCCGTGATAAACGGCATCACCGGGTGCAACAGCCGCAGCGAGCACTCGAAAACCGTGAGAATATTCCGCCAATGCGCATTGAGCCCGCTGCCCTCTTCGAAGCGGAGCTTCTTCAGTTCCACGTACCAATCGCAGAAGTCGCCCCAAACGAACGCCCACAGGAGTT
>JADLCF010000097.1 GCA_020847315.1 Bryobacterales bacterium | reverse complement strand
CCGATGGCTGAATTTCCCAAGTTGCGAACAGGCGCGGTGATGCAATACCCCGCGGGACGAAGTGCCGAGTACTCGACCAGAGTCTTTCGCTTTCTGGATGGGAGCGAACAGAGATTCCGTTTCTATCCAGGGGCGATGCGCAAATGGATCATACGGCTCGACCAGCTTGAGGACCCGGAGATCAAGGCGCTAGCGGACTTCTTCCGGGCACGACAAGGCAGCCTTGACGAGTTTCAGTTTACAGACCCCGCCGACGACGTACAGTACGAAAACTGCAGCCTCGAGGACGACGAATTCGAAATTGATGCCTCGGCCGAAGGCAGGTCCGGAACCGTTCTTATCATTCGCCAAAACAGGAGCTGATATGCCGCACTTTCCAAGTTTGTCCACTGGTGCAATTTGCCAGTATCCGCTGCGGCGGCGCAACGCTCAGAGAACTATCCGCGCAGAAGCGCTGGATGGCAGCATCCTCAGAATGTACGACGCCGGTTCTGCATCTACGGTATGGGAACTTCGATACAGCGGCTTGACTGATGAAGAATGGGCCGCAATTGAAACGCTTTTTCACGATGTAGAGGGCCGTCTGAAGACTTTCACCTTTCTCGACCCTCTTGAGAATCTGCTTGCCTGGACTGACGATCCTACGGCCGCAGTCTGGAATACGGATCCACTACTGTCCATCGCGGCGGGGAGGCCCGACCCCTTCGAGGGAGCCAACGCGTTCTCGATCGTCAACGCGGGCCAGGCTCAACAGCGGTTTCAACAGGTGGTTGACGCGCCTGGAAGTCTGCACTACTGCTACAGTCTTTACGCCCGCAGTTCTCAAGCGACGACAGCGGAGTTGTCGTTGTCAACGGCGAGCGCCGTGATCGCCCGCTCCTACCCCACTTCCGGTGGGTGGGAGCGCTTCCATATCTCCGGGAATCTCAATGCCGGCGAGGACCAGATTCGCTGCGGACTGACAATCTCGCCCGGCGGCAGCCTGGACATCTTCGGCCCACAACTCGAGGCTCAGCCAAACCCGTCGGAATATAAGAGCAACAGGTCACGGACGGGTGTCCATTCGCGAGCAAGATTTCTAGATGACCGGCTTTCCGTAGTGCAAACCGGAGTCAACCAGTGTTCCGCTACCATCCGGCTCTATTCGGCGGACCAAGGATAAACATGCGTTCCATTTTTGAGATCAAAGAAAGCGAGGTGACCGAAACACCTCTTCTGCTCTTCGATTGCGAGCTCAAATCGGGTTCAGTTGAAAGATGGAGCACTCATGCGGTCACCTACGAAGGACTAACCTACAAGCCACGTGTCATTCGCCACAGTGCGTTCGCGATCCGGTCTCATTCCGAGGATGGCATTGACACGGTTGCGAAGATCAGCATGGTGCTCGCCAACCCGGACTCGTACTTCTCACAGATTGAACGTAACTCCGGCTGGAAAGGCGCCAAACTCACAGTCCGGTTTCTGTTTTTCGATTTGAAGCACAACGAGCCCGCGTCAATAAGCAGAGTTGTATTTCTGGGCATCGCAAACCCGCCTGACGAAATCACTGAATCGACACTCAGACTGAGTTTTTCCAACCGCCTCAGCCTTCAGCGTATAGCCCTTCCAGACGTGCGCATTCAACGCCGGTGTCCATGGATGTTTCCAGAAACGCGAGAGCAGCGGGAACAGGCGGTCGCCGGTGGCAGCAGAGGGAAGTACTCTCCGTTCTTCCGATGCGGCTATTCTCCGGATATTGAGGGCGGTGCAGGCTCAACACTTGCCGGAATTCCGTTCTCGTCCTGCGATCACACGCGTTCGAACTGCGAGGAACGAGGAATGTTCAACCGCGACGAAAGCGGCCGTGCAACCTTGCGTTTCGGAGGTGTCGAGTTCATCCCGCCGAGCGTGACAGTGCGTACCTATGGTGACAAATCATCTCATGTGGCCAGCAGCATAGACAATGCCGCCAAATACAACGATATGGTGCCGCTGGTGTACGGTACCGCCTGGTATCGGCCTCCAGTGGTATTTGCTCGAAATGACGGCAATCTGACGCACGCCGAGGTCTTGCTCGGAGTGGGTGAGATGGAAGGGATCGTGAAGGTCATCGCAAATGACGTAGAAATCCCCCCCGGCCGCGTTGGGACGAATATGACGGGCACCGGCTGGTACAACATCGTCACTCTAGGTAGCCGCACAGGCGCATTCAACGAGGATTTCAAGACTCCAAACGGCGGCGTCGACGGCGATCCGTACGGCAGCATGGCGGTGCTCTCGGTTGTACTTCCCAACAGGTTGAGCAGCGGCGCGAGCCTCCCTCGAATCGAAGTTCTCGCAAGAGGTATGAGGCTGGAACGGTTCGACTCCGAGGGCAATCCGCTCGATGTGGCTTACACGAATAATCCATCCTGGATCCTTCTGGATATACTCAGGCGGAGTGGATGGGAGCTTTCGGAGCTCGACCTGGTCAGTTTCGCCCGAACAGCGGAATACTGCGACGAGCGAGTGGAGGTACGGGACCTGCACGGCAACGCAGTCTCAATCCCGCAGTTCCAGTGCAATCTCGTGATTCAGAAGCGTCGAAGCGCAGGCGACCTGGTCCGAGGCGTGAGAAACGCGTCGGGGTTGTACCTGACTTTCGGTTTGGGCGGCAAGCTGCAACTTCGACCCGAATCAACCGTGGCGACGCAACACCCGGACAAGCTCGCCGACAGCAACGCCACCGAGCCACTCGGCGAGGGATGGCCCGCTTACGAGTTTGGAGATGGCGGAGAACTGTCGGGAATATTGCGGCGGGATTCGGGTGAAGCAAGTGTCCGTATCTGGTCACGCAGCATGGCTGAGACTCCGAACCATGTCACCGTTGAGTTCCAAGACGAGTTCAACGAGTACCAGCAAGACAGTTTGTCACTGACCGACAGCGAAGATGTACTGAGGATCGGTCAGGAAGTCAGTACATCGCTAAGCGCCTTGGGCATACCTAATGTTTACCAGGCTGCTACACTCGCCCGGCGAACTTTGGATCAGGCAATTCGTGGGAATACATTTGT
>JADLCF010000096.1 GCA_020847315.1 Bryobacterales bacterium | reverse complement strand
GCCAGATCTCCCGCCTTCTCCGCCAACTGGTCCAGCACTTCCTCGTCACCCGCGCTGCGGATGCCGCGAAGCGCCGACTCCGCTTCCTGCAAGCTGCGCGCCGCCGATTCCGTGGCCCGGTCCCGCTGCCCTCGTTCCGTTGCATTCTCTGAACTCGCCCGCTCCATCTCCCGTTCCGCCTGTTCCAGACGGTTCAACGCTTGCTGCAACCGGGGATCCACCCCCTGTTGGCGCATCTGCTGCAAGCGCTGCTGGGCATCGCGCGAAAGGCCTTGCTGGTTACGGGCATTCTGCTGCCCAGTCTGTTGCTGCCCTGCCTGTTGCCGGCTGCCCTGCTGGCGCGCGCTCTGCTGTCCCTGGGATTGGCTCTGCTGTCCTTGTTGCTGAGATTGCCCCTGTTGCGATTGCTGCCCGCTCTGGCTCTGCTGACCTTGCTGATTCTGTTGACCCTGCTGATTGCGGCTCATCGATTGCTGCTGCCACTGGCTTCCCTGCGACTGCTGCTGCGCCATTTGCTCCATCTTCTTACGGAGTTCTTCAGCCTCTCGCCGCAGCATCTCCTGTTGCCAGCGCGAAGCAGCCTGCTGCTGATTCCGCTGTGCCTGCTCGGCGAGTTCCTGCTGACGCCGAGCCAGTTCTTCCAGCCGCCGCAACATCGCTTCGAGTTCCGCGTTCTGTTGCTGCTGCTGCCCGCCGGAAGCCGGGGACTGGCCCGTCTCGTATTGGTTCTTCTCCGTATCAAGTTCGAGGTCGAGCAGGCTCTCCAGGTCGCGGCTCGCCCCGCTGCCCCCCGCCCCTCCGCCGCCTTGCTGCTGCGCCACCTGGATATCCCGGAACATACTCTGCGCGCGCAACAACGCCTGCAGCGCTTTCTGTTCCGGCTCGATGGAAGTCTTCCACTTCGCTCCCTTCAACTCCGGCACGGCCCGCGCCATCTCTTCCGCGGCCTTATCCATTTGCGCCGCAAAACGCTTGAACGCCTCACCGCTCTCCGTGATCATGCGCGCCCGCATGCGCTGCGCCAGCGTCTGCACCTGATCCTTCAGCTTGTCCTGGATCTGCGAGAGGAACTGCGATGTCTCCCGCAACGCCGCTCCTTCCGGGGGCGTGCGGATCTGGTTCCAGGTGGCCGCGATCACTTCCTTCTGCCTTTGCGCGATATCGCCCTGCTCATCCCCGGCCTGCCCCGGCTGGCCGCTGATCTGGCTCTGGCTGAAGTTTTTCTCGAAGGGCTGCGCCTCCGCGAAATAGATATCGGTTCGCACGATATTGCGCGCGTCGTTCGCGCTGGCGTAATAGGAAACAATGTCGCCGGGAACGAGCTTGAAGTCCTCGAGATACAGCATAGCTTCCGCTTCGATTGCCTTGCTTCCCTTGCTGAAGGGGAGCGGCTTCGTGCGTTCCTCGCCGCCATTCACCGAGTAATGGAGTGTCAGAGCCTGGATGCCGTAATCGTCCTCGGCGCTCACTTGAATGCCGAGTTCCTCGATCGGGCTCACGCGCGCATCCTTGCCGGGCCGCGCGATGCGCAGCACCGGAGGCTGTTCGGGCGATACCTTGATGAAGTAATCCTCGCTCATCCGGATGATGCCGTCCGATTCCCGCGAAGCAATGTAGTAGGACGTCCGCTTCGCTTTCTCATCGAGCGTAAACGCCGCCTCAGCGCTGAGGCCGGCACTCTTGAGCGGCGTCTCAACGCCATCGTCGAAAACCAGCAACCCATTCTCGAGCGGCTTATCCGTCTCCACTTTGACGGTCACCTTGGCGCCCGCCACCCCATTCACATCGCCGCTCGCTTCCTGATATACGGTCGGCATGGCCATCCACGACGGGAACTGGTAGGAAAGCGTAAGCTTCTCAATCTCTGGAAGCGCGATCGTCTTCAGCCGGAACTGCGGGGAACGCATCCCTTCCGCATCGACAAAGTAATCGATTGGCTGGGCAACGCCGGCCAGAAGGAACTCGAACGTGGCAAGGTTGTCCTGCTGCGTCATCGGGATAAGTTCCCATTCCGCGCGGCCCTCCGCGCGCACGTGCAGGATGGCCCGGTCCGACCCAAACCCGCGAATGGTGGCGGTGATCCACTGGTCCGATCCCTTGCGTATCGACACATTCCCCGGCTTCACTTCCACGCGCGCCAGCAGACTCTCGCGCGCGGATGACGAACCCGCCCACAGGAGGGCTGCGCCGGGGCCAAACGGAGGCGGCGCCAGGAAAATCATCCACAGCAGGAACAGGAATCCCGCAATACCCCCACCCGCGAATGCGGCGATCCGCTTGCCGGAAACGATGTCTTCGGGCGGGTGCGCGCCTGCGCGATCCATGGCATCGCGCGCCAGCAGTTCCTGGAACGGATTCTCAGGATCCTTCTCGTTCTGTTCGGTGAAGGTGAGCAGCCGTTGCTCGAGTTCCGGGCTCCGCCTTTCGAGTTCCCCCGCCGTCCGGCGCCGCGTCCAATTGAAAAGCGGCATCCCCACCAGGTAGGCGATCGCAAGCCCAAGCGAAAAAAACAGAAGAAACTGCAGCACACGCAGCGCGCCGATTCCCATCGGCCTCGCCAGCAACCCCGCGACGGCGAGCGCGGTGCCCACCACCGCGATCAAAAGAACCAGGGCGCCTCCTCGCACCAGCGAGAGCGTCCGGTACCGGCGCTCCACCTCGGCAAGGTAACGAAATAGCTGTTCCCGTGCGCTCATTGTGACACCTCAGTACGCATCCGGCCTGTCAGGACCGGCATGCTTCGTAGGTTGTTGAACCCGAGCCTCTACGACTCGCCTTCCGAACTCCGGCGCCAGAACCGGTCCGCCACAACCGATTCCGCCATCAGCACCCCCGCCAGAATCAGGAGCCCATACCAGCCGATCGGAATTCGCCTCTCCGAATCCCTCGCACTCTCCGCCCGGTCCGCCGCCACCGCCTCACCGCCGCTTTGCTTCCAAAGCGCGAGAGCGGCATCGTCCATCCGGGTTAAATCCGACTCCCGCGCGCCCACGTTCGCCGCCACCAGTTCTTCGCGTCCACCCACCCGTTCCACCCGGTAGAAGCCCGGCTCTTCGAGCAGCACACCTTCGGTATTCAGGCTTTCCGCACGGCTCACGAGGTGAGCGCCCGCGGGGTCTGTCACTTCGTACCCTGCGGCCGCGCCCGTCGCGCCGGGCGCGCGAATCTCGAAGAAATCGTCTATGTGCCGGGAGGATCCACGCGCCGTGAGCCCGCTCAAATAGCGCGACACCCGCTCCATGAACGGCACGAACACCGGCTGGAGGGGAAGATCATTGGATGCCGAATCGAGCGCGCTTGTCAGAAGCAGCACCCGGCCGTCGCCCAATTGTTTCTCCAGCAGCACCGGCGTCTGGTCTCCCAGCCGTGCGAGCACCGTGTAGCCGTTCTCATCCACCTTCCATGCGGAGAGGAACCGGATGCTCCGCAACCCTTCCAGACCTTCGAGAATCGGATGCGCCTGCGCGAGCGTATCGAGGCGAAGCTCCCCACGCTCCGCCCCCTGGCTCATACTAAGGAGGGTCGTATCGGCGAGCGGAATCTTCCCGCCGGGCGTTCCGCTGCGGGGCAACAGGATCCACACCGCGCCGCCCGCGCGCACATACCGGGAAAGGTCTGCCTGAATCGCCGGAAACACGCCCGTGCTTGCGTCGACTACCACGTACGCGAACGTGCGGACATTGTCTTCGCTTAGCTGCCCCGGCGCGAGCATCTGGAAGCGGTAAAGCGTATTCGGGATCGCGGCCAGCGCCGTTTCCATGTACTTGGCGGAAAGATTCACTGTTGCCCCGCTGACGAATGCCACCGTTCGCAGGTCGGTCTTTTCCAAAGCGAACGCAAAACGATTGTCCTCGGGTAGCGCGTCCGTGGATTCGATCCGCACCTCCCCGCGAGTCCACCGCGGCCCCGGCTCCACCTCCGCGAACGCTGCCTCCCCTCGTTCGCCCGCTTTGAGTTTCACACTGGCGGACGCTACCTTTGCTCCATTGAAGTACAGCCCGAGGGGCAAATCCCGGTCTTCCCCAGCGTAGCTTGCCAGCACCGCGCGCACCGGCGCCTTTACTCCCGGCGTTACGCGCGAAGGGGCCACCACGGCGTCAATGGACCAGTTATCCTGTTTCGCCTCGCCCACGCCATGCACGGTCAACTCCGTGCCGGAGGGCAGCTTGCTCTCCTCAAAGCTGGCCGGCATCCCGGTTGCTTGCATGTCGGATACCAGTTGCAAATCCAGAGGCTTCTTCTCGTTGGCGTGGATGCTCGCCGCCGCCTGCGCCAACTCCGCGAAAGAGCCATTCGAGTAGCCCGGCTCCCAACTTCGAATGGCATCCCGCGCCTTATCCGCATCCACGGTGACTTCGGTCAGCATCGTTGCGCCGTGGGAAAACTCGATGACCTGCATGGGCTTGCCTGCATTCGCATCCACCACGGAGAGAGCGTCTCGCCGCGCCGCCTCCGCCAGCCCTTCCCGCCGCATGCTCAGCGACGAATCCAGCGCCACCAGCAACAGGCGGCTCGATTGCGTCACCGCCAGCGGCTCTCTGTAGAACGGCTGTGCAAAAATCAGGGCCAGCAAGAGCACAGTCAACACGCGCAAGCTAAACAGCAGCAGATGGCGCAACTGCTTCTTCCGTGTGTGCCGCTGCTCGGTTTTCTGCAGGAACATCAATGTCGAAAACGGCACCGGCGTCTCCTGCTGCTTGCGCAAAAGGTGAAGCCACACGGGCAGTCCGATTCCCACGAGACCGGCCAGGAACAGTGGTGCTAGAAAGCCCATCTAGAACCTCCCCTGCCGGATGCTGAGATACTCACGCAACGCCGAGTCGAGCGGCTTATCCGTGGAAAGCAGCATGTAATCGAGACCGGTTCGGCGGCTCTCGGTCTGGATGGTTTCAAGGTGCTTCCGCAAACGCTCTCGATACGGCCCCCGCAAATAGTCGCTTGAGACTTCGAGCTTCCGCTCACTCTCCATGTCCACGAACAGTTGCGCGCCCTGGAACTGAGGGTGGATCTCCTGCGGGTCGAGCACATGGAAAAGCACGACATCGTTGCCGCGCTGCCGCAGGGGTTCAATCTGCCGCATCAGCGCATCGGGATCCGCGTAAAAATCGGAGACAATCGCCACGATTCCCCGTCGCCGCAGGAACTGCTGAAAGTGTTGGAAGGGCGCCTCGAAATCGGTCTGGGCGCCTTCCGTGGCGCGATCCATCGAATGCAGCAGCTTGTTGAGCTGCCCATACCGGGAGGACGCGGGTATGTAATCCCGCACTTGCTCATCGAAGACGATCAGGCCGCATGCATCCCGCTGCTGGTTGGAGAGGTACGCCAGCGAGGCACATAGATACCGTGCGTAATCCAGCTTCGAAATCGCGTGCGAGCTGTAGCGCATGGAAGCGCTGCAATCGAGCATCAGGGTGAGCAGCGTGTTGGTCTCCCCGCGGTAGCGCTTCAGGTAGATCCGGTCAAGCCGCGCGAATACATTCCAATCGACGCGCCTCGGGTCGTCGCCGGGAGTGTAGGGGCGATACTCGGCAAACTCCTGGCTGAAGCCGAAATCGGGCGAACGGTGAAGGCCAGAAACGAAGCCGTCCACCACCGTGCGCGCCACAAGGTCCAGCGTCGAAATGCCCGCCAGCACCTTGGGGTCGAGAAATCGCTGTGGTTGTGCCTTCATCGCCTCTGCCCACCTGTCCGCGTTGGATTCGTCATTCCCCCTTGGGAACCGGAATGCCTTCGATCATCTTCGACAAAATATAGTCGGAATCCAGCCGGTCGCTTTCCGCGTGGAAGTTGAGCAGCACGCGATGCCGCAATACCGGAATGGCGAGCGCCTTCACGTCCTCATACGTCACGTGATACCGCTTGTGAATCAGCGCGCGCGTTTTCGCGGCCAGCAGCAGAAACTGCGCGCCGCGCACCGACGAACCGAAATTCACATACTTCCTGACAATCTCCGAAGCGAACTCATCCGATGGGCGCGTCCCACGCACGATCGCCAACGCATAGCGGGCGACGCTCTCCGCGACAGGCACCATGCGCACGAGTTTCTGAAAGCTGAGAATCTCTTCCGCGCTCGTCACGGCCACCACGGGATTCTCGTGGTTCGTGGTGGTCAGCGTGAGCACCTGCATCTCCTGGTTGGCGCTCAAATAATCGAGCTTCGTGTTGAAGAGGAAGCGATCGAGCTGCGCCTCGGGAAGGGGATACGTACCCTCCAGCTCGATTGGGTTCTGCGTCGCCAGCACGAAGAAAGGATTCGGCAGCATGTACATATTGCCGCGCACGGTACAACTGCGTTCCTGCATCGCTTCCAGAAGCGCCGATTGCGTCTTAGGCGGAGTCCGGTTAATCTCGTCGGCCAAGAGCACATTCCCGAAGATGGGGCCTTTCACGAACGTCCAAGTGCGCCGTCCGGTTGCAGTATCTTCTTCGATAATGTCGGTGCCTGTGATGTCGGTGGGCATCAGATCCGGCGTGAACTGAATGCGGCGGAACTCGAGGCCCAGCGTGCCCGCGATCGTGCGCACCAGCAAGGTTTTCGCGGTGCCGGGCAATCCCGTGATCAGGCAGTGCCCGCCCACGAAGAGGGCGATCATCACCTGCTCCAGCACCTCGTCCTGGCCGACGATGATCTTTCGCATCTCGCGCACGATATCGCCGTTCACCTGCTGAAAGCGTGAGACGCGCCCCTGCAACTCCGAGGAGTCGATTGTTTCCACCGCGTTTTCCAACATCGTCTTCACCGTCTCTCTCCGCCGGAACCGCTCCGGCTCTTCTTCAGCGCCGCTTGCCCCTAAGGATTCGCCGCCGTTAATTCAAGCAACACCTTCTGCGCTTCCTTGTACCCAGGGGCCACTTCGAGCGCAAGATAAACCTGATCCGTGGCCTCTTTCACCTGAAGATTCGCGCGATAGGCCTTCGCCAGTTGCAAATGCGCGCCGGCCAAGTCCCCCGGATTCATGGCGACCAGTGCCCGGAACTCGGTGATCGCGCCCCTCTTGTCCCCAAGTTTCGCATAGAGAGTTCCCAGCTTCTCGTGCAGATCCGTATCAAGTGGATAGATGTAGTTCAGCCGCGCCAATACGTCCGCGGCTTCCTTCTCCCGCTTCGCCTCGGCCAGCATGGACGCGAGCCTCTTGAGGACTCCCGGGTCACGCCCTCCCTTGCGCGCATAGCGCCACAACTCGTCGATCGCTTTCTCTGGTTGCTTGTTCCCGGCATAGGCATTCGCAAGCAGTTCGTATGCGCTCATCTTTCCCACATATTCGGGATAGAGATCGCGCACCGCCGGGCCGTCGGCCAGCACCGTGGGCCAGTCCTTCGCTTGGGCCGCTTTCACCAGCCCCGGCATCTTCTTCTCCCACTCGCCGATGTCGTTGGCCATCTTGCCGGTTTGTGCGTTCAGCCAAGCCTGAAATTTCTTGTCGAACTCCGTCGCGGGCATCCCCAGTTCCGCTTGCACTACATCCGCCGTCGGCCGCATCTTCTTGAAGTCCGCAATCATCGAGAGCACCTTCTCCCAGCCCCAGGTCTCCACGATATAGTCGACGATGCGCCCTGCCTGGAAGTAACTCACCAGCACCTGCGATGGGGAATCCGGCTGCTGGAAGCCCTTGTCCAGTTCGGCCACGGGCAAGAGCGTCTTCTCCCGCACGGCTTTGAGGATGGGCGGATCCAGACGATCTCCCCATTCCTTGGAAACCTGCGTCTCCTCGTGGACGGAAATGCCTTCCGTGAACCATCGCGGCACCTTGTGGTCCGTGAGTTTCAGGACGTAAACGTGGCTCAATTCATGCCACATCGTGCTGGCCCAATGGAACTCCCCGGGGGGGCGAGCGGACGGGCTATCCATGGCCACCGTATCCCCAAAGGCCACGCCCAGCGCCCCCAAGCCGGGCAACCCCATCGTGCGCACCGCGAAATCTTCATGATCGGGATACAGCTCAAGCTGGAAGGGCTCGGTGAGCTTCATGCGGTACTTCTTATCGAATGCGGCGATCGCCCGGTCCAGTTCCGCCTGCACGTAGATCCGCAGCAACGCCGATTCCTTCTTGCTCAAGCGCAGAACGGTGTTGCCCTTACGGATCAGGTCGAAGCGCGAATAGCTATCCAGAAGCCGGAGCGTATTCACGGTCGCGGCATCGCGGAAGCCCGCATTGTACGCGGCTTCCAGATTCTGCTTGGCTTCCGCGTCCCGGCCAAGCCGCATCAGATTCACGCCTAACTCGCTGCGATTCCGCCAATTCTCCGGATCGAGCTTGAGAGCTTTCTCGTAAAGAGCGATCGACTCCCTATAACGGCGGTGCAGAATGAAGATCCGCGCTGCAATCCCGTAAAACTCTCCGTACTTCGGATTGATCTTGAGCGCGGCGCTTTCCCACTCGCTCACCGGCTTATCCTCAAGCCAATCCGCCGCCGCGAGCACGGCCATCGCATCCAGGGCCTCGCCGGGCTTCATCGCGACGGCCTTGCGGCCGATCGTGCGAGCTTCATCCAGGCGGTTGCGTTCAAGCGCCAGCCGCGCCAGCAGTTCTTGCGCTTCGAGCAGTGACGGATCCGCTGCCGCCGCCTTGCCGGCCAGTTCCTCCGCCTTGCTCGAAAACCCTTCCGCGCTCACGAGCGCCATGCCCAGCAAGGCCCCCGCGTGGTTCTCGTTTACTTTCAATACTTCCTGAAAAAGCTGTTGAGCCTCCTGTCTATTCGATCTTTCCAGGAATAGCCGCCCCCAGCGAACGCGCGCCTCCAGGCTGGATGGTTCGCGAGTGAGGGCTTCGCGGAACGACACATTCGCCGCTTCGAAAGCGCCCTGGCCCCAAAGCCCTTCGGCCCGCGCAAGGGCGCTGTTCGAACGCGTCAACTCCTCGAAACACGCGCCGGCTTCCGTTGCCTTGCCGAGCTTGCGTTCCGTCCAGCATGTCCCAGGATCGGCAGCCATCAGTGCCGTGGCGCCGAGCAGAATGAACGCGGCAATATGAATGGGCGATCTCATCGAAGAACCTACTGATCGATCTGAGCCTGGGTTTGCGCCAGCGTGAGCAGAAGCGCATTCATTTGCCGCCGGTAGTCCAACGGCGGCAGGGATTCCTTCTGATACTTCAATCGGTCAATTTGCTGTTCGAGCAGTTCCTTGCGCTTGAGCAGGGCGGCCTTCTCCGGGTTCGCCGCCGCGGCCGCCGTGGAACCCAGCCGCAGCATGGGGAACGACGCCGCAATCAAGCCCTGGCCGTTATCCGCGCCGGGGTCCCGCACGCCGGCTCCCGAACCGGTGTCGTTCAACACGGATTGTTCCGTGACAATCCGCTTTTCCTGGTCGTAGTATTCCTTCGTCCGGCGGGCCGCGTACGTGTAAGCTTCGAGCGCCGTGATCGTTTCGTTCTTGTCTGTATCGGCGGACGCATCGGAGAATGCATCGGCAAAATATCGGGCAAACACGGTGGCATTCTTTTGCGTGCCCGTCCGTGTCGCGGCAATCACCACGCGATGCGGCTTCACCAGGGCGGGCATCGCCCCGCCGCTGGCGGCCGTCGTGTTCACCACCAGTTGGCGCATGGATTGGATGCGGTCAAGCAACACAGCCAACTGCGCGGAGCGAATATCCGGCCCCCTCAGATTGAATTTATAGTCTGTGCCGTCGAAGGAGCCATGGCCGATCAGGATCAGCGCGAAGATGTCATCCGCGCCGGCCGTCTTGGCCGCGTCATTGATGGCGGCTTCCAACTCGGCGAGGGTTGCCCCGCCGGTCGCGGCGCCCACCGTCTTCACCAGCGGTTTCTCCGGAGATTCAGCGAGCGCGTTCTCCATCTGCCGCGCCCAACCCTGAAAGCGGACTTTGTAATCGTCCTCTCCAGGGTGGCCCACGATGATCAAGTACGCGGAACGGGCCGGCACAAGCGGCGTCATCACGAGCAATAAAGCCATCGCCACGATGATCTTCATAGCGAACCCCACCTCCGGCGCAAGATCCATTCCGCCACTTTCAAGAACGCAAGCAGCAGAAAGAAAATCGGCAGCGGCCACAAATCCCGGGTTTCCTTCATCGTCAGTCCCGATTGCGAGAAAGTCAGCTCCTCCGGAATGCGCGATGCGTCGGACACCGTATAGTAGTTGCCGCCCGTCCGCGCGGAGAGCCCTTCGAGCAGCGCCCGGTTCTGGATCCTTCCGAATGCTTCGGCGACGCCATCCTCGCGCCGGAAAGAAAGCGTATCCCGGCCTACTTCCTCGGCGCCTCGCCGCGCGACGATCTCCGCCACGTAGGTGCCCGCCTGCGTTACATTCGCCTGAAGCTTGTACTCGCCCGGCTGTCCGGCAACCGGCTCAAGCCGTTGCTCGATACTCGCGCCGTCGGGGCCCACGACTCGCGCCATCACCGTGGAGTCGTTCACCGGAATCCATTTCTTATCCCGGACCCGCGCCGTAAGCGTGACGTCGCCACGATCCAGCAGAATCTGCTCGGAAAGCTCGGTCGAAACCTGGCGCGGCGCATCCGTCACCAGCCATCGGAGCAGTTGACGCCAGAAATTGAAGTGCGCGGTATCCTTGTGGTCTCGCTGCATCCGCCAGCGCCAGCTTCCGCCCGTCGCGAAGACCGCGGTCCGCCCGAAACCGAATCGCTGCATGGCGAGCAGAGGCGTGCGCCGCCCTTCTGCCCCCGTTTCGAGGAGCACCTGCGCCCCTGGGCGGGGATCTCCCACCTTCTGGTGGTCGGCCAAGTTTGGCAGGGCTTCCCAAAGCTTGCGATTCTCCGCCGGGTCGTCCACCAGGCGCGTGATCAGGCTTTCTTCCCCGCGGGCCGTCAGCACCGGTTTGGCGGGCGTTCGGGAAAAGGCGCCTTGCGCGGTTCCCAGGCCCACGGGCAGGATTCCGTTCAGTTCGCTGGACCCATAACCACCGTCGGAAAGCCCGTTGCGCCCCCCCAGCATCAGGAGCCCGCCACCCCGCTCATCCACGAAGCGTCGGATGAGTTTGATCTGCGCCGGGCTAAACCAGTTCGATTCCAGCGTGCCGATCACGAGACCGCTATACGCGAACAGATCCTCGGGAATCGTGGGAAATCCGCTTTCGAGTTCCTTCGCATCGGCAATCCCCTGGCGGTAGATCTTGTTCTGCGTCGTGCGCAGCATCGTGACCAGTTCCAGGGTCTCGTCGTCCTCCATCGCCCGCCGCACAAACTTCATCTCCCAGCGCGGCTCGCCCTCCACGTAAAGCACGCGCGGCTTCTCCGGATCGACGTTCACAAGTTGACGGCGGACATTGTTTGCAAAGTTCGGCTCGCCCTCCATGGGGTCGAGAGAAGCTTCGAGAATCTTCGCGCCGGCCGCGCCCGCGGGAAACGTCACCTCTTCGATCTGCGGGCGGCCGTCGGCAGCCAGCACGATCTCTTTGTTGGCAACGACCTTGCCATCGAGCTTGAGCGTCAGCCGCGCAGGCTTGCCGGCAAATCCGGCCTGACGGATGCGCATCTGCGCGGAGAGCTTGGCATTGGCAAACGTGCGCGGCGCCGCCCGCAAATCCTCTATCTCCACATCGCGCTCCATCCCGGTTCGCCCGATGCCCAGCGTATGAACCGGGATCCGCCGCGCTCGAATCGCCGCGAGCAACTCCGGTGCAATCGCTCCCCGGTTATCGGCGCCATCGCTCACCAGGAGGACGCCACCCACAGGCAGGTTGGAGGTATCGCGCGCCAGTTGCGCCAGGCTCTCACCCAGATGAGAAGCGGAGCCGGCTCCGTTGGCACCGGCAAGATCGTCGAGCGCCCGGATTCCGCCGCTCACCGAATAGACCTTCACCGCGAAACGATCTCTCAACCCCGGTAGAACTTCGTCGGAAAGCACCCGCTTGGCGGCGGCCAGCCTCGTTTCGCCCCCGTCGTTTTCGAGCATGCTGCCGGAATCGTCAAGGAGCACGGCAATCATATTCTGTTGTGACCGCAGCGCGGAGACTTCCAGACCGGGCCGCCATGCCAGGAACAGCACCAGCGCCGCGAACAGCGATTGCAATACCCAAATCGTCAGAGTTCGGGCGGTGAGATTCAAACGCAACCGCCCGCCCAGGCTGAGTTCGCGAATCTTGCGTGGGATCGGCAGATCGTCCTGCGGCCAGAACAACCGCCATGCCAGCACCAACCAGACCGCGGCCGTCAGGCAGACCAGCAGCCACACCGGCCACCCGCTGAGGAACACAAATGTGCCCCGTTCAAAGACGATCCGCGGATATTGGAACAGCCAATCCATTCTTTCGTTCTCTACCTAACACGAACGCAAACGGCATGAGTGGAGCTTTGCCCAATCCAGGAAATGCGTGATTCCGCTCAATGCGTCATGGCGTAAACGATATAGTTCAAGGTCATGCGATAGGCTTGCGAAGTCCACTTCTCCGGATACATCGGCTCGTCGGCGTGCTCCCACGCGTCTCCCAGATCCGAATTGTGGCAAATCGCCACCATCACACGGCCCTTATCGTCATAGACGCCGCGCCAGTGCGGAATGTATCCGTCGTACTCCGCTTCTCTGCCCGTGTACAAATACT